>CALBCY010000039.1 GCA_937927195.1 uncultured Chitinophagales bacterium
GAGATTATTCAGGGTTTGTAAAGAAACTCCTTTGAAATAGAAGAAGGTATAAAATGCCGATGGTGATGGATGAATCAGCAATATTGAAGATTGGTCTGAAGAATTCGAAGCGACTGCCGCCTAAATAGGGAACCCAATCAGGCCAAAAGCCTTTGATAAAGGTGAAATGAAGCATGTCAACTACTTTTCCATAGAAATAGCCAGCATATCCTACTTCAGGCATGAACTCAGCCGGATTTTTAAGGTAATAAGAACTTTCTGAAAAGAATTGACCGTAAAAGATACTGTCTATTATGTTTCCTAATGCACCAGCGAGAATCAAAGACAGGCCAAAGATTAATGAAACAGCGGCTTTTTTTCTTGAAAGTTGTGAAATGAGGAAGCAGATAATAAAAACTGCTACAATCCTAAACAGGGTCAATGCCAACTTACCATAATCACCTCCCAATTCGATCCCGAAGGCCATACCTGGGTTCTCAATGAAATGAATTTCAAACCATTCACCAAAGACAGGAATCTCTTGTCCAAGGTACATATTGGTTTTTACCCAAAATTTGACGATTTGATCAAAAAGGAGGACCGAAAGAACAGTAAAAGCAGAAACAGCAAATCTCAATTTATAAATCTTTTGATTTCATTGCAAAAGTAACAAAATCTTACTCTTTTCTACGTTCTAGTTTAGCTTCTATGCTCATTGTTGCATGAGGAACTACTTTTAGTCGATCTTTGCTGATCAATTTACCAGTAACTCTGCATATTCCGTAAGTTTTATTTTCAATACGGATAAGGGCATTTTCAAGGTGTTTGATATATTTTGACTGTCTAGCAGCCATTTTATTCAAATTCTCTTTTTCGAGCGTATTGGCTCCGTTGTCCAAACCGGCAGAAAGAGCATCTTTCAATTCTTCTGTAGATTTGGTAATTTGTTCCTGAAGAAAATTAAGTTCATCTTTAGCTGAATTTATTTTAACAAGGATAATTTCCTTAAACTCCAATAGCTCAGCTTCTGAATAATTTATTTTCGTTGCTTTATTTTTTTCTTCCACCACTGACAAACATTTTAAATTATGAAAAAATTACCAAAGGGTTCATGAATTGAACAGTTTCAAAACAATTTTATTTTGGTTTCAGATTTTAAAAATGAAGATTTTTAATTCTTCTCCATTGATGTCCAAGCTAACTGAATCTCTCATCTCATCTACGACATTTAGTTCATTCGTCAATGTTTCGGTGCAAATATACTGTTTAAATTTTTCTATAGCCCCTTGCAAGACAGGATTTTCTAAAATAGAAATACCTATTCTATCCGTGATTTCCAAATCCTGGTCCTTACGAAGTCTTTGAATTTTATTGACAATTTCTCTTGCATCGCCTTCGCGTTTTAGATCTTCATCAATTTTAGTATCCAAAGCCACCGTTAAACCGTTGGAGCTGTTAACCAACCAACCGGGTACATCTTCAGTATCAATAATTACATCTGAAAGTAAGAGTTCATAGCTTTCTCCATCAACATCTATAGGACAAGAACCGTTCCGTTCCAATAAATTAATTTCATCCTGCCCAAATTTGCCCAAAGATTGTTGAATTAATTTCATCTTTGATCCTACCTTTTTACCCAATTCCTTGAAATTAGGTTTGATTTTTTTTGTAAAAATACCACTGGTATCTTTTACATACTCTATATTTTTAATATTTACCTCTGTCTTTATCAGACTTTCTATGGCTTCGATATTGCTTTGGAACTGATCGTCCAATACAGGAATCAAAGCCCTCTTCAAAGGTTGTCTCACTTTGATGTTCTCTTTCTTTCTCAAGGCTAAAATTAAGGAAGAAAATTCTTGTGCCAAGCGCATACGCTCTTCAAGGCTCTGTTCTATAAATGCTTCATTTATTGTAGGGAATTGTGAACAGTGTACGGATAAATCGCTACTCTTGTCTACTTGATTTAACTCTCTATACAGCATATCTGAGAAAAATGGAGCAATCGGTGACATCAATTGAGAAACAACGATCAAACATCTATGTAAAGTCTGGTAAGCGGCATTTTTATCTGTGTGATTGTCTTCTGAAATAGGTTTCCAGAATCTCTTTCTACACAGTCTAACATACCAATTACTCAAATGATCCTCAACAAAACGCTGAATCAAACGGGCAGCTTTTGTTGGTTCGTAATTTCCAATGTTTTTATCAACCTCAACAATCAAACTGTTTAGTTTAGAAATGATCCAACGATCTATTTCAGGTCTTTCTTCCAATGGAATTGTTGCACTGTCCGCTTGGCTGAAGCCATCGGTATTGGCGTACATTGCAAAGAAGTTATAAGTATTGTAAAGAGTGCCAAAGAATTTTCGCTGTACTTCTTTAATTCCAGCCAAGTCAAATTTTAGATTTTCCCAAGGCTGAGAGTTTGAAATAATGTACCATCTTGTTGCGTCAGCTCCATAATCTGCGATTGTAGTAAACGGATCAACGACATTGCCCAAAGTCTTGGACATTTTTACACCCTTTTTATCCAATAGCAATCCATTAGACACCACATTTTTATAAGCAACTGAATCAAACAGCATAACTGCAATTGCATGCAGTGTATAAAACCAGCCCCTGGTTTGATCGACTCCCTCCGCAATAAAATCTGCCGGATAATTGGCTTCAAAAAGCTCCTTGTTCTCAAATGGATAATGCCATTGAGCATATGGCATTGCACCGGAATCAAACCAAACGTCAATTAGATCAGCTTCTCTTTTCATGGCTTTTCCACTTGGAGCAACCAATACAATATTGTCAACATGGGGCTTGTGCATGTCGAAATTGTCATCAATCTGGCCATCCATAAAGCCAGCCTCGATTGATTTTGATATTTCAGCTTTCAATTCCTCAATTGACCCAATGCACAATTCTTCTGCTCCATCTTCGGTCCTCCAAATTGGCAGTGGTGTGCCCCAATATCTAGATCTAGAGAGATTCCAATCCTGAATATTTTCTAGCCAGTTGCCAAATCTTCCTTCTCCAGTAGAAGCTGGTTTCCAGTTGATGGTTTTGTTTAATTCAACCAATCTGTCCTTAACAGCTGATACTTTAATAAACCAAGAATCCAATGGGTAATATAAAATCGGTTTATTGGTTCTCCAGCAATGTGGATAGTTGTGCTCGTATTTTTCGACTTTGAAAGCCTTGTTTTCTGTTTTTAATTTTATAGAAATATCAATATCGACATTTCTATAGTTTTCTTCGTTTTTGTAATCTTTTACATAACGACCCGCAAAATCTGTTACTTCATCAACAAACTTTCCTTGTTTGTCCACTAAGGTCAGTGAACCAATTCCATTTTGTTTGGCAACTTTCATATCGTCCGCACCAAAACTTGGAGCCAAGTGAACGATTCCAGTTCCGTCTTCTGTCGTTACAAAATCTCCTATCAATACTTTGAATGCATCACCATCTTCTGGCTGAACATAAGGGAGCAATTGTTCATAACGCAGGCCTTCAAATTCGCTTCCTTTGTGTTCGGATAAAATTTTATAAGGAATCAATTTTTGTCCCGGTTCAAAGTCTTCCAAATTCAATTCAGCAGCTTCAGGCTTGAAATATTTTCCAAGTAAATCCTTTGCTAGAATTACTTTCACTCTGTCATGAGTATAAGGGTTGAAAGTATCTACTTTGACATATTTTATCTTTCTACCAACAGCAAGCGCAGTATTCGAAGGCAAGGTCCAAGGAGTAGTTGTCCAAGCCAAGAAATAGGCATCTTGATCTTTTATTTTGAACTGGGCTGTTGCCGAAGTATCTTTTACATTTCTATAAGTTCCTTCATAACTCAGCTCATGGGAACTAAGTCCTGTTCCAGCGGCAGGAGAGAATGGTTGCACAGAATATCCTTTGTATAAAAACCCTTTGTCGTACAAGCGCTTCAAAAGATTCCAGATGCTTTCTATGTAATCGTTTTCATAGGTAATGTATGGATCTGATAAGTCGATCCAATAACCCATTTTTTGAGTAATGTCATCCCATACATCCTTGAAGCGAAGGACTTCTTCTCGGCAGGTTTGATTGTATTCTTCAACAGAAATTTTAACCCCAATGTCTTCTTTTTTAATACCCAGTTTTTTCTCGACATTGATTTCAATAGGCAAACCATGTGTGTCCCAACCACCTTTTCTGTTTACCTGAAATCCCTTTAAAGTTTTGTAGCGGCAGAATAGATCCTTGATCGTTCTTCCCATTACATGATGTATGCCAGGAAGCCCATTTGCTGAAGGTGGACCTTCGTAAAATACAAACGGTTCCTTGCCATCTCTTGTTGAGATGCTTTTCGCAAATATTTCATGTTCCTTCCAAAAAGACAAAACCTCTTTATCAATTTCTGGTAGATTAAAGGAAGAGAATTGTTTGTATTTCTTGCTTGATAATTCCATTGTATAATATTTAAAAATCTGATTGGGTACTGAAAGGCTTGTTTGGCCCCATACATTGTTGGAGTTTTCTCCGATTTTTGCGCAAAATTACTAGCTTCTTTTGTGAATTAAGAATCTAAGTCCTTTTTTCCTTTTCTTTCCTCAATGCTAAGTATAACAGAAGGAAGCAAAACAAGGTTCGCAAGAAGGGCCACAATCAAGGTAATAGAGGTCAGTAAACCTAAATAAAAGGTTCCAGTGAAGTTGGAGAATGTAAAAACGACGAAACCAGCCAATAATATAATGGCCGTATAAATCATGCTAAAACCTGTCTCTTGTATTGAACGGGTAATTGCATCTTTTGTGCTTTGTTTGTAGTCAAATAGTTCTTGTCTGTATTTGGCTAAAAAGTGGATGGTGAAATCGACTGAAATTCCGAATGCCACACTGAAAATCAACACCGTTGATGGTTTCAAGGTAATTCCGAAATAACCCATTAAAGAAGCTGTAAAAGCCAATGGGATCAAATTGGGCAATAAGGCGATCATCAACATTTTAGGAGACCTGAATAAGTAGGCAATGATTATTGCAATCAATAAAAATGCAAACAATACGCTATTTCTAAGACCGCTGATCAAATAATTATATCCTTCCATCACAACGAAAGTACTCCCAGTATAACTAACATCGTATTTTTCCGGATCAAGTACTTTGGCTACTTCAGATTTCATTTCAGCCACAACTTCTGGAAATTTTCTAGAACCCACATCTGCAATGGCCACACTCAATCTGGCAACTTGCTGCAGACTGTCTGTTAGTGTAGCTAGTAAATTACCATTGTCTTCTCCTCCAGTATTTTTCAAATAAGACAAAACAAAACTTCTTTCCATTGCAGATGGAAGACTATAAAACTTGTCTTTTCCATTGAAATAAGCTTGGTTGCAGAATTTTATTCCATCAATCAACGAAACAGGTTTGGAGAATAACTCGTTTTTTTCAAAAATTTTGTGAACCTTGTCTAGCTTTTTCATGAAACTAGCCTTGGTAATTCCAGTCTTTTTCTTGGTGTCAATTAAGACATCCATAGGCATAACACCCTTGAAGTTGTTTTCAAAAAACTTAAGATCAGTATAGACAATTGAATCCTGACTAACATCATCAACCAAGTAGCCTTCAGATTTTAATTGAAATAAACCAAAGGAGCAAACAATCAGTAATGCAAGAGCTCCTAATTGAATGGATGTTCTATACTTATGAGTCCAGTTTACTAAGTTGGCCAAAGTAGCCTGAAGTACTTTTCTGTCAAGGTGCTTTAAATGCTTGGCCTTCGGTTTAGGCAAATACATAAAAATACCTGGTATTACTATTAGTGAAATGAAATAGGTTCCCGCTATACTCAAGCCAGAAACAATTCCAAACTCTTTTAAAATAGCACTTTCCATCAATGCAAAAACTGCAAAACCAATTGCGGTGGTTAAATTGGCAAACAAAGTGATGTGTCCAATTCGTGATACAGCATTGACCATCGCTCGTTTTCTTTCACCATGTTTTCTAAATTCCTCCTGATACTTATTGAGCATGTAAACACAATTGGGAATTCCGATAACAACTATCAAGGTCGGCACCAGTCCTGTTAGAACCGTAATCCTATAATCTAGCAAAGTCATAATGCCCAGACACCAAATTACTGCGATCAATACAACTAAAATGGGATAGAAAACAGAAGCAAAAGAACGGAACAAAAGGAAAAGAATCATTCCAATTATACAAATGGCAAGCACTAAGAAGTATTTCAACTCTTTAGAGATGGTTTCAATATTATAGGATCTGATGAAAGGCAATCCCGAATAATGGGTGGAAAGATCGTGCTTTGCCCCAAATTGGTCAGCTTTTCTAACAATGGTTTTTACCACACCAACCCTTGTTTTAGTATTCATTATGGAAGAATCAATTCGAACGCCCATTAGAGTTGAATTGTTTTCTGCATTGTATAAAATACCTTCATAAAAGGGAAGTGATTTGAAAAGCTGTTTCAAACTGTCCATTTCAGCATCACTTCCAACTTCTTCAGAAATGATTGGACGTAGCTGAAATCTTTCATTTTCCTTGTCTTTTATGACATTGATTGAGGTTGGTACAGAGACAACTCCGTTTATTCCGTCAATCTTTTCCAATTCTTTGCCTAATTTGAACCAATCATTAAAAACAGCTCGATCAAAAAAGCGATCAGATTGCAACCCAATAACCATCAAATTTCCATCCTCTCCAAACTGCTTTTTAAAGTGTTTGAAATCTTTCATTACCTGATGTGTATCGGGAAGAATAGGCGGATTGCTATAGGTCATCTGTATTCCTTTAGCATGATATCCCATGAAAATGGTCAATATCAAAACCAAAAGCAACAGCGGTAGACGGAACTTAATTATAAACCTTGCTAAATTTACCCACATTGGTCAAAAAAAAATGAGCGCGAAATTAGCAAATTAGCCCAACAAAGCTGCTTTTAAAACAATATATTGACAGGTAAAAGTCAGGAACTTCACTAAAATTTATTTTGTTGTGGTTTATGATGCAATTATATAAGGTTATGGTAGCTTAGACTGCAATAATATAGAAAGTGGAAAGAAAGATTTTTCGAAAATTAGGTCTAATGTGCAATTGGGAGTTAAATTTGTGTGAATAATTTCAAGATGTCAACAGAAAAAAACAATTTATTCAAAAAAAGAGTAGGGGCCATCATTTTTAGGCATGATACCCCAGAGAGCAAAACTTTCGATGTTATCCTTTTGGTGATGATTGCTTTGAGTATTCTGGTTGTTATGTTGGAGAGTGTTGAAGCCATTGATTTGGAATACCATACAGCATTGTGGTATATGGAATGGGTTTTGACTATTTTATTCACAATCGAATACATTGCAAGAATCTACACGGCCAATAAAAAGTGGGCCTACATCAGTAGTTTTTATGGAATAGTTGATTTGTTATCGATAATTCCGACCTATTTGACGCTGTTTGCCCTGCCAATGCAATATTTCATGACAGTAAGAATTTTGCGTTTGTTGAGGGTTTTTAGAATTTTCAAATTGACTCATTTCTTGGGCGAATCCCAGATTTTGGTAACAGCACTCAAGGCCAGCAAACAAAAGATAATTGTGTTTTTGACAGCAGTATTGATCAGTTCCGTAATTATTGGTTCGATTATGTATATGGTAGAAAGTGATGAAGCTGGATTTACCAGCATACCTAGAAGCATCTATTGGGCCATCGTAACGATGACAACTGTCGGCTATGGAGATATTGCACCCCAAACCACTTTGGGACAAACTTTGGCTGCAATTGTGATGATTTTGGGCTATGGAATTATTGCAGTACCAACTGGAATTGTAACTTCTGAAATCAGAAATGCCTCAATTCCCAAAGAAATAGAAACAATTTCATGTCCCACCTGCGATAAAACTGGTTTACACTTCAACTCTGAATATTGCAGACATTGTGGAAGCTCCTTGGACATATAGCTAAAGCCTTTGGTGCAAGGTTGGATTGTATTGTGATGAAATAAATTTAAACAATAAAAGCAAAAATTATTAGCCATTTGAATTCTGGACACAGATGTCTGGAGATACACATTGTGTTCCAGGCTAAAATCTAGCATCTAAAATCTAAACTATGGACAAACCTAGCATAATTCCAACAATGCGCTATGAAGATGCCAATGCTGCAATTGATTGGCTTTGTAAAAATCTTGGATTTACAGAGCATGCCGTTTTTCGCAATGAAGAAAATCAAGTAAAGCATGCACAATTGATTCAGGGCACAGGAATGATTATGATAGGCGAAAAAATCAAAAATGAATTCGACAAACTTGTAAAGGTGCCAAGTGAAATTGATGGATACAATACCCAAAGTGCCTATTTAATCGTCGAAAAAATTGAAGAGCACTACAAAAAAGCCAAAGAAGGTGGAGCAACAATCGTATTAGAATTGACCGAAGAAGATTATGGAGGTAAATCTTATAGCTGCAAGGACCCTGAAGGATATTTGTGGAACTTTGGAACCTACAATCCTTGGAAATAGTTTTTTGTTGTTCGATATCCGCAATTCGATTTTCACTTCTTTTTTTTACTTCTTTTAGACAACTTTTATCCAATGGCAAAAACTGGATATTTCGTATGTAATATTATTATTGTTGTATCGTTTTAATTAGTCTGCACGAATATGCTCATCATTTGATAACAACTATGAATAGAATCGTTTACATTTTATTAGGTTCCTTGTTTTTTAGCACAATTCTATGTGCTCAGGTTCGTCCGCTTGGAAGTTGGAAGGTTCATCTTCCTTACAAGCAAGGAAGTTCAATTTGTGCAATCAATGAAACGGTTTATTGCGGAACACCTTATTCTTGCATAATGACCTTTAACACTGATGATGGCGACCTAAGGACTTTTTCCAATCTTGATGGTTTTGCTGAAACAGAAGTCGCTGTTATTAGACATGCTGTAGAATACGATGCTTTGTTTGTTGCTTATGAAAATGCAAACATCAATATTCTTAAAGGGGAAGATTTGGTTGAAATGCCTGAAATTAAAAATAAGACCATCATTGGTGAAAAGCGAGTAAATGATGTCTATTTCATCAATGAACTGGCCTACCTTTCATGCAGCTTCGGAATAGTGGTCATTGACATGGAAGCAGAGGAAGTAAAAGATACTTATTTCATAGGTCCAGAAGGATCGGCAATTAATGTAAACAATTTGGTGGCTGACGACCAGTATTTTTATGCAGCCACAGAATTGGGTTTGTACAAAGCGGATCTAAACGATCCCATTCTGATTAATTTCAATAATTGGGAACTACAAGATGAGTCAAATGGCTTAGTCGAAGGAATAGTAAATTATGTTTCAATATTTAACAACGCTGCGCTTTGTTCTGTTTCAGGATCCTTGTATGAACATGACGGTAATAATTGGAATTTAAGATATTCTGCTGATGAAGATTTTGGAATTGTTCATATGAACAATCGAGGAAACGAATTGATTCTGACAGAAAATCGAACAGGCGAAAGTTCTGGTTCAAGAATTGTTTTGCTCGAAGAATTTGCACTAAAGAATATTTTTGAAAGCAATCGAATTCCGCGTTGTCAGGAAACAGCCGTCAGTTCCAATGGAAGCATTTGGGTGTCGGATAACTACCATGGAATGGTGGAAATAAAAGGTGAAAACATTGGTTATCCCGTTCAAGCTTCTGGCCCTAGAACCAAAGAAGCTTTTTCCATCAGCTTGAATGGTGAACAGGAATTTTGGATAAGCCCATTAAGAATTTCAAGAGCTTGGACACCGAAGGCAGACAATACAGGTGTTTATCATTTTGACGGAAATAGCTGGGAACAATTCAGTTTTTTGAATGACAATGGTCAAGTAGTAAAAGACATTTTTGAAGTTGAAATTTCACCCAACGAATCCACCGTTTATATTGCTTCATTCAGTGGAGGCGTAATCGAAAAAACAGAAGATGCTTACATCGTTTATGACAACGGCAATAGTCTAATTAGTAATACTGTTGGTGATCCCAATTCCTACAGAATTGCTGGGATTTCATTGGATGAAGATCAAAATTTATGGATGTGTAATTATGGTGCATTGAACCCAATAGTTGTAAAGACAGTTGATGGGCAATGGAATACTTTCAGTCCACCATTGACCAAAGATCGCCTTGGTCGCATCGAAATAGATCGATTTGGCTTCAAATGGTTTGTGGCTAGAAACGAAGGCATTCTAGTTATGGATTCAGGGGAAGACCCTCTTAGCCCAATAGATGATCAATACCGTGTTTTTAAAAACATTGACTTTAATTTCGGAATTCCCAGCAATGAGGTAAATTGTTTGGCGGCTGATTTGGAGGACGAAATTTGGGTAGGAACGGAAGATGGAGTTGCCGTTTTTTTCTGCACAAGCGATCCGTTTAATACAGATTGTGATTTTTCCAAACCCGTCATTTTTGATGAAAATGGTGAAAATCCCGTCTACCTTTTGGAAGGTTCGGTTATCAACAGCATTACAGTTGATCCTGCTGATAGAAAATGGTTGGGAACCAACAATGGAGTCTTATTATTATCGCCAGATGGGAAAGAAACCATATTGAATTTTACGGAAGAAAACAGTCCTTTGCTTTCGAATTTGGTCAAAGATGTACAAGTGAACAGCCAAACAGGAGAAGTTTTTATGGCAACTGAAAGAGGAGTAATTTCTTATCAAGGCGATGCATTGGAAGCTGAATTTTTCCACGAAGATGTTTTGGTTTATCCCAATCCTGTTCGTCCTGATTTTACAGGAAATATTGCCATTCGCGGCCTTGCCAATGGCGCTTTTGTGAAAATTACCGACGCTACAGGTCGCCTTGTCCATGAAACTGAATCACTTGGTGGCCAAGCCGTTTGGGATGGATTCAATTACAATGGTGAACGCGCCAACACAGGTGTCTATATTGTCCTCAGCTCCAATGAGGACGGAACGGAAACTTATCATACTAAATTTTTAATCGTGAATTAGAGCAGAGCTTATTGGTCTTTAGTAGTTGGCTATTGGCGTTTTTGCATTTGAAATTATCATTATCTTACAATAATAACTATTTTGCTGTTCAATTGCCAACAGACAAAATTAGTCGAAGACTATTTTTGTGTTCCAACAACATTGCCGAAGGCAAGTGTACTAAAAGCCCGAAGGGCGCACTAACAGCGAAGCGTACCAAAAACATGATCCTTTTCAGAAAACTTGAAAAACTAAACAGTCCTGAACCCGTTGGCAAATGGGCTTCATTTTTTCTTTTTTTTATACTCGGATTTATATTTTACCATCCAACAATAGATGCTAAGTTTACCTCTGATTTCTATTCATGGATTGGAACTTATGATGAAATGGGCAAATCTGGATTGATCAAAGGATTTGGTGATCCCGGCTTCCATCCAGTCTATCATACCAGCACTTATTTGTTGTATCGATTGTTCGACCTCAACAGCTATCTTTGGCATTTCGTATTTGTCTTTTTACATTGTCTCAATGCTTGGTTGATTTACAGAGTTTTCAATTCTTTTTTTCGATTGATAAAATTGGATAAGCTAGCATCGGTTCCATTTTGGGCAGCATTGTTTTATCTGCTTTCTCCCTACCAAACGGAAGCGGTGGTTTGGGGCGCGACGATTCATTATTTACTTTGTCTTTGCTTCATGCTTTTAAGTTTTTATTCCTTGGTAAATTGGTTCGCTGCCAAAAATCAGACATTTGTTTTCGCAGGACTTTCAGTTTTGTTTTTTGCACTGGCTTTGTGTTCTCTTGAAATGGCACTCGTCTTTCCATTTGCCTTAATCGTTTTTATCATTTTGGTTTTTAGTAAAAGTTTTCCTTGGGATAAAATTTCAAGATCACTCGTCTCTATAAGCCTGCCCCAATTGATTGTTATTTTTCTGTATTTTTTAAACAATAAAATGCTCTATGGAAAATGGGTAGGGCATTATGGAGCTTCTACACATTTAAATTTTGACATCAATGTTTTGGCGGAGACATTCGGTAAGTATTTATTGAAGTTTTTGTTTTTCCCGAGATATATTCTGGATGCGAATGAAATAGGGTTCTTAAAAATATTTTACCATAAATATTTCTTTTTGGTTTTGATGATTATTGGATTGGGGCTAACAATCTCAGCTTTTGTTTTTGCTTTGAAAAAGAAAAATATCACCTTTAATTTCATTGTTGCCTCTTTAATTACTTATGTGTTTTTGCTCTTTCCTGTAATCAATCTAACGACAGCATTTTCTTATGGAATCCATTCAGATCGATATGGATATTTTGCCTCTGTATTCTTTTATTTGATATTGGTTTCGGTTGTTACTATTGTTTTTCGTAAAATGAAATTCTTTCCTTTGATTGCTATTTTGTTATTCATGGCAAGCTTACTTTTTAAAACCAATCTGGACTGGAAAGAAACAGGAAAGCTAAGCTGGTCTTTGATTGAAACCTACGACTGGATGGATGTGGAAAATGTATACGTATTGAATCTCCCGGATAATTACAAAGGTGCCTACCTCTACAGAAATGGTTTTCGAGAGGCTTTGGAAAAGAAATATGATAAACCAATAGCTGGTAAAATTTACAAAGCAAATTGGTACAATATGGTAAGTCCTAATCAGTGCCCAAAGGTCGAAAGGGTAGGGAACAATAAAATTACATCTACGTTTATTGAATCAGGCAGTTGGTGGTGGTATTATGGTGCAGGAGCCTCTTCCTATGATAAAGAAAAGTACAAAGCCCAGTTCAATGGGGCTTCGTTTGAATTAATCCTTAAGGATTATGATTCGTCAAATTCTGTAGTTATTTATGCCTGCGATGGAAAATGGCTTGAGCTTGAAATGTAGGTGTTTAGCAAAAAACCTTGATTTGCTTATATTTGCGCCTAAATACTGGATTTTAGATACTAGACAATTTGAATTCTAATAATCAACTGCTTTCTTTTGGTGTTGTCATCAAAAGCTGCGTTAATTGCTTTGAAGTTGTATAACGGCAAGTTTTTTAGAGTAGTCAATATTGATGCTAGAATTTTTTATTCGTAAATGGTTTATTTGCGATGTAGTTATTACCTAAAATCTGGCCAAGACTAGCGAAAGCGATGAACTTCTGTGATCGGTACTAAAAATTTGTAAATAAAAAATTAAAAAAAATGCTTAGAAAGATATTAAAAATAGCAGTTCTTCTTGTTTTAGGTTGGATTCTTTATGTTCAATTTTGGGGAACAACAGAGCAAAAGACTGCTCGAAAAACCCTTTTTGAAAATGTAAAAAAGACGGGTAAGTCTTTGGGTGAAATTGCAAAAACTGAAAGAGAAAAACTGCGCGGAAAATCCTTTAAGGAAGCCTTGGGTAAAGTTGGAGAATCAATCGACAAATTGAAAGACGATACCAAGAATTTGGGATCAAACGTAAAAGACAAAGTTGGTAAAATAGAGAAGACCAAGAATGATATTGACAATCTATTGGAAAAACTGAAGTTGAAAAAAACAGATGAGGTTTCAACTGAGGAAGAGGAAGCTGTGCAGAAAAAGGTCAAAAGTTTGAATGAAATGATTGAAGAAGTGGCGAAGGAATTAGAATCTGCGGAAGGATAATAAAAAGTTAAACGTATACTTTTGTGAATTAGTGAAATAATTATTTGTTAAATTGTTGTAAGCATTGTTTTAGACCATAAATCCAAAGGAATGCTTGCGACAATTATAATAAACTAATATCTACCTCACATGAGATATATACTCACTGCGCTTTCATTGTTGTTGATCACTTGTATTTGTAGCCAAAAAGTTATTGGTCAAAATTCAACTGGTTTAGGAAAGCTAGAAGATGGTTTTTATGTGGTTTTGAAAACTGCCAATGATGAATCCAGTTTACAAGATATTTCAGAAGGACAAAGAATAATTACCTACAATAAAGAATTTTTAGATCCTGACGACGATCAGTTTTTAGTCATTGATGCAACTGATTTTGTTCCTTTGAGCCTAAAAGAAAAGCCCACTTCAGAACAGCAAGCGGATAAATCTCAGAATTTCTACCTCGCTTTGAATGACATTGCGAAAAGTAAATTGGAGCAGTTTACAACTGTCAATTTGTACAAAATTACAGCCATCGTTGTCGATGGTGAAGCCTACACAAAACACAAAATAAAATCAGTAATCGACGGTGGTTATCTTCAAATTACCCAATGCACTGAAAATACATGCAGACTGTTATATGATCAGTTTGAGGACAATGTGGTTGGTTTGCCTTCTCACAAAGATTGGGCAAATTTACAGCGATTTGCCAGTAAAAATAAAACACTTGAAATTGTGAAAGAAAAAGGAAATAGAGTTGTCTTTATGGGAAATTCGATAACGGAAGAATGGCCACAAAAGAGTCCCGGTTTTATTGACAATCCTTCATATATTAATAGAGGAATAAGTGGACAAACCACAGCTCAAATGTTGGTTCGATTCAGACCAGATGTCATAGATTTAAAACCCGACTTGGTAGTTCTCCTCGCAGGGATCAACGATATCGCAGGAAATACGGGGCCAATGTCTTTGGAAACGATTGCAAACAATATAAAATCAATGGCTGAATTGGCAAAAGTCAATGGAATAAAAGTCATCCTTTGTTCCATTCTCCCAGCTTACGATTTTCCATGGAACCCAGGTCTCAATCCCTCAAAAAAAGTCATCCAACTAAACAAAATGATTCAAGATTTTGCAAAACAAAATGACATGGTCTATCTCGATTATCATTCCGAAATGGTAGACGAAAGATTGGGAATGAAAAAAGAACTTTCCCGAGACGAAGTTCATCCCAACGTAAAAGGTTATAAGATTATGGAACCATTGTTAGAAGAAGCTATCAAAAAAGCTTTGGGAAATTAATGAGTAAATGGAGAAATGTGGACTTCTTCAAATTACCAACAGCTAAAAGCCAAAGGTCAATAGCCTAAAAAGAAAAATCCAACAGGCCAAATTGGTTGAAGACCAATTGCAGCAGTACCAACAAGAATGCCGAAGGCGACTGTACCAACAGCGCAGGCGAAGCCTAGCGTACCAACAGCGAAGCGTACTAAAAGGCCGCAGGCCGTAACTTTACTTACTATGATCTCGTCCCTTAATCTTACCGCCGTTCGATTTGTTATCCAGTTCTTTTTGCTCTTCTATTTCTTCATCTGTCAAAGCCAGTTCTCCCAATCTATTCAGATCAGGCTTGCCTGCATTTACCCAAGCCGTGTACCAAAAACTTCCTATGTTTAAAATAGCATCACGCATTCGGTCTTCTATCATTCCATCTAGGCTTTTTTCATAAGCCTCTGAAAATTCATAAGAGTAGTTTTTTAGCAAAATATCACCTCTCTCATCAAAGGCATATTTTTTATCATCAGGAAATTCTTTGGTCAATCTTATTTCTTGTGCAAAAACTTCTGGAACATGAGAAGCACTTTCCAAAACAATCTCCCATATTTTATCTCGTATATTTTCAACATAAATTGCTTTACCAACAAAGAAGTCGTAGTTGTCTGTTGCAAATAATTCAGGACAACGCGATTCCCAAAAACCATGGATCCCTTTCTGGCCAGTCAATTGTCCATTGTAATTTACAGTGGTGTGCAAAGGAACATGACCATCGCCAATATAATGACCAATATCAGAACTATGTCTAAGAATTCTTTTCAAATTTTGCTCTTCAAAAGCACGCGTTAATTTTCCCATCATCCATTCCAGATTATAGGGTAAAATGCCATATTCCATCAAAGTATCTTCACTGAATTTTTCAACAGCTTCTGACCAAACACGAGGAACATTGTCAAACGGATATTCTCCATAAACATCAACATCAATATAATGTTTCTTATCCTCGCCTTCAACAGCATATCGCCTTTTGTCAGGATCAACTGCATGTTCTGTAATGTGTTCCAAATGAGACTTGTAAAAGCCAATCATTTCTGGAGGAAGGGTGAATACAGAAAGCCTATTGATTCTTTTATGAGCCCAAAATCCCCAAGATTGAGCCTCATTGATTTGAGACAGACTAAAGAACATAATAATGAGTCCGCAAATACCTATTTTAGAAAATAATTTCATATTAAATTGATCCAGTTATTGAGCAAAGGTTTATCGCTCATTTATCAATAATAAAACAAAAATCAGTCCATCAGAACAATTTTAATGTTTTACAGCAAAGCAAATTAGGGCTTATTCCCTTTTTATGACAATTATTCTATCAAAATTTGTGTTAATAAGCTCACAAATCTTGCATTTTATAAGAAACTAACGTTTAAATTTTGCTTTCCCTTTATATTTTGAAAGTTTAGCCTGTATCTTTGCGGCGAATCTAAAAAAACAGAAAAATGAGAGAAATCCGTTTCAGGGAAGCCCTTAGAGAGGCTATGAACGAAGAAATGAGAAGAGATGAGCGAGTATTCTTGATGGGCGAAGAAGTTGCAGAGTACAATGGCGCCTATAAAGTTTCTCAAGGAATGTTGGCTGAGTTTGGTGAAAAAAGAATCATAGATACACCAATCGCAGAGTTGGGTTTTGCGGGAATTGGGGTTGGAGCAGCCATGAATGGATTGCGACCAATTGTCGAATTCATGACTTGGAACTTTGCGCTTTTGGCATCGGATCAGATTATCAATTCTGCCGCTAAGATGTTGCAAATGTCAGGTGGACAATATGGCTGTCCGATCGTTTTTCGTGGAGCCAGCGGTTCCGCAGGTCAGTTAGCAGCAACACACTCTAATAATTACGAACATTTTTACGCTACAGTCCCTGGTCTGAAGGTGATTTCTGTCTCAAATCCTTACGATGCAAAAGGATTGCTCAAGTCTGCTATTCGAGACGATGATCCAGTTTTATTTATGGAATCTGAGCAAATGTATTCTGATTTGGGAGAAGTTCCTGAAGAAGAATATATTATCCCTATTGGAAAGGCTAAAATTGTTCAAGAGGGTTCTGATGTGACAATAGTATCTTTCAATAAAATGATGAAAGTTGCGGTTGCTTCAGCTGCTGAATTAGCCAAAGAAGGCATCAGCGCAGAGGTTATTGATCTTAGAACTATTCGCCCAATGGACTACGATACAATCATCAATTCTGTTAAGAAAACCAATAGGATTATTGTAATTGAAGAGGCTCCTCCATTCTCCGCAATTTCAGCAGAAATTAGCCACATTGTTCAAAGAAGAGCATTTGATCATTTGGACGCTCCTGTTATCAGAATCAACGGACAAGATACTCCAATTGCTTATTCAGCTCCATTGGTGGAATTTTATTTGCCGAGTATCACAAGAGTCGTAAAGGCAGCTAAAGAAATAATGTACATGGGTGCTTAGAAAAATAAACTTATAAGAAACAAATGAATCATCAAGTTTGTTTGTTTTAATTAAAATGGGATCTAGAAAATTATTTTTTTTGATCCCATTTTTTATTGCTTTAATAGGTGTAAATGAAATTTAAAATAGAAGTGTATTGTCTTGAGTAAAGTGAAGTCTTATGCTTGATTTTTTCATTCATGCAGCCAATTAGTAAAGAGTGTGAACGTGTATATTGTAAATGCAGATAATAAAGATAGGCCAGATGCTATAGACTTGTAGAGACAATTCACGAACTGTCTCTGTACGAAGCGATTAGGCGAAAAATTCAGCGATAGATCCACCACCGCTCGCATCAGTGAACCTAAAAATACAAACGAAGCCAAAAGGTGCCGTCCCAAAAGCATGAGCCGCACTGGCGCACCAGCGGTCGAAGGGATTGCTGCCTCCTAATACCCAATACAAGCGAGCCTCAAAGAATCTCTCCAACCAACTGATCTTTGCTATTGATAAACTCCTCAAAGGAAACCATGCTCTCGGTTCTTGCAACTCCACGAATAGAATGTATTTTTTCAATCAACCTTTGAGCATCTTTGGAATTTCGAGCCCTTAATTTACAAAATAAATTAAACTGACCTGTTGTGATATGAGCGACTGTTATCTGAGGAATTTTTTTTAACTCTTTACATATAAATGAAAGGTCGGAGCCATTCGTGGAATAAATTCCAATAAAGCATATGAACCCAAAACCTAAAATTTCGTAATCGACAACAATGGAGGTTTTTTTTATAATACCACGGCGTTCCAACTTCTTTACTCTCTGGTGAATTGTTCCATGCGAAACACCCAATACTTTAGCCATTTCCATATAGGATGCTTTCCCATTTTTAACCAGCATTTTCAGGATTTCCTTGTCTGTTTTATCAATCTTAAAAATTGCCCCCATTCTGTGTTAAATTTTTATAATAATTATAGAAATATGCCTATAAATCTATACAAAATATAGAAAATTCAACAAAGTTGTATATATGTCTTGCATAAATGTATCTTTTTTATTTAAATTTGTCTAGAATTAGTGAGCAACTGTGAAAATATCACCTTGGTTTTAGATAAAAATTGGCTTATAGCCAATTGTATAACCACTTGATTGAATTATCTCATGCGAATTGCTTTGTAAGAATTGTCCTAGCTGTATTTTGAACTTTCAGAAATTGAAAATTGTTAAAAAACATTGAATTATTTGTGCTATTCCGTGTAATGATAAGTTTGAAGTATTAAGGGGCAAACTTAAAAAGCTTTTGTATTAGGACTGTTTTTAGACTGTTTTTGGATTGTCCTTGGAACATGCAATTGATTCATTTTTATTTTGTTGTGAAGCTGAAATAGAAACTTGCAATTGCTTATCTTCGTATCACTTTTAAAAGAAACTATTCAAAATAATAACTATGGTATTTGATATAGACATGATCAAAAAGGCCTATTCAGAAATGGGCGAAAAAATCAAAAAGGCCAAAAAGGTTTTAGGCAGACCAATGACTTTAACAGAGAAAATTTTATACTCACATTTGTATAAAACTACTCCTCTGAAAGTTTACAAGAGAAAAAAGGACTACGTAGATTTTGCACCTGACAGGGTTGCAATGCAAGATGCAACTGCACAAATGGCATTGTTGCAATTTATGCAGTCAGGAAAGCCTAAAGTTGCAGTTCCTTCAACGACACACTGTGATCACCTTATTTTAGCAAAAACTGGAGCTAAGAAAGATTTAGCAGAAGCGCTAGGGGTCAATAAAGAGGTTTATGACTTTTTGGCTTCAGTATCAAATAAATATGGAATTGGATTTTGGAAGCCAGGAGCTGGAATCATTCACCAAGTAGTATTGGAAAATTATGCTTTTCCTGGTGGAATGATGATCGGGACTGATTCTCACACAGTTAATGCTGGTGGTCTTGGTATGGTTGCCATTGGAGTTGGTGGTGCAGATGCAGTTGATGTTATGGCTGGAATGGCTTGGGAATTAGCAATGCCTAAGGTAATTGGAGTTCATTTAACTGGTAAAATGAGTGGTTGGACTTCACCAAAAGATGTTATTCTTAAAGTTGCTGGATATTTGACTGCTAAAGGTGGAACAGGCGCGATTTTGGAATATTATGGTAAAGGAGCAGAAAGCATTTCATGTACAGGAAAAGGAACAATTTGTAACATGGGGGCTGAAATTGGAGCAACTACTTCGATTTTCGGCTACGATGAGTCAATGCGTCGTTACCTTAAAGCAACAGGAAGAGAAGAAGTTGTAAAAGCTGCTGATTCAGTAAAGAGTCATCTGGTTGGAGACCCTGAAGTGTATAAAAATCCAGTACAATACTTTGATCAAATTCTTGAAATTAATCTAGACATTCTTGAGCCACATATCAATGGTCCATATACTCCAGACAGAGCAACACCAATATCAAGGTTCGCTGAAGAAGTAGAAAAGAATGGATGGCCTGCAAAACTAGAAGTTGGTTTGATTGGTTCTTGCACAAACTCTTCTTATGAAGATTTAGACAGAGCCGCTTCACTTGCTCAAGCAGCACTTGATCATGGATTAAAGGCAAAGTCAGAATTCACTATAACACCTGGTTCTGAGTTGGTTAGGTACACGGTTGAAAGAGACGGACAGTTGGATGTTTTTGAAAAAATTGGTGGAGTTGTTCTTGCCAACGCATGTGGACCTTGCATCGGTCAATGGGCAAGACATTCGGATGATCCAGATAAAAAGAATTCAATCATAACTTCTTTCAACAGAAACTTCTCGAAAAGAAACGATGGAAATCCTAATACACATTCATTCGTAGCTTCTCCTGAAATAGTAACTGCAATGGCAATTGCAGGAGACATGAAATTCAATCCAATGAGAGATACATTGGTGAATGATAAAGGTGAAAAAGTAAGACTACCCGAGCCAAAAGGGGAGGAATTGCCTTCTAAAGGATTTGATGTTGAGGATGCAGGTTTTATTGCTCCAGCAAAGGATGGTAGTAATATTCAGGTCAGCGTCAACCCAAGTTCAAAAAGAATTCAGATTCTTACGCCTTTCAAAGCATGGGAAGGATCTGATTTAACAGGCTTAAAATTATTATTAAAAGCAAAAGGTAAGTGTACTACTGACCACATTTCAATGGCAGGGCCATGGTTGAGGTTCAGAGGTCATTTGGACAATATTTCTGACAATTGTTACACAGGCGCAATTAACTTCTTTAATGATAAGCCAAATTCCGCTTTAAACCAATTGAATAAAAAATATGAAGGCATTCCTGATATTGCCAGACAGTACAAGGCTAAGGGAATAGGGTCAGTTGTTTTTGGTGAAGAAAACTTAGGAGAAGGTTCTTCTAGAGAACATGCTGCTATGGAACCTAGGTTTTTAGGAGTAAGAGCGGTTATCGTGAAATCTTTTGCTAGAATTCATGAAACCAACCTAAAGAAGCAAGGAATGCTAGCACTTACTTTCGTCAACAAAGCTGACTACAATAAGGTGAAAGAAGACGATACTGTAGACATTCTTGGATTAGAGAGTTTTGCGGAGAATCAGCCTTTGACAATCAAGTTGAACCATTCTAATGGTAAATCTGAAACATTCAAGGTTAACCATACTTTTAATACTGCACAAATCGAATGGTTCAAGGCAGGTAGTGCTTTGAACTTGATTAGAAAGCAAAACAAAGGCTAAACAGCACTTTTGCTTGTAGATTTCTTGAAAATTACAATTTTAAAGACCGATAATCCAAAATTTTTTTTGGATTATCGGTCTTTTTTTTCGCCTTCTATCTGATAATCAATTAGCTATATTCAAGCTACATATATAGCTCAGATTTATTTTTCCCAATTTTGGAATAATTAAAATTTTTGTACCAACTTTGTGCTTTGAATTGCGCCCACTTAAACCAATTTGCATAATAACTCCCTGAACTATTGGAATACTGTCCGAGGTTTCCTCCTCCGTTTACTTTGGACAATTGAATATTTTTTTTGATCAGTTTACTGATCAATCTATTTGTTTAATATGTTATTTATATCATTAAAGTATTAAAAATTTTCCTGTTTTAAGCTTCGAAATGGACTTAAAATTTTGATTTTGATTGAGTTATAATTTGATCAAAATCATCATTTTACCGCAATTATATGTGGGTTTTAGAAAGTTTTCGGGTTGTCTTAAAAAGTGTACTACAAAAAATCAATATTGTATGTTTTTTTGGAATTAACACTTGTTAAGCAAAAATGAGTGGAATTAGGAATATTTTTTTGAATGGAATTTTCGGATGTATTTGATTGAAATACAGGGAGATATGGATAGAAGTAATTTAATGCTAACAGATTGACTGTGATTGGTATTAAATTTGCTTCTAAGCAGTTAATGGTCGCTATTATTTACGGATAAATAGAGGCAAGGTTTCAAGAATTTAATTTTTTTTTTAAAATAGTTATTATAGAAAAACGATTACTCAGCTAAATAAGAATAAAACGCGCCACTTCCTTCAGGAATCATTCTTAATAATTTAAAGCTGCTCTTTCTAAAAAAAACTATTTGATATTTTTTACAAAATATTAATAAGCTATGGGAAACAACAACAAAATGAAAATAACAAGTCGAACTACTAACAAAGTATTTAACTACTAATATTTGTTGATGCGCCACTAATTAGACGGTTATCCTCCTCCCCTTCATAACCTCTATTGCAATCACCATTATTTATAATTATTAAATAACCCCGGTCTGCATATTTATGCAACGACCGAAATAAATAAATCATATTATATAATTAATCATATTATTATTTAAATAAAAAACATTTATGACAAACAATTACTATGTCAGAAATGGCGATTCTTGGTCAAGCAAGATATTGTCTTTTCTGTGTTGTTGCGTCTTAGGAACAACAACGAAGAAAGGTCTTAAGCGTCTCGGAACGATGGCGTGTTTAGGCCTTGTGTTTGCAATGTTAGTACCAGTCGCCCAGGCAGATGCTCAGGTAACTGGTACTGTGTACCGAGACTTCGGTAGCGATGGAACCCAGAATGGGGGAGACGTCGGAGTCCAAGGTATTACGGTTTCTGCAGTTGATGCCAGTGGCAACACTGGAACTGCAGTAACGGATTTTAACGGAAACTATTCCGTTAATATTCCAGGTTGTACTGGGCAAGTAAGATTAAAGCTAGAGCTTGATTCTTACAACAATGCTCAGGCCAATGCAGCTAACACATTATTTGATTCGTTTTCCGGTAGTGGTTCTTCCACATCGGTTACTTTCGTTTCATGTAATGGATCCAATGACTTCGGGGTATCTACTCCAGAAGATTATTGTGAATCTGCTCCAAGATTAGTTGTTCCTTGTTATGTTAACGGGGATCCTCTTGGTGCATGTGCTGATGACCCAGCCACTGGTGCTGGTGATCCTGCTGCAATGGTTGCTTTTGATTATTCTGCTTCAGGTGGAGGTGCCAATTATGACAACTATCCTCCAACTGCAGGTTCAGGTGGTTTACCAGACATGCTTACTCAAGCAAAAGAGACTGGTGCTACTTGGGGTGTTGCTTATGATGAAGCAACTGGAGGAGTTTTCACTTCTACAGTAATCAAAAGACACAACGGTTTTGGTCCACTTGGTATTGGTGGTATCTATTATGTTACCGGTGGTAACGGTGGTGCAACTGCTTCTCAAAATTATTTTGATGTTGGAGCTTGTACTAACTTAGGTGCTGTTAACCGTGCTGATTTGGATTGTAATCGTAGTCAACCAAACAATGATATCGATGGTTACACTGAAACTGGTAGAAAAGGTCTTGGAGATATTGACATCTCTACTGATGGTACAGAATTGTACACAGTTAACCTTAACACCAATCAGTTAATCAAAATTGATATCAGAAATCAACAAGACGGAAACTTGCTTTCTCCAACTTGTGCCAATGTAACTACTTACGCTATCCCTAACCCATGTGGAGGTTCCAATACCCACCCATGGGCTGTACAATATTACAGAGATAGAGTGTTTGTTGGTGCTGTTTGTGATGATGCTTCTACTGCTTACGTTTGGGAATTCAACCCAGCTAACGGTGGATTTACTCAAATCATCAATTATGCACTTGATTACCCAAATAAGGGTTGTGGTGCTGCAAACGGTAACGGTGGTGCTGGAGACGGTTGTACTTGGTTCCCATGGTGTGATACCTTCTGTGATGAAAATCCAGGAGGATTTGTGCTTTATGCACAGCCAATGTTGACTGACATCGAATTTGATGGTTATGGCAACTTAATTATGGGATTCTCTGATCGTACTGGTTTCCAAACTGGTTATGCAAATACATTTAATGGTCAGTTGAGATCAGGTTTGGTTTCAGGTGATGTTCGTTTCTTCTACAATAACAATGGTACTTTCCTTGCTGAAAGCAATGGTAACCTTGTTGATGGCGGTGGAAACGTTGTATTAACTGGTGCTAATCCAGGTGGTAATGAAGGAACTGAATTCTTTGATGACGACGGATGTTGTGATCACGAAGAAATTTCTGTCGGTGGTCTTGCTGTAAACCTAACAGCTGGAGACCTTCTAATGACAGGAGTTGATAACGTGGACAACTTGATCTGGGCAGGTGGTGTATCTTGGTTAGATTTAACAGATGGTTCAAAAGATGATGCTTATAACGTATTCTACAATGGTGACAATGTTGCTTTTGCTGGTAAGTCTATTGGTATCGGTGACATCGAAACACTTTGTGGACGTGCTCCTATTGAGGTAGGTAACTACGTTTGGAATGATGCAAATGGAAACGGTTTGCAAGATCCAGGTGAAGCTCCTTACTCAGGTGTAACTGTTCAACTTTACAAAGATGGAGTTCAAGTTGGAACTACTACTACTAATGCTGATGGTGAATACTACTTCGAAGGTTTAATTCCTTTTATGGAATATAAAGTATGTATCCCTGCTGCTCAATTAAATGGTGGTCCTTTAGCTGGCCAGGAATTGACTGCTGCTAATGCTGGTGACGATCGTTTAGATTCTGATGCAGTTTTGGATAATGTTGGTGATGCTTCTATCACTTTCACAACTGGAAACTTTGGTGAAAACGATCACTCTCTTGACTTCGGTTTTGGAGATGCTCCACCTGCTGGTTGCCAAGCGTCTATTTCTACAGTAGATCCTACTTGTGGAGAATGTAATGGTGAAATTATCTTAGATGCTGCTGAAGCATTGAAAGATGGTGTTAACCAATGGTTCTTCGAATTCTGGGAAGGAACAGCTCCTGTAGGTGCTCCTGATAAATTGAATGCAACTTTATTCCCACCAGATGGCTTTGATCAACTTTGCCCTGGTGATTACTACATTCTTGTTACTGGTATTGCTGGTGACATTGAAGGATGTACTCAGGAATTCAATATTACTCTAAATGATGCTGGAAACAATTTCAACCCACAAGTAACTGCTTCTGTAGATGCTGATTGTGGTGAAACAAATGGTTCTATCGCATTAAATGCTGGTGAGGCAGGAAACTATACTTACACTTTAAATCCTGGTAATGTTGTATTAACTGGTGGTCAAATTATCACTTTTGATAATCTTGGTGCTGGAAACTACACCATCGATGTTGAAAGTGATGAAGGATGTTTCGCAACTATTGAAAACATTATGTTAGCTGGACCAGATGCTCCAATGGTTACAATTACTTCTACTCCGGTAGGTTGTGATGGTAATGAAGGCTCATTGACTGCTACTGTAACAGGTGGCGCTGCTCCTTATACTTATGCTTGGAGTACTGGCGAATCTACTGCTACTATTTCTGGCCTTGCTGCTGGAACTTACACTGTAACAGTTACAGATGGTGAAGGCTGCTCTGTTGAAGGATCATTTACACTTCAAGGAACAGGCGATATCAATGTTTCTGTGATTGGTAAAACAGATCCAACTTGTGAGGGTGATTCTGATGGTACTGCTACTGCGGAAGCAACTGGTGGTGCTGGTGGATTTACTTACACTTGGACATCGAATGGTGCTCCTGCTGGATCTGGTGCAACTGTAACAGGTCTTGCTGCTGGCTTCTACGTAGTTACAGCAACAGATGCTGATGGCTGTACTGGTACTGCAAATGTTGAAATTAACCCAGGTGAGGTTTGTAACGTTCCATGTACATGTTCTACAGTTCTTGGATCGACTACAGAAGGTCTACCTTATGAATTTGATGTAAACAATTTCGTAACAGATGCTGATGGCAACTTGGATTGTTCTTCAATCATGCTTTCAATTGATGCTGCTGCTGGTACATTAACAAATGCTGGCTGTATTGTTACTTATACACCTGCTGCTGATTACTTTGGTACTGCTACTTTCACTTTCTCTATCAGTGATGCTGATGGTGCAATGTGTAACTGTTCAGGTCAAATTACAGTTCAGGAAATTCCTTGTGAATTAACTTTAACTGCAACAACTACTGAAGCTACATGTCTTGGTACTGGTGGTTCTATTACTGCTACACCAATGATGGGTACTGCTCCTTATGCTTATGAATTGTCAAATGGAGATACAAATGCTACAGGTTCATTTACTGATCTTGCTGCTGGTAACTACGTTCTTACAGTTACAGATGCTGATGGTTGTTTTGCTCAAACTTCTGCAAGTGTTAATACACCTCCAGGCGAATTGACATTGACTGCTACTACAACAGAATCTGATTGTGCTGGTACTGGTGGATCAATCACTGCTACTGCTTCAATGGGTAATGAGCCTTATACATATGACTTGTCAAATGGCGATTCAAATGGTACTGGTGAATTCACAGGTCTTCCTGCTGGAAATTACACAATTGTTGTAACAGATGCTGTAGGTTGTACTGCTCAAACTACTGCAAGTGTAAACGCTCCGCCAGATAATCTTGAAGTTTTGGTTTCAGGTATCGAAGATGCTGCTTGTGGTGAAGATCCTTCTGGATCAATCACAATTCAAGTTATTGGCGCAACTGGAACTCCTACTATCGAATGGAGTGATGGACAAACAGGATTAACTGCTACTGGCTTGACTCCTGGTTTCTACTCTGTTGTTGTTACTGATGAAAGTGGATGTGTAGCATCTGCAAGTGGTGAAGTTGAAGGTGGAGACGCTCCACAACCAAACATCATTATCGGAAACGGTTCTACTGTTGAATCAAACTGCGAAGATCAAGCAATTGTTCTTCAAGCTCTTTTCGGAGCACCTGGTTCTACTTACCAATGGTATGAAGGAACTCCTCCAGGAGGAACTCTTATTGATGGTGCAACTGAGCAAACTTACTCTCCTTCTACTGAAGGAACATTCTCTTTCTATGTTGTTGAAACAACTGTTGATGGATGTGAAGGTACTTCTGCTCCAATTGAAATTACTTTAGAGCCTTGTACTTCAGATTTAGGTGTTACTAAATCTGTTGAGGCTGACATGGAACCAATTAACGTTGGTGATATTGTAACTTGGACAATCGTTGCAACTAACTATGGTCCTGAAGAGGAACCAAATGCTGTTGTTACTGATAATCTTCCAGCTGAATTGACTTACGTTAGCCACGATGAAGAAATTGGAACTTTTGATCCAGCTTCTGGTATTTGGACCATCGGTGTTCTTCCAGTTGGTGTTTCTGTTTCATTGACTATTGAAACAACTGTTGATGTTCCTGACACAACAATCGTAAATGTTGTAACAATCACAGGTGACAATCCTGATGATAATCCAGACAACAATGAAGATGAAGAAACTACTGAAGCTTGTCAGATTGATCTTGAAATTGACAAGTATGTGAAAATAGGATGCGTTGTTCTTCAAGGTGGATCGGATGATTACATGGCTGAAAATGGTCCTGTAACAATCGCTTCTCAGCCTCAGTTTGGTGAAGTTACTGCTTTGTCAAATGGAAGAATTCGTTACTGTCCTAACCTAGGATATGAAAATGGTGTAGCTGATGAATTTACTTATACTGTAACAGGTATGGACGGTTCAACTGAAACAGTTAACGCTTTTGTTTCTATCGAAGGTGAAAACAATCCTAATGTATTCTGTGTTCAGGATGATCGTTTAGACATCAATCCTTACAACACAGTTCTTCAAGAAGTTCCAGTTTTCGAACTTCAGCCTGACTTGGATGGCAATGGCGATCCAATTATTGGTGCTGACGGAATTCCTGATTCTTCAAATGTTCAGGTTGGAACAGAGTTCATTGATGTAACTCCACCTCAACCTTCTTACACTATTAATGTGTTATCAAATGATAAAAACGAACAAGCTTCTTCATTGAGTATTGTTTCTGCTCCTGGTTCAGGAACAGCTACAATTTCAGGAAACAGCATCGTTTTCGAACCACAATTGGATGCTGGTGACGAGTATGTTTCTATTACATACATGGTTAACAGCAACAATGGTTTACCAGCTAAAGAAGGTGTTGTACACTTGATAATTGGTGATGTAACTGAATTACATGCTTTAGAAGATGACCTTTGTGTTTGTCCTGGTGACAAGTTCAATGTTGGTGAAACCTTCTGCTACAGAATTTTATTGAACAACGAAGGTCCTTGTAATGCTTCTAACATTGAAGTTTTAGCTGGTCTTCCTGGACAATTAGATTTCTTAACGAGCAATACTTTCATTGCAACGACTGCTGCTGAGCCACAAACTCAAGCTGGTAACTATATTTCTGAAACTGGAATCTGGAGAATTGATTCTTTGGCTGCTGGTGATACCATTGCTTTGGACATCGTTGTTGAAGTTATCGCTTCTGGTGAAATTCCATGTTATGCTGAAGTATTATCTGCTGACCAAACTGATTCAGATTCGGACCCTAACAACAACATCCCATCGGAAGATGATCAGGATGATGTAACGGTTATCGGATGCGAAATTGATTTGGAAGTAGACAAAACTGTTGAGCCTGCTCAGGTTAACGTTGGTGACAATGTAACATTTACGGTTACTACTACAAACTTTGGTCCTTTCACCGCTACTGGTGTTAGAACTATTGATCGTTTACCGGAAGGTTTAACTTATGTTTCTCACTCAGGTGGAACTTACAATGCTGGTAACGGTATTTGGACAGTTGGTACAGTTGGGGTTGGCGAAACTAAAACTTTGACCATCGTTGCCAGAGTTGATCTAGTTGGTGAATTGTGCAACACTGCTGAGGTAGCGTCTGCGAATCAACCAGACATCGATTCTACTCCGGACGACGAACCAGATTTTGAAAATGACAATGATACTGAAGATGATCAAGACAAAGCATACTTAAATGGTATCGCTGTTGATCTTGAATTGACTAAAGAATTAGCAAGCATTGATCAGGAATGTGTTAACGTTGGAGATGAGGTAACTTTCATCCTTACTGTTGAAAACAATGGTTCTGTAACTGCTACAAATGTAGAAGTAACTGACAACCTTCCTGCTTGTTTAGAATTAACTGCTGCTGATCCATCTGATGGTTCTTTTGCTGGTGGTGTTTGGACAATCGGAGAATTAACTCCAGGTGAAACTGAAACTTTAGAAGTAATGGCAATCATTACTGCTGCTGGTGACTGTGAAAACACAGCTGAAATTACTGGTGTTGATCAAGTTGATTTGGATTCTACTCCAGGTAATGACGATGGCGACCAATCAGAAGATGATGAAGATGCTCAAACAATCGAAGGAAAGCAAATCGACTTGGAATTAGCCAAGACTGCTGACGCTGAAATTGTAAATGTAGGTGATGACTTTACTTATACAATTGAGTTGACTAACCAAGGTCCATCTGATGGAACTGGTATTTCTGTTTTGGATCAACTTCCTGGCAATGTAACTTATGTAAGTTCTTCTGCTAGCAAAGGAGCTTTCAATGACAATACAAGTACTTGGTTTGTTGGTGACTTAGCTGTTGACGAAGTTGTTACTTTAGATATTACAGTAACAGTTATCGAAGCTGGTGAATTCTTGAACATTGCTCAAGTATTTGCAGCTGATCAACCAGACATCGATTCAGATCCAAATAATGATGATGGAGACCAGTCAGAAGATGATGAAGACTCTGTTCCTGTTATGGGTTGTGAAATTGATCTTGCTCTTGACAAGACAGCTACTCCAATGGGAGGTATAAATGTTGGTGAAACGGTTATGTATACTGTAACTGTAACAAATGCTGGTCCTTGTGATGCAACAGGAGTTACTGTTTTAGATGAACTTCCTGCTGAAGTAGAATTTGTTTCTGCTGATGGAGACTATGATGCAAATACAAATCTTTGGACTGTAGGTGATATTGCTGCTGGCGGAACAGTTAGTTTGACAATTACTGCTACAGTAATCGCTGAAGAAGAAGTGATTTGCAACATTGCTCAAGTTTATGCTGCTGACCAACCAGATGTAGATTCTACTCCTGCAAATGATATTGAGTTTGAGGATGATGAAGATAAAATTGTTATCGGTGGTGTTGCTGCTGATCTTGAATTAGTAAAAACTGTTAGTGAAGATGTAGTTAACGTTGGAGACGATGTTACTTGGACTATCGAAGTAGAAAACCAAGGTGGTTCTGATGCTACTGGAGTTACTGTTATTGATAACCTTCCTGCTGGTTTAACTTTTGTAAGTGCTAACGAAGAAGTTGGAACTTATGATGCTGCTACAGGAATCTGGAATATTGGTGATTTAGGTGTTGGTCAAATTAGAACATTAGAAATTGTTACTACAGTTGAAGGTGTTGGACCATACAATAACATTGCTGAAATTGCTTCTTCTGATCAAACTGACTTAGACTCTGAACCAGGTAATGATGACGGAGATCAATCAGAAGATGATGAAGACAATGCACAAGTTGAAGGTTTATTAATTGATTTGGAATTGACCAAAACAGTTGATGCTGAAACAGTTGTTGTAGGTGATCAATTTACTTATACAATCGAACTTGTTAATCTAGGTCCATCTGATGGAACTGGAATCGAAGTATTTGATGATCTTCCAGCTGGATTGACATTCGTTTCTGCTGCTGCAGACATAGGATTCTTTGATGATAACAACGGAATTTGGACAGTTGGTGATTTAGCTGTTAATGAAACAGCTTTATTGAACATTACTGTTGAAGCTACTCAACCAGAAGATGGTTTGTTAAATGTAGCTCAAGTTTCTGCTGCAGATCAGCCAGATATCGATTCTACTCCAGGTAATGATGACGGCGACCAATCAGAAGATGAAGAAGATAGCGCGCCTATCACTATTATCGGATTGATCGATGTTGAATTGACTAAAACGGTTGACCAAAACTTGGTGAACGTTGGAGACGAAGTAACTTGGACTATTGAAGTAATTAACTTAGGACCATCTGATGCAACAAGCTTAACTGTTGAAGATGCTGTTCCTGCTGGTTTAACAGTTGTTTCTGCTTCAGCTTCTGCTGGTGGATTCGCTGGAACTACTTGGACAATTGGTGATTTGGGTGTTGGTGTTACAAGAACTTTGACGGTTGTTACAACTGTTGACGGTATTGGACCATACACGAACATTGCTGAAGTTGCTACACATGATCAAACTGATATTGACTCTGAACCAGGAAACGACGATGGAGATCAATCAGAAGATGATGAAGATTCTGACACTGTTGAAGCATTGCAAATCGATCTTGAATTGACTAAAGTTGCTGATGCTACTGAAGTTAATGTTGGAGATCAATTTACTTATACTATTGAATTGACAAACCAAGGTCCATCTGATGGAACGGGAATCGAAGTATTTGACGTACTTCCAGGTGAAGTTATCTACATTTCAGATAACGCTTCTACTGGTACTTACTCAAGCGGTTCTGGTCTATGGACAATTGGTGATTTGGCAGTTGATGGTGTTGAAACTTTGGAAATTACTGTTGAAGTAGTTGAGCCAGGTGAATTCATCAACGTTGCTCAGGTTTCTGCTGCTGACCAGCCAGATATCGATTCTACTCCAGGTAATGACGATGGCGACCAATCAGAAGATGAAGAAGATGCAGTTCCTGTTACAGGTGTTCAAATTGACCTTGAATTGGAAAAAACTTCTGATGCTACTGATGTAATCGTTGGAGATGAGTTTATCTATACAATCGAATTAGTTAACCAAGGTCCTTCTGACGGAACTGGAATCGTTGTTACTGACAACCTTCCTGCTGAAGTTGCTTTCGTTTCTTCTGATGGAGATTACGATGCTGCTACTGGTGAATGGACTGTAGGTGATTTAGCTGCTGGTGCTTCAATTACTTTGAACATTACAGTTGAATTAATCGAATATGCTGAAATGATTAGCAACAGTGCTGAAGTTACTGATGCCGATCAACCAGACATCGATTCTGAGCCAGACAATGATGACGATACTGAAGATGATCAGGATGATGTTAACATTGGTGGTGTTCAAATAGATGTTGAATTGACTAAAACTGTTAGTGATTCAGTTGTTAATGTTGGAGACGAGGTTTCTTGGACAATTACTGTTCAAAACCAAGGTCCATCTACTGCTACAAATGTAGTTGTTGGTGATGCGCTTCCAACTGGTTTAACCATTACTGGTATTACTCCACAAGTTGGTTCTGTTAACGGAACTACATGGACAGTTGGTACCATTCCTGTAGGTGCTGCTTATGACTTGACAATCACAACTACTGTTGATGGTGTTGGACCATATGTAAACATTGCTCAGGTAATGGAACACACTGAATCAGATATCGATTCTGAACCAGGTAATGACGACGGAGATCAATCAGAAGATGATGAAGACAATGCTCAAGTAAGAGCTGAACAAGTTGACATCGAATTGACTAAAGTTGTTGATGCTGATGTTGTTAATGTTGGAGATGTTGTTAGCTTCACAATTGAAGTAACCAACCTTGGACCTTCTGATGCAACAGGTGTTGCTGTTTTAGATCAACTTCCTGGTGAATTAGCTTATGTAAACTCTTCTGCTTCTGCAGGTGCTTACAATGCTGGTACATTCACATGGTATGTTGGTGATCTTCCAGTTGGTGCTGTTGAAACTTTAACTTTAGAAGCTGAAGTTCTTGAACCAGGTGATATCATTAACATCGCTCAGGTTAGCGAAACAGATCAACCAGATGTTGATTCTACTCCTAACAATGATGATGGAGATCAATCAGAAGATGATGAAGACAATGCTCCTTTAACTGGAGAACAAATTGATCTTGAATTAGATAAAACAGTTAGTGGAACTGATATTAATGTAGGAGATGATTTTGTTTACACAATTACTTTAACCAACGAAGGTCCTTCTGATGGTTCTGGAATTGAAGTAACGGATAACCTTCCTGCTGAAGTTGCTTTCGTATCTGCTGATGGAGATTACGATCCTATTACAGGAGTTTGGACAGTTGGCGATTTAGCTAATGGTGCAACAACTGCTTTAAATATTACAGTTACTCTAATTGAATATGATGATGAAATTGTAAACGTAGCAGAAGTAACTGCTGCTGATCAGCCAGACATCGACTCTGAGCCAGACAATGATGACCCAACTGAAGATGACCAAGATGACGTTGTTATCGGTGGTGTTGAAGTTGACGTTGAATTGACTAAATCAGTTAGCGAAGAAATCGTTAATGTTGGAGACGAAGTTACCTGGACAATTATCGTTCAAAACCAAGGTCCATCTACTGCAACTTCTGTTGTTGTTGGTGATGCACTTCCTGCTGGTTTAACTTTGATTAGTTCTAATCCAGATGTTGGAACCTTAACTGGTACAACTTGGGATGTAGGAACTATTCCTGTTGGAGCTTCTTACGCATTAGAATTGGTAACAAGTGTTGACGGAGTTGGTCCTTATGTAAACATTGCTCAGGTAATGTCTCATGATCAACCAGACATCGACTCTGAGCCAGGTAATGACGACGGAGATCAGTCTGAAGATGATGAAGATTCAGCTCAGGTAATGGGTGAACAAATTGACCTTGAATTAACAAAGGTTGCTGACGTTCAAACTGCCTCTTTAGGAGATCAATTTACTTATACTATTGATTTGACAAATGAAGGTCCATCTGATGGATCAGGAATCGTTGTTGGAGATGCTCTTCCAGAATGTGTTGCATTCGTTAGCGCTACTGCTTCTGTAGGTTACTACAATGAATTACAAGGTGAGTGGATCATTGGCGACTTAGCTAATGGTGGTGCTGCTACTTTGAACATTCTTGTTGAAATTGTTGATGAGTGTGGAACATTTGTTAATGTTGCTCAAGTAACTGAAGCTGATCAACCAGACATCGACTCTGAGCCAGGTAATGACGACGGAGACCAGTCTGAAGATGATGAAGACAATGCTCCAATCGAAGTTATCGAATTAGGTTCTATCGGAGACTATGTATGGCATGATCTTAATGCTGATGGTATCCAAGATCCAAATGAAGTTGGAATTCCTAACGTGGAAGTTATCTTAACTTACCCTGACGGAACTATGGATACTATGTACACTGATGCTGATGGTCTATACTTGTTTGATGATCTTCCTGAAGGTAACTATGTAGTTACTGTAGGTGACGGTCCAGAAAACATGGGCTTAACTACTGGTGGTACTGATAACGTAGCTTTAGCTGCTGGTGAAGATTATGTTGATGCTGACTTTGGCTTCGACTGGGCTTCTCTAGGAAATTATGTATGGTTCGATGATAATGCTGATGGAATTCAGGATGCAGATGAAGAAGGTATCGACGGTGTCGTTGTTAACTTATTAGATGCTGCTGGTAATTTAATCAGTTCTACAACTACTGCAGATGGTGGTTACTACGAATTTGATGAACTAGCTCCTGGTGATTACATCGTTGAGTTTGAAGCTCCTTCAAATGGTGCTCCAACAACTCAAGGCGGTGGAGATGATCAGAATGATACTGATTCAAATGCTGATGCAACTACAGGTTTAACTGCAGTTATTAATTTAGTAGCCGGTGAAGACGATCCAACAATTGATGCTGGATATACTCCACTTGGAACTATTGGTGATTTTGTTTGGCATGACATAGATGCAGACGGTGTTCAGGATCCAAGTGAGCCAGGACTAGAAGGTATCGAAGTTATCTTAACATTCCCTGATGGAACAATGGATACAATGTACACAGATGCTGATGGTTTATACTTGTTTGAAGATCTTCCTGCTGGTGACTATGTAGTTACTGTTGGTGATGGTCCAGAAAATATGGGATTAACTACTGGTGGTTCTGATGACGTAAGTCTTGCTCCAGGTGAAAATTATGAAGATGCTGACTTTGGCTTCGATTATGCTTCTTTAGGAAACTATGTATGGTTCGATGATAACCAAGATGGTATTCAAGATGCAGATGAAGAAGGAATTGACGGTGTTATTGTAAATCTATTAGATGCTGCTGGTAACTTAATCAGTTCTACAACTACTGCAGATGGTGGTTACTACGAATTTGATGAATTAGCTCCAGGTGATTACATCGTTGAATTTGAAGCTCCTTCTAATGGTGCTCCAACTGTTCAAGGTGGTGGTGACGATCAAAATGATACAGATTCTAATGCAGATCCTGTAACTGGTCAAACTGCTGTTATCACGCTTGATGCTGGTGAAGACGATCCAACAATTGATGCTGGATATACTCCACTTGGTTCTATCGGAGATTTTGTTTGGTTAGATGAAAATACTGATGGCCTTCAAGATGCTGGTGAGCCAGGAATTCAAGGTGTTGAGGTAATCTTAACTTACCCTGATGGAACAATGGATACAACTTATACTGATGGTGAAGGTTACTACCTATTCCCTGATCTTCCTGCTGGTGACTATGTTGTTACTGTTGGTGACGGTCCTGCGAATACTGAATTAACTACTGATGGTACTGATAATGTAAGTCTTGCTCCAGGTGAGGATTATGTTGATGCTGACTTCGGATTCTACTCTGCTGGTCTTGGAGACTATGTATGGTTTGATGAAAACGGAGACGGTGTTCAGGATGCAACTGAAGATGGTGTTGCAGATGTAGTTGTAAACTTATATGATGCTACTGACTTAACAACAGTATTAATGACTACTACTACTGATGCAAACGGAGCTTACCAATTTGTTGGTTTGGATCCTGCTTTGGATTATGTAGTTGAATTTGTTACTCCTGAAGGATATACTCCAACAACTCAATCTGGAAACGCAAGTGACGGTGCTGCTGATGACAGTGACGCTGGTGCAGGTGGATTTACAGATGTGATTGATTTAGATGCTGGTGAATTTGATCCAACAATTGATGCTGGATACTTACCACTAGGTTCTATTGGAGATTTCGTATGGCATGACATTGATTCTGACGGTGTTCAGGATCCAGGTGAGCCAGGAATCGAAGGTATTGAAGTTATCTTAACTAACCCTGACGGTACCATGGACACAATGTACACGGATGCTGATGGTCTATACTTATTCGAAGATTTAGTTCCTGGTGACTACACAGTTACTGTTGGTGCTGGTCCAGACAATATGGGTCCTACAACTCCTACAACAGATGATGTTGCTTTAGGAATTGGTGAAGATTATGTTGATGCTGACTTTGGCTTCGACTGGGCTTCTCTTGGAAATTACGTTTGGGAAGATACAAACTCAAATGGTGTTCAAGATGCTGATGAGCCAGGTGTTGATGGTGTAATTGTTAACTTGTTAGACAGCGACGGAAACCAAATTAGCTCTACAACTACTGCAGACGGTGGTTATTATGAGTTTGATGAATTGGCTCCAGGTGACTACATAGTTGAATTCATTACTCCTGACGGTTTCGAATCTACTGTATTAGGTGGAGGAGACGACCAGAACGATACTGATTCTAACGCTGATGAAACTACAGGTCAAACTGCAGTAATCAACTTGGTAGCTGGTGAAGATGATCCAACAATTGATGCTGGATATACTCCACTTGGATCTATCGGAGACTTTGTATGGTTGGATGATGACGCTGATGGCGTTCAGGATCCAGGTGAGCCAGGAATTGAAGGTGTTGAGGTTATCTTGACTAATCCTGATGGTTCTATGGACACTACTTATACAAATGCTGATGGTTTATACATATTTGAAGATCTTCCTGCTGGTGACTATACTGTTACTGTTGGAGCTGGTCCTGATGGAACGGTTATCACTACTCCTGGTACTGATGATGTTACTCTAGGTCCTGGTGAAGATTACGTTGATGCTGACTTTGGATTTGATCCGGAAGAAATCGACTTGTCTATTACTAAGACTGTAAATACAAACACTGCAAATGTTGGAGATGTTGTTACTTATACTATTGAAGTATGCAACGATGGTCCTTATGATGCTTCTGGTGTTGTAGTTGGAGAACAAGTTCCTGAAAACTGTATTTGTGTTGGTCATATCAATGCTTACGATCCAGAAGTTGGTGAGTGGACTGTTGGTGACGTACCAGCTGGTGAGTGTGTATCAATGGATGTTGACATGGAAGTAACTGAAGATGGTTTAGTTGTAAACTGTGCTGAAGTTATTGCTGCTGATCAAGAAGATATTGATTCTACTCCTAATAATGATATTGACTTTGAAGATGATCACGATTGTATCTTCGTTAATGGCGAGGAAATTGATCTTGAATTAACCAAAGAAGTTGATGCAAGTATTGTAAATGTTGGAGATCAGGTTACTTGGACAATCTTTGTTGAGAACCAAGGTCCATCTGATGCAACAGGTGTTGAAGTTACTGATGCAATTCCTGCTGGAATCACAATCGTTTCTGCTACTCCTTCTGCTGGTTCATTGAACGGTGCAGTTTGGACAATAGGAGACTTGAATGTTGGCCAGTCAAGAACTTTGACATTGGTTACAACTATTGATGCTCCTGGTGACATTACAAACTCTGCTCAAATTTCTGCTGCTGATCAACCTGATATGGATTCAACTCCAGGTAATGATGATCCAGCTGAAGATGATCAAGATGATGCTACTGTTACTGGTCAGTTGATCGACTTAGCATTGGTTAAAGATGTTAGCGCTGAAGCTGTTGTTCAAGGAGACGAGGTTACATACACTATCGTGTTGACTAACCAAGGTCCTTCTGATGCAACAGGTGTTGAAGTATTTGACTTATTACCTACAGGTGTAGCTTATGAAGGTTCTTCTGCTACTGCTGGTACTTATAGTAATGCTACTGGCCTATGGTCAGTTGGTAACTTGGCTGCTGACGGTGAGGCTACATTGACAATTACTGCTACAGTATTGGATGATGGTCCTATCGAAAACATCGCTCAGGTTTCTGCTGCTGATCAACCAGATATCGATTCTGATCCAAACAATGATGATCCAACTGAAGACGATCAGGACAATGCAATTATCAACTCTGATTGTTTAAATTCAATTTGTGGTCATGTTTGTCTTGATGAAGATGGTTCAGGTACAGAAGATCCAGGTGAAACTGGTATCCCTGCTGTTGAAATTACATTGACTAGCCCTGATGGTGCTAAGACTGTAATCGCTACTGATGCTGACGGAAACTACTGCTTCGAGGAATTAATTCCTGGTGCTTACACTGTTGAAGTTGGTTTAGGCCCTGATACTACTATTCTTACAACTGCTGGTTCTTACCAATTAGTTGTTGAATGTGATGAATATGAGGATGCAGACTTCTGCTTCACTCCTGTTGATATATTAGGTACTATTGGAGATTACGTTTGGTTAGATTCAAACGGAGACGGTATTCAAGATCCTAATGAAATGGGTATTCCTAACGTATCAGTTACTTTAACTGACGCTGATGGTAATGTTCAGGCTACAACTACTGATGCTGACGGTTTATACTTATTCGAAGAATTGTTCGAAGGTACTTATACTGTTACTGTTGGAAGTGGTCCTGATAATACATCATTGACAACTGTTGGAACTTACACTACAGTTCTTGGTCCTGGCGAAGATTATTTGGATGATGACTTCGGTTTCACTCCTACTTCTATCGACTTGGCTTTGACTAAAGTTGTAAACAATGAAGTTGTTGAATTGAATGACACTATTGTATACACAATTGAATTGACTAACCAAGGACCTGGTAATGCTACTGGTGTTCAGGTTGGAGATATTCTTCCTGACGGATTAGACTTAGTTAGTATTTCACCATCAACTGGTATCTACTCTTCATTCACTGGAACTTGGTTCATTGGTGATGTTGACAATGGTGCTGTTGAGACGCTTGAAATTACTGCTCAGGTTGTTCAGGCTGGAACAATTGTTAACTCTGCTCAAGTAATCGCTGCTGATCAACCAGACATCGATTCTGATCCGAACAACAATGATCCAACTGAAGATGATCAGGATGAAGTTTCTGTTGATGTTTCTCTTGATGTAGCTGACCTTTCATTGACAAAAGTTGCTGATCAAACAGTCGTTCAAGTTGGTGACAATGTTATCTACACAATTGAATTGACAAATGATGGTCCTACTGATGCAACAGGCGTTAGCGTATTCGATCAATTGCCTTCTGGCTTGACCTTCGTTGGTGCAACTGCATCTGTTGGTAGCTACTCTCAATTCACAGGATTGTGGACTGTTGGAGCGATTGCAAATGGTAGTACTGAAACATTGGTTCTTGAAGCTACTGTAACTGGTGACGAAGATATTTCAAACGTTGCTCAGGTATTCAGTTCAGATCAACCAGATGGTGATTCTACTCCAAACAACAATGATCCAAATGAAGATGATCAGGATGAAGCAACAATTGCTACTCAGCCTTTCATTGACTTGGCATTGACTAAAGTTGCTGATGTAACTGAAGTGAACGTTGGAGATCCTATTACTTATACTATTGAGTTGACTAACCAAGGTCCATTGGATGCAACTGGTGTTCAGGTTTATGACCTAGTTCCAGCTGGCCTTCAGGTAACTGCTGTTAGTGCTTCTCATGGAATTTATAGTCCATACTCTGGAACATGGTTCATTGGTGACTTGGCTAACGGTGGTGCAGAAACTTTACAAGTTACAGTTGTAGCTGAGGAAGGAGCTGATTACACGAACGTTGCTCAGGTTAGCGCTGCTGACCAACCAGATATTGACTCTGCACCAGGAAACAACGATCCTACTGAAGATGATCAGGACGAGGCAGTTGTAACTGTTAATGACTTCGGTTCAATCGGAGATTATGTATGGTTCGATGACAATGGTGACGGTGTACAAGATCCGGGTGAAGAAGGAATTTCAAACATCGTAGTTGAATTGACTGATGGTGCTGGTACTGTTATTGCAACAACCACTACTGATGCAGACGGCTTGTACTTGTTTGAAGATCTTCCAGCTGGAGATTACATTGTAAATGTTGTTAACGGTCCTGAGGGATACAACGCAACGACTCCAGAATCTGATTCAATTACATTAGGAGTTGGTGAAGATTATGTAGATGCTGACTTCGGTTACGATGCTGATGAAATTGATCTTTCTGTTACTAAAACAGCAAGTACTTTCGAAGCAGGTTTAGGTGACACTGTTACTTATACTATTGAAGTTTGTAATGCTGGACCTTACGAGGCAACTGGTGTTATCATCGAGGAGATCGTTCCTGAAAACTGTAACTGTGTTGCTTACGATCCATCATACAATCCTGAAATCGGACAATGGGACGTAGGTTCTGTTGCTGCAGGAGAATGTGTAACGATGGAAGTAGATATGGAAGTAACTGGTGAAGGAACCATCGTTAACTGTGCTGAAGTTCTTGCTGCTGATCAAGTAGATATTGACTCAGTTGCTGACAACGGTGCTGAAGGAGAAGATGATCACGATTGTGCTTATGTAAATGGTACAGGTGCTGATCTAGAATTGTACAAGGAGATTGCTGGTAACTTAACTGAGATTGGAATTGGAGATCAATTCTCTTACATCATTATTGTTGAAAACAATGGTGGTTCTAATACTACTAATGTTGAGGTTACTGATCAATTGCCTGCTGGTGTTACATTTGTTGAGGCTTCTGCTTCTGTAGGAGTTTACAACAACAACAGTGGACTTTGGACAATTGATGAATTGTATGCTGGTGAGTCTGAGACTTTAACCATCACAGTTCAAGCTACTTCTGCTGGTTCTGTTGTCAACACTGCTGAAATCACAGGTTCTGATCAACCGGATCCGGATTCAACAACAGGTAACAATGATCCAACAGAGGATGATCAAGATGATGCTGAAATTGATATTATTGCAGAAGAGTTAATCGACTTGGCTTTGACCAAAGTTGTTGATGCTACTGTTGTTAATGTTGGAGACAGAGTTACTTACACTATTGAGGTAACTAACCAAGGTCCTGATGTTGCAACTGGCGTTTCTGTATTCGATCTTCTTCCGGAAGGCGTATCATTCTACTTGTCTAATCCATCAACAGGTTCTTACTCTGATGCTACAGGTATCTGGACAATTGGTGAAATTCCAGTTGGCGGAGCTGAAACATTGCAAATCGCAGTTACTGTTCTTGACGGTGGTTCTATCACCAACATTGCACAGGTATTGACTGCTGATCAAAATGATATTGACTCTAATCCTAACAATGATGACGGAGATCAGTCAGAGGATGATGAAGGAAATGCTACAATCACTGGTGAGGAGCTTGGCTCAATCGGAGATTACGTTTGGTTCGATGATAACGGAGACGGTATCCAGGATCCAAGTGAAGAAGGTATTTCTAATATCACTGTAACATTGACGTTCCCTGATGGAACGACTGCAACTACAACAACAGATGCAGATGGTTACTACATTTTCGAAGATCTTCCAGCTGGTACTTATGAAGTAACTGTTGGTGACGGTCCAGAAGATTCTGTAATCACGACTCCTGGTAGCGACAATGTTGATCTTGGCATAGGCGAAGATTATGTTGATGCAGACTTTGGATTCGAAGTACCAGAATTAGGTTCAATCGGAGACACAGTATTCAGTGATGAAGATGGTGACGGTGTACAAGATCCAAATGAAGGTGGTATTGCAGGTGTAACTGTAACATTAACTTTCCCTGATGGAACTACTGCTACAACGACAACTGATAATGACGGTAACTATAGCTTCGAAGATCTTCCAGAAGGAACTTATACAGTAACAGTAGGAGACGGTCCTGAAGACTCAGTACTGACTACAGCTGGAACTGACACAGTTGATTTAGGAGAAGGCGAAGATTACGTTGATGCTGACTTTGGATTCGAAGAGCCAGAATTAGGTTCAATCGGAGACACAGTATTCAGTGATGAAAATGGAAACGGAATTCAGGATCCTAACGATACTGGAATCTCAGGCGTAACGGTAACATTGACATTCCCTGACGGAACAACTGCAACTACAACTACTGACGATGATGGAAAATACATCTTCGAAGATCTTCCAGAAGGAGATTATGTAGTAACTGTAGGATCAGGTCCTGATGGATCAACAATCACAACTGCTGGTACTGATGAAGTATCATTAGGAGAAGGTGAAGATTATGTTGATGCAGACTTTGGATTCGAAGAGCCTTTATTAGGTTCAATTGGAGACACAGTATTCAGTGATGAAAATGGAAACGGAATTCAGGATCCTAACGATACTGGAATCTCAGGAGTAACTGTAACATTGACATTCCCTGACGGAACAACTGCAACAACAACTACTGATGATGATGGAACTTATAGTTTCGAGAATCTTCCAGAAGGTGAATATGTAGTAACTGTAGGAGACGGTCCTGAGGGATCAACATTGACAACTGCTGGAACGGATAACGTTTCATTAGGAGAAGGTGAAGATTACGTTGATGCAGACTTTGGATTCGAAGAGCCTTTATTAGGTTCAATCGGAGACACAGTATT
>CALBCY010000040.1 GCA_937927195.1 uncultured Chitinophagales bacterium
AAAATTGGACATTTGTCATTTTAGCGTAAGAATTTTCTTAAATCCGTTAAGAAAAAAATCCTGTTTGAGCCTCACTTAAGTTAATCTTTCCAACTTTCGAATGGCCAATTGAATCGAATAAATGTTTGATTAGCGAGTTTATTTTTTTTAGGATTTAGGGAGATTCTGAAGCGTAAAAAAATGACGTAAGTCCCGGCAGGCGACCCTGTTGATTTTGGGTACTTTTGACGGTTCGCCGCGCGATCAAGCAAAAGTACGAGCGAAAAGAAACAACTCTTTCTGTTTCTGACTAACTATTTTAATAAAAACTCACTGTAAAACGATTTGGTAATTTTTACTTTACAAATTGATTTAAATTGAATTTTATAATCGAACTCAGGTTAATAAGTATCTACCGTAGAGCGGTCGCACAAACAAATCATGGGTAAAATTAAGTTTTGTCTAATACTCAAATTTTCAATCTTGGGAAGTATTTAACAAATGTTCATTTAAGAATCTCTAGGCAAGTCATCTATTGTTCAAATAGCTCATATTTAACTGACTATTGCTTGGGTTTTTTGTAAATTGTATTTAAGGTAAAAATTGTTTCCCATGAAATTTTGGCCCTTCCTATTTTTCTTTTTCATTTTGACTTGGTCAGCCTGCCAAAAGGATGGCTCAGATCAGAATTTCTTTGTCAATACTCCAGTGGAAAACAATGAGATGCCACAAATGGAAAACATCACCCCAAATGGTGATGAACAATATTTGAATTTCAACTCTGATTATATTTTTGATCAGGAAAAGCTACCCAGTTTTAATTTGATACTTTCAGAATCGGCATTGGCATTTTTAAACAACAATCCCGCTGCTGAGCAATACGTCGAAGGCCAGCTGATTTTTGAAGGAGACACGATCAGTCCTGTTGGAATTAGATACAAAGGTTCGATCGGAGGTTTTGTCGGTTGTGTCAGCGGATCTGATTGGACCAATCCAACAGGCAGAAAAACCTGTAGTAAATTGTCAATGAAAGTAAAAATAAATTGGGAAGGAAGAGAAGAAAAATTTTATGGACTCAAGAAGTTGCAATTTCATTCTATGAACCTAGACAATTCGCAAATGAGGGATCGATTGGCTTATTGGTTGTTTAGTGAAATGGATGTTCCTGCCCCACGAGCCATTCATGCCCGTTTATTGATCAACGGAGTTTTTGCCGGTTTGTTTTCCTTGGTTGAACAAATTGATGGTCGTTTTACGAGATACAACTTTGACGAAGGAGAAGGCAATCTTTACAAAGAGGTTTGGCCAATCGGATACAACGGTATTGCTGCAAGCTCAAGCCATTTAACAAAAGCATTGAAGACCAATGAAGACGAATACCCCTCAGTAGAACTGCTGAGAGATTTGGGTCTCAGTGTCGTCAACGCAAGCCCAAATAATTTGAAAGAAGTGATTGAAAGTTATATGGATTTGAATGAAATTTTATCCTATTGGGTTGTTGACCGAACAATCAGACATGATGATGGGCCATACCATTATTATTGTGGTGGATCCAATTGTAAAAACCACAATTTTTATTGGTACGAAGAGCCAACGGCTGGCAAGCTTCACTTGATTCCTTGGGACATGGACAATGCTTTCGAAAACATTATTGTTTCCAATAATCCAGTAACTTCTGTAGTGGATGATTGGGGTGAAATTTCAAACAATTGTGAGCCATTCAGTGCTGGTGGATTTGGATTTGGATTACAGCAATGGTCAGCTTCCTGCGATAGATTGATCAATGGATGGGCAAGCTACGAAGAAGAATTCGAACAGATTAAATCAGCATTTATTAGCGGACCGCTTTCAGAATCAGCTGTAAACAACCAGCTAGATAAATGGACAGAACAAATTAGAGCAGCAACGGCTGCTGCTGAAAACCAATTTGAGGATGCTGTTTCAATAGCTCAGTGGGAACAATCGATCGATCAATTGAAATCACAATTAGCTTTTGCTAGGAACAATTAAAATGAGAGGAGCAGGAATATGAAGCTGAATAGAATTTTATTAATCTACCTAATTTTTTGCACGGGTATCTTGTATGGCCAAGAGATCTGTGACAATGGCATAGACGACAACGGAAATGGTTTGATAGATTTAAATGACGACGAATGCATTTGCGATGCCTTTATTCAATCCTCTTTGATTCCCAATCCTTCCTTTGAAGAAATGGTTTGTTGTCCAACAGAGAATGCCATGCTGAATTGTGCCAACAATTGGATACAAGCTTCTGAGCCAACGACTGATTATGTGCACACTTGTGGTAACTTTTTATCCAATGCAGGGATTGATGGAGATGCGCCCTTGCCATTTCCAGATGGAGAAGGTGGAGTTGGATTTAGAGATGGGCATGACAATGGCGGTCAAAATTACAAAGAATACGTCGGTGCTTGTTTGACGGAAACAATGATCATTGGGACGACCTATCGGATTGATTTTTTTGTAGGTTTCATGGACAACATACCCGGAAGTGGCGAATTGGAAATTGCAATTTTTGGATCGGTTGATTGCGGCAATCTTCCTTTCGGTGGCAATAGTACAACGATCGGCTGCCCGGTCAATACGGGAACCTATTCGCAGTTGGCTATACAAGATGTTTCTGGTTCGAATGAATGGGTGAATGTGGTTGTGGAGTTTGTGGCAGATAAGGCATATGAGGTTTTAATTTTGGGTCCTGGTTGTGCTACCAATCCAAACTTTGCACAACAACCCTACTTTTTTCTAGATCGCCTTGCTCTTGAAGAAGCCGAAAAATTTGGTGTACCATTTGACGACATTAGTGGTAATATTTGCCAAAACGATTTGGTTTTATCCATTGACGATCAGCCTGGAAATACTTATCAGTGGTTCAAAGATGGAATTGCCATTGTTGGGGAAACAGGATCGAGCCTTTCTCTTTCCTTGCTGAACGACACAGATGGCAAATACCTTGTGGCTATAAGCAATGGTGGCCTATGCGAATTATCTAAAGAATACGAACTTAAAATACCCCCCTATTACTCTACTGTAAGTACAAATATTTGTGAAAATGAATCCTTCGATATTGAAGGCAATCTTTTTACTGAATCTGGATATTATGAACAGACGATTCCTGCCAGTGACGGTTGTGATTCTATTGTTCAACTGACACTTGAGGTCAATGCCAATTCATTCGCTTTTATTTCAGACACCTTTTGTACGGGAGACAGTGTTCGCTATTACGGCTCTACCTTTATGGAAGCTGGAATTTACGATTTTACCATTCCAAATTCGGCGGGATGCGACAGCATTATTCAATTGGAATTGAATGAAGTTACTCCAAGTCAAGGAGCAGAATTAGAATCTCCTATGGAAATATTTTTGGGAGAACAAATTGACATCATTCCTGCTAATTTAAGTTTAGATGTACAAGATTTTTTCTGGTACAACAACAGTGATTCTATTATTTCTGAAGCCATCAACATTTACGAATATCGACCTTTCCAAAGTACTTCCTTGTTTTTGGAAACGGTTAATGAACAGGGTTGCTCAACAATAGATTCGCTTGAAATAATTGTCGACAATTCTAATATTAATATATTGGTTCCGACGGCCTTTTCTCCCGATGGAAATGGCATAAACGATTTTTTCCGTTTCTTTTCTACGATAGCTTTGGAGCAGGTCGAGATTTTTGTTGTTTACGATCGATGGGGAAACAAAGTATACGAAGAACGGAACATTCCAGGCTCGACCAATTTTCAAGGCTGGGATGGCACTTACAAACTAGAACCTTCCGAGATTGGAGTTTATTGTTTTTACCTCACAGCAACTTTTATTGATGGCAGCACTGAAATGATTAGTGGGAATGTCACTTTGATTCGGTAGCTGTTAGAGGCGGTTAGCTTTTAGTAGTTGGCTTTTGGCAGTTAGCTGTTGGCTGTTGGCTTTTTCCCTTTTTGCGGTTCGCTGCGGCTCTCTCATTCTCAGAATCAAAGGGTGAGGAGAATTTTTCGCATTGACCAAGAGGATCTCTCCCTGCGGTCGAGATGACATGGTGGGGCGAGATGACAGGTGGTGTGTGCGACATCTGTATCTTTCCCATAACAAAGGGCGGAAAGAATTTTTCGCTTTTACCAAAAGGATCTCTCCCTGCGGTCGTGATGACAGGTGGTCTGTGCGAAATGAATCTCCCTTCCCCTTAGCGCTCAATCATTAATTTTGTCAAATGTATTTCACCATCTTGGATCAATTTCACGAAAAACAAACCTACACTCAAATCGGAAACATCCAATTCTATGCTGTTTTTTACTTCCGTCAATTCCAATTGCTTGGACTGTAGTTTTCTGCCTTGTAAATCTATTATTTCAAGACTCATTTCACTTTCTGTATCAATGTTAGTATCAGTAAAAAATTCGAGGATAAAATGATCAGAAGCAGGATTTGGGTAAAGAGAGACTTCGGACAACCATTCAGAATTGGAACAATTGTTTATTGCGATCACTTTACTGAAATTTACTTTTCCACTTTGGCCATCCAGCATTTTTAAGCGGTAAAATATTTTACAGTTTTCTGGAGCGTGAAATGCATTGTGTTGTTGTTTTACATTGCTGCTCTCCTCCACTCGCTCCTTATAAAACTCTTGAAAGCCTGTTCCGTTCAAACTGTATTCCAGGATGAAATAATCTCCTGCTTGTTCTGAGGCTGTTTCCCAAACTAGTTCAGTTATATCTTTGCTTTGGGTGAAATAAAAATCGAGTAGTTTGATGGATAAGCCAGAGGAACAATCGATCATTTGATTCATGGCGGTATCCACACAAAGGCCGTTGGTTATTATTGCTTCGTATCCAGTCAAATTGGCTTGTGGGAGACTGACGAAAGAGGCGAAACCCAAAGAGTCTGAGACAATCGAGTAAGTACTGTCAAATGGTTCGTTGAAGTCAATGCTGTATTCTGTTTCTGGTTCTCCTGCAAGCGAGATCAATACTTCGTAGGTATCGTGGTCGCAAATGGCGACGGCTTCCATTTCAAAACAATCTTCTAGGAATTCTTCGCCCAATATGAATTCAAGAGAAAATGAACATCCATAGGAATTTGTCATAGTAACATTATAGATCCCAGGCCCCAAGTTTTCACGCGAGGTAGAATAACCTGTAGTGTAACCATCGTCCCAAACAAACTCTAGATCATATTCAGAATAGTAATTAATATGATTTTCTATATCCTCTATATATAAATAAATAGAGCCATCATTTGAATCTGGTCCGGATGGATGTTGTACTTGCTTATTCAAAAAATATTGGGTTCCTCCATAAGCAGTAAACTCCTGATAAGTTTTACAATCATCTTCGTCAATCAACTCCAAATAATAATTGGTTAAAATTGATGGCACATATGAATTTGCCAAATTTTGACTACCTGGTAACTCATCGATAGTAAGTCCAGAGCCTAAATAATCACCTTCATAGTTGTACCAATTGACCTCAGCGATTTCATTGCCTTCTTCTGGAATTAATTCCATAGAAACATAACCAGTACTATCTGTTAGGAAAGCCGTTGTACCATTGGGAAATTCACGTACAAAAAAATCACAATAAGTCGATAACTGATTAATTTGAACTGGAGCAGGACCGTTAGAATCATTGAGTAAATACGTTTTATTATATGGAACGCCTATTTCAAGCCAAAGATCAATATAAATATCATAAAGACTGTCCGCATTTATGTTTAAGTGATAGACTCCTGCATCTAGATCCGTAATGGTAGAGCTATTTCCAATAACATTTCTTTGAATATCAGACCAAACTGTTTCATAGTTAAATTCTGCAGATAATGTTGGTATATAAATATCACCTTCATAAATATTGCAATCTGATAAGGGATTATTCACGCTGTACAGTGAATCAAGTACAGGCAACCAAAGATAGGAAAGTGGCCAAACCTCAGTAGAACCAATCAAGTTATAATACAAACTTTCAAGATCTTCAAGTTGACTCCATTCCTCGTAAAATGGCCATTCATTGGCCTCCGCAATTTCTAACCATAAATCAAAATCCAAGCAATTTATCTTATACCAAAATTGTGTTGTATTAATTGATTGCACATAGATCATTCCATCTGATTCATCACAGGAACTAGGTGCTACTATGGTGTCATTCATCAATGCAAAACTAGATCCATAACTTGGCTGTATCCATTTCAATTCAAACAAAGAAAAGCCCATTTCAGTTGCCCACAAAGGCAAGGCTTCAAAGTTCATTTCTTCTATGTAAGCATAGTTCGATTCTCGTGAAATTTGTTCTGCCAATTGCAGATTACCACTTTCACGCATGATGTGTCCAACAGCACAAGCCGTATTTTCATCGTCTATGAAATAGGGCATTGAGTTTTCGTGAAGTTTGTTCTGCGGAAAGGCTCCAGTTTTCCAATATTCGTTTAAAATATCCAGTCCATTGGAACGCTGCTTGAATTGCATTTCATCCAAATCAGTAGGGACATTTTCGCGGAGATATTTTTCAACCAATAAAAGGTGAACTTTAATTAAATCTTCGCGGTCCTCAAATTTCACTTCTTCAAAGTAAAAGGATTCGCTTGGTTGTATTTCTAGCCATTGCTTGTTCAATTGGCAGAGTTGATCGTAGAGATTTGCTGCTTGAACAGAATAGGATACTAAACAAAATGTAATTAGGGTAAATAGTAATTTTTGGGGCATGATTCAATTATTTAAAGGATGAACACGAAGACACAAAGACACGAAGAAAAAGAAAGAAAACACCTTCGGCCAATAACAATGGGGTATTTGTATTGGCCAAAGGCGTTGATTGATTCACCATTTACATTTTAATTATCTTGTTGATAGAACTTACATTATCACTCACCAATTTCACATAATAAACGCCTGAGTTTATTCCTGAAATGTCTATTTCAATTCTATTTAAACCTGAAGTGGCGACTTGCTTGTTTGATTGCAATACTCTTCCATTCATGTCAATTAGTTGCACTTCGATAACAGCTTCGACTGTAGAATTGAATTCCACGAAGCAGCGATCCCTGGCGGGGTTCGGATACAGTGACACATTCAGCAATCCACCGGAATCTTGACAGATATTGACTTCTATGACTTTGCTGTAATCTACTTTTCCACTTTGGCCATCCTGCATTTTTAGGCGGTAAAATATTTTGCAATCTTCGGCAGAAATTAAGTGATTGTGCCTTTGTTGAACATTACTGTTCTCTCCCACTCTTTCATTGTAAACTTCGCTAAAGTCTTGGCCATTTGTGCTTTGTTCCAGGATGAAATAATCTCCGGCTTCTTCTGAGGCTGTTTCCCAAACTAGTTCAGTTATATCTTTGCTATGGGTGAAATAAAAATCGAGCAGTTCGATGGACAAGCCAGAGGAACAATCGATCATTTGTCTGACGATGCTTGTATCACAATCCTCATTGCCATTGCTGATTGTTAGTTCGTAGCCAGATAAATTTGTTTGGGGTGAACTGAGGAACGAAGCATTGCCATCAGCATCGGTTGTGACGATGATGGTTGAATCGAAAGGTTCACTGAATTGCAGAACAAAATCGGAATCGGGATAGCCAAAAATTGTAATTAAAATTTCAAAGAAATCAAAATCGCAAATGGCGGAATTTTCTACCAGAAAGCAACCCAACTCTTCTGCTCCAACTCTGAATTCAACGATGTAATGACAGCCAATACTGGTTGTGATTTCAAGATAGTAAGTTCCTGCCGCTAAGTTATTTCTATCCAAAGTTGTTATAGAAGGATCGTCCAACCATTCATAATTCAAAATGTCCGTAAGGTCAAAACTACCTTGATCTAAATACGGAGTTAGCGCTAGACTTATGCTTCCATCTGAAGCGCCGTCCTCACTTGGGTCTAAAATCAGCAGATTGAAATTGATGCTCTGCTCCCCAAGAATTGTAAATTCTCGATATTCTTTACAGCCATCCAATCCGGTAACTTCAACATAATACTTGGATAAATTTTCATTGGTAAAATAACGTATTTCTGGTTGATTCTCTGTCAGGGGAAGGTTTTGAATATAATTTCCTGTCCCAACAATTTCACCATAGCAATTATACCAAACAATGTTTTCTGCAGGAAGCTCAACTGTTGTTTCCAAATAAACCGAATTATTATCTGATGGAAAACCTTGCAATTCCGTTTGCAAGTATTCGCTTGAATTTACATCTAACATGACTAAGTTACAAAAAGCTGATGTTTGATCTAGACTCTCTATTAGATTGACATTTTCATCATTTAAAATATAAGTGGCATATGAACCAGGCGTTACCAAGACCTCAACATTATCAGGCAAAATGACAAAATTAGTTGGTGAAATTTTGACTCGATATACTCCGGCAGGAACGTCAAACAAGGCTCTTTCATTTCCCAAATAATTGGCATTTAAATCGATCCATTCGTAATCTGGAGTTCCAGGAAATGTGTAATCAAGGTCTACGCATTGTGGAAGATTGGGATTGACTCCTACTGTGATGCCCATATTCAAGATCCCATCTAAATGCGGCAACCATGCATCGATGTTCTCAAAGGCATAATTGTTGTAAATATAATCTGCCCATTCAAAAGCATCATTAAATTGAGACCAAGTGGAATATTCTTCTGGAATAAATTGTTGTACTGTTTCCAACCAAGCATACCAATCCATACAAGCTGCAATAGCAGGTAAATATTCTCTGCTGAAAGAATTAATACCAATCAATCCATTATTCTGTCCACATTGTGGTTCTAATGATTCCTCGTTGAAAACAACATAGGTTGGTCCATCTACAATTTCAGGAACAATCTCCAATACGAACTCAATCACGAATGAGCAACCGTAAGTATTGCTTACATTTAAATAGTAGGTTCCAGCAGTTAATCCTGATCTATACAAACTGTTGTTGGACGGCTCATCTTGCCAAGCATAAGTAAAATCGTTTTCAATATTGACAAAACCACTTTCAAAAGCAAATTCCAGATATGCATCGATTATTCCATCTGATCCCCCTATAGAGGATGGGCCAAAAATTTCAGCCAAAAAATAATACTGCTGATCTCCTTGCACTGAAAATTCCTTGTATTCTTGGCAACCATCCAAACCAGTAATTTCAACAAAATAATTGGTCAATTGTTGGTAATTAAGAAATGGACTTCCGAGAAGATTCTGCGTCGGTTCTAAGTTTTCTATTGAATGGCCGGTACCAATTGTTTCACCGAACCAATTGTACCAAACGATGTTTTCGTCAGGAATTTCTTCGCTTGTTTCAACATGAGCTGTATTAGATGAAGTAGCTTCTCCAACGAATTCAATATTGAGCGTATTTCCATTGATTACATCAAAAGCATCGACATTACAGAATACTGAATTTTGCTCGAAACTTTCTATTAAATTTACATTTTGATCGTTCAAAACATAGTCTTTAAAGTATGGAGTAAAAACAAAATAAACAGTGTCTGACGGAGGGGATACGAAATAATCGATTGTTGGAGCCACACCTAATCGGTAAACACCTGCATCCAAATTTTCTAACTGTGGATGATAACCCAAAAAGTTACCCTCTAAGTCTGTCCATCCATTTTGTGGACGACCATAAGTGGTATTATCGATGTTTGCACAGGTTGGACCGTTGGGATCTGCTTGGGTATAAAGACCAATATTGAAAGTTTGATCAAGAACGGGTAACCAGACCTCTGCATTGTCAAACAATTCAGGATGTCCAAAATCCCATTCGGAAGCACTTTCAAACTGCGACCAGATTTCATATTCTGGCCAATCATTATCCAAGGCAATTGAAAGCCATAAATCCCAATCTATACAATCTGCAATGTCTTGAATATATTCCGCACTGAAAGCTTGTACGGCAATGCTTCCGTTCTCTTGACCGCATGAGGGTTCTTGAATTTCTTCTGAAACATTAAAAAAGAGGGGACCATAAGAAGGTTGTATCCATTTCAATTCTAAAATTGAAAAGCCCATTTCATCGGCCCAATCAGGCAGCTCCTCAAAATTCATGTCTTCAATGAAGGCATAGTTGGATGTTTGTGAAATTTTTTCAGCCAATTTCACACCTCCACTTTCCCGCATAATATGACCGACTGCACAGGCGGTGTTTTCATCGTCGATAAAATAAGGTCTTAGATCTGCGTGAAATTTGTTTTGTGGAAATCTCGCTTGGTTCCAATATTTGTTTAAAATATCCAATCCCGCTGAACGCTTCAATGCTTGATCATTGTTTAGCTCCACAGGAGGATTCGAACGCAAATATTTCTCGACGAGTTCCAAGTGGGTTTTGATTAAATCTTCATGATCCTTAAAACGCACTTCTTCAAAATAAAAAGATTCTACTGGCTGAATTTCAAGCCAATATTTGTTCAAATCACAGAGTTGTTCATAAAGTGTGGCAGAATGAACAAAAGTAAAGGAAAGATTGACAAGGCCAAGAACGCATAATTTTAACAGAAACTTTTTCATACCAATAGGGTTTACGTGTTATTAAATTCTTGGTACAATATTAAAGGCTAAATGCGCTTATAAAAAGTACAGTTTGTTGTATTTGTCCATAAGTTTTATGAACTATGGACATTGATTTACAGCTATTTACGTTTTGATTTGTCCGACACTTTTACATGAAATCACCCATTTCAAAACTTAAAAAACTCTTGTATTTGCCGATTTTGCTTAAATTTGGTCATAAATACATTAATTATGAATGCTCAGCAAATGAAACAACTATTCAGTTTATCCATTATTTTCCTCTTTCTATTCAATATTGTCAATGCTCAAACAAGCATCGAAGAGTATAAATACATTAGCAAAGGCCTCGCCACTCAATTGGCGGATGGGCTGGATCCGATGAAAAAGTCCTACACTTTTAAAGTGATTGAAAAGATGGAATACAAAGATTCGAAATCAGTAAGTTCTTTTTCTTTTATTAGAATGGAGCAGGAAGAAAAAGGCTTGAAAGCGATCGTTATAGTTTTTAGTCAAGATGATGAAATCAAAACATTTTGTATCCCCCACCCTGACACACCCGATCCGATTTGGATGAATGCCATTCAGGACTGGAATTCTTTTTGGATTGATAAAAACAATTTTCCTTACCTAACTTCTGCTTTTATGAAAATGCTTTATTTTTATGAGAAAGGTTGGGAGAGCGAGGAAGAGGAATAGGTGATTCTTGGATGAACACGAAGGCACAAAGACTCGAAGAAGACAAAGAAAACAAAGAAGAGAGGGCATAAAAAAAGGAGGAGTTGAGCAAAGCCAACCCCTCCAAAATAATCAATATAGAATACTAATTTCTTTATCTTCTGATTTCAATGAAACCAGTTTTCTGAACAGAAACAGCGTTTTGCAAATCTGAAATTTTGATTTGATAGTAATAAACTCCTTCAGAAGTATTTTTACCGTTTCCATCAATTTCACCATTCCAGCCTTGGATAAACTCATTGTAGCCACCTTCAAATACCAATCTTCCCATTCTGTCGAAAATTACCATTTCGAAGTTGAACATTTCAGTAAGGTATTCTAAACCAGAAATGTAGTACAAATCATTTACACCATCATAGTTTGGTGAGAATTCATTTGGAATAGTCAAGTCATTTAAAAGCTTGTTCAATACTTCTTCGTCTACTTCTGGAATTCTGTTACCTGTAAATGTACAACCATAATCAACGTCTACATGAATGTTAACTGTTTCACAATCTTCATTATCATTGCAAGCGAAAACAGAAATTTCACCCGAACCAACAAAACCTTCATTTGGATAATAAGTAAAGCAATTGTTCTCTCCTAACTCGTAGGTAGCAGCGTGATCGATAACTATTTCTAAAATTTCCATTTCAGCACCACAAAGATCTACACAAACTTGAGCAGGTGCATGTGGGAATGGTCTTGCACAGAAATTAAAATCAGACATGCATGCTTCAGCAACAGTGATGAAAATTTCACCAGTAGAAGCATTGCCATTTTCATCGCAAATAGTATAAGAAAGAACATCAACACCTGAGAAGTTTGCCTCTGGAGTGTATTCGATTAAACCATTGTCCAACAAATCGACAGAACCGTTATCTGACTGATCAACTGAACAAATAATGAAACCAGAATCTCCTCCAAGCAAATCACCATCATTGTTAAGCGGATCTATCATGGTAACTGCGTAGTGTTGTGCATAAACATAATCGTTGATTGCGCTTAAGTTAACCTCAGCAGCACAATCACCAAATGAAACAACGACTGTTAAAGTCGAGCAATCACCATTTTCGTTACAAGCTGTCACTTCTACATTGTCTGTTTCATCTTCTGTTGTTCCTGCAGTTGCAGTATATCTGAAGCAATCTGAACTTACCAATGCCGTGCTATTCTCTAATGATGAAACAACATTTGTCAAATCATATTCTGCACCCAAATAACAGAACTCAGGGCAAATAATAATCGGCTCTAAAGAAGTAGCACAAGCGTCTACAAATTCGTTTTGAGTACAATTGATGTCACAACCATCTGCAACATTGATCCATTCCATTTCCTGAACACATCCGTCAACAGAACCAGCCAATCCAGTAATTCTCAAACTATAAACACCTGGACACAATCCAGTGTAAGCATCACTGATGGTCATGCTACCATTTACTTCTATCGGAACTCCTGCAAAGTATGGCGCTCCGTAAAACTCAAACAACCATTGGTTTACTCCATCTTCTAATAGGTAATCTCCTTGCAATGTTACAGCACCATTGCAAGAACCGCAATCTGTATTGTAAACACCGTACGAAATGTGACATGGTCCAAACGGACTAGAATAATCTGGAGTTTCAACAGTTTCTTCTGGATCAGGATCAACTATGGTATCAGGGCAATCGCCACCAACAACAACCGAAGGAAATTCTTGGATGCAACCATCTACAGCTCCTGTAATTCCTTCAATAGAGATACTGTAAGTTCCAGCACAAAGACCAGATTTAGAATCTGGCAAAAATTCGGTTACATTGTATTCAATCATGTTTCCTTCGAAATTCGGCTCATCGTAATAAATAATGATCCATGAATTGATTCCATCTTCCAATTCTTCCGCACCAATCAATCTCAATTGGCCATTGCAAAGGCCACATGTATTGTCATAAATTTCAAGACCTAAGCCACAAGGACCAGCTGTAATAACATCATCTGGAATTGGTGGATCTTCTACAACAGGATCTTCTATAATTGGAATGGCTGGACATTCTTCACCAACAGGCACATTGCCAAATTCTTGAATACATCCATTCACCATTCCATCAATTCCTGTAATTCTGATACTGTAATTTCCTTTACAAAGCTCGTCGTATAACTCAGGTGGATATTTAGTCTCGTTAAATTCAATTGTATCTCCTTGAAAGTTTGGTTCAGAATAAACTTCGATGAACCACTGATTTTCACCATCGATCAAGTTGTCTGGGAATTCCATAAAAATTTCATTCTTACAAACACCACAGTCTCCTTCGGTAACTATATAATTCATTCCACATGGAATTGGGACCAATGAACAATCGATGTAAATACCACCGACATTCGAAAGCCAAGTATTCATGTTTCCTGATCCGAAAGTTGTAATTTGATTGCCTACATTGATGTTCTGACTATTCGGCACTGCGAACGGATCGTCTGCCTCCATCAAATCGATGGTTCCAGGACAGAATCCAGTATTGCAAAAAGTGAAGAATACAGTATAAACACCATCTAGGTATTCAATTTCATCTGTCCCCATGCTTGTCAAACCAAATGACCAATAATCATAATCAGGGTTTTCATCTGGGCTGATAACAACAGAGTTGTTTTCCCAAGTTCCATTGTAACTTTCAATGTTTCCTGCAAAGAATCCAGTTCCAGTTGGAACAAGCAAAGTAACCTGCGCTGTTGAAGTTATTGCATCTGCACCCAACCAAGTAGCATCAGGGTTCATTCCAACTACATAACAGTCGCCCTCTTCCAATAAGGTAAAGACAACATCACCAGTCATTAGATCAGGACCTGTTGGACCTACAATTACATTGTCTTCTTCACAAGAACCATCATCGCAATTTGCGGCAGGATCATAATTGTTTGCAGAAGCATCAGTACATCCAAAGTTAGCATTGCAAGGCTCTGGACAATTCGTCTCTCCATAATTACAAACCACACCAGCCATAGTAGCTTCAGGATCGTAGTTACAAGCAGCAGCATCCATGCATCCAGCAATAACAGTTGGACCAGTCGTTCCACATTCATTTGTGATTGAGCCATTATTAGCAGCCCAAGCATTTACATCACCTGATCCAAATGTTGTAATTTGGTTTCCGGCATTTACAGCCAAACTATTTGGTGGATAAAATGGATCATTTGCAGCCATCAACTCGATTGACTCAACGCAAGATCCCGTGTTGCAGAAAGTAAACAAAACTTCTTCCTGACCAGCAATGTATTCTATTTCATTTGTACCTAAACTAGTTAGACCAAATGTAACATAATCGTAATTTTCATTTTCAAGAGGATTGAAAACATAAGAATTGTTTTCCCAATTGCCGTTTACACTTTGCACATCAGACACTTCAAATCCTCCAGTTGAAACCAAAAGCGTCACCTGTGCAGTTGAGGTCATTGCAGCCATTCCAGACCATGAAACATTGGAGATCAATCCAACTTGATAGCAACCATCAACTTCCGTTAAAGTATAAGTAATTGCAGGATCAATTTCCTCTCCAAATTCACAAGATCCATTGTCACAATTTGCTGCCGAATCAAAGTTTACAGCTTCAGCATCGGTACAACCAGCAATTACATTGCAAGGCTGTGGACAAGAATCGTTTCCATAAACACAAGAATCGTTGTTTGTATTAGCCGCTGGATCATAATTACAAGCAGCAGGATCAGTACAACCAAGAATTGCATCTGCTGGACAATCATTTGAAATTGAACCATTGTTACCAGCCCAAGCATTCATGTCACCTGAACCTAAAGTGGTGATTTGGTTTCCTGCATTGATGGCCAAACTATTTGGTGCATAAAATGGATCTCCTGCTTCCATAAGCATTACACTTTCAAGACAAGATCCTACATTACAAAAAGTAAACAAAACTTCCTCCACTCCTGCTACATAATCAATATCAGTCGTTCCAAGGCTTGTTAAACCAAAAGTAAGGTAATCGTAAGCTTCATTTTCAAGAGGGGCAAAAACCATAGAGTTATTCTCCCATTCACCATTGATGCTTTGGAAGTCTCCCATTTCAAAATCACCTGTAGGAACCAAAATAGTTACTTGAGCCGTAGAAGTCATTGCATTGGCTCCAGTCCAAGTTGTATTTGAAACCAAACTCACTGAATAGCATCCATCCTCACCTTGATTCAAAACAAAAGTTATTGCAGGTTCGATTTCCGTAACAAACTCACAAGAACCATTGTCACAATTGGCAGCAGCATTGTAGTTCGTCGCATTCGCATCCGTACAACCCATGATCACATTACAAGGATCAGGACAAGCAGTCATTCCATAAGAACAAGACTCGTCTTCCTGGTTTGCAGCAGGGTTATAGTTACAAGCTGTCTCATCTGTACAACCTAAAATAGGATCTGGTGCAAATTCACAAGTTCCATTGTTACAAGTTGCTTCAGCGTTAAAGTTAAGAGCTGTTGGATCGGTACAACCCATTAGCACATTACATGGATCTGGACAAGCCTCCACACCGTAGAAACATTCTTCATTGTCAATAGTGGCAGAAGAATCAAAGTTACAAGCAGCAGGATCGGTACAACCAAACACCTCACTTGGACAGCCATCTCCCAAAATAATGAAAGAAAAGTCCTGAACGCATCCTACCACATCTCCTGCGATTCCCATGATGTTTACACTGTAAACACCTTGGCATAAATCACTGAAATTAATAGGAGGTGTCAAACTTTCATTCGACTCTAATGGATTTCCTTGAGCTCCTTCTCCAGCAAAAAGGTAAAAAGCCCATTGATTGGTTCCATCGATCAAACCTTGATCTACCGCAACAGTTATACTACCGTTGCATAAGCCACAAGTATTGTCTTCAACATTAAGATCTATACCACAGGCTTCTATTTCAATTGGATATTCGCATGAACCATTTTCACAGTTCGCATTTGCATTAAAATTAATGGCTTCAGGATCGGTGCAGCCTGCTGTGAAATCGCAAGGATTGGCGCAAGCTGTATTTCCGTATTCACAAGTACCATCATCAATATTGGTATTCGGATTGTAATTACAAGCTGAAGGATCAACACATCCTGGAATTTCATCAGGAGCAAACTCACAAGAATCATCATCGCAGTTTGCTTCAGCATTATAATTTAAAGCTTCTGGATTGGTACATCCTAAAATAGCGTTGCAAGGATTTTCGCATCCAGTTTCACCGTACTCGCAAGAGCCATCATCAATGGCACAGTCAGCATCTGCCAAATAGTTACAAGCAGCAGGGTCAGTACAACCTTCAATAGGCGTAAAACAAGTGAAATCGTCACAAGTAGCTGAAGCATTATAGTTACAAGCCGTTAAATCTGTGCAACCCAAAACTACATTGCAAGGATCAGGACAGCTGGTATTTCCAAAATCGCAAGATTCATCATCAATGGTTGCATTGGGATTAAAGTTACAAGCATCGGCGAAAGTACAACCTGAAACAAAGCTACAGGTTCCATCATCACAATTGGCATTCGCATTGTAATTGCTTGCAGTTGCATCTGTACATCCCATAATTGCTGTACAAGGTTGCGGGCAACCGGCAAGTCCAAAATCACAAGAGTCATCATTTTGAGTGGCTGCAGGATTGAAGTTACAGGCCTCAGCCTCTGTACATCCTAGGATTTCAACCACCACTGCTCCTCCACAATTGGCAGAGCTTTCACTTGAGTTTCCCGACCAAGCATTCATGTTTCCTGAACCAAGAGTAGTTAATTGGTTTCCAACATTGATGCTAAGAGAATTTGGTGAAGCAAATGGATCATTTGTTTCCATTAAAGTAATGGGGCCAGTACAAACACCGGCATTTTCAAAAGTAAACACTGTTACTTCTTGTCCACTAACATAAGGGATATCGCTGGTACCCAAAGAGGTAAGACCAACACTGATGTAGTCGAAGCCAGGATTTTCTTCTGGTGCGACAACAGTAGAATTAGCAGCCCATGAGCCATTTATAGCTTGTAGGTTACTTATTTCAAAACCACCTGTAGGAACAAGTAAGCTGACTTGACCAGTAGCGGTTAAGGCAGCTGTACCATCCCAAGTAACGGAGGGTAAAAAAGAGACTGAATAAACTCCAGCGTCATCCAAACTCACTTTAAATTCTACCTGACTAAACAGGTTAAAAGTGGTGCAGAAACAGGCAACAAGTGCCAATACATACCGGAGGGGTAGTAATGTTTTCATATTTAGTTTTTATAGTAGCTCAATCAATAAAAAAAGGTTGAGCAAAAAGAATAGTAATCAATAGTAATGTTAAAAAGAAAAATGTTACCGAAGCAGTTTTTATTGCTTCGGTAACATTAAGTGTAAATATTAAGGTAGTTGCTCTTCAATTATATAATTGATTGAGTAACTGGTATTTCCTGGATGTGTCAAGATGTTAAAGAAAGTATTATTAGGATCGTTGCTTGTTCCTTGATAAACCGCTTGACAATTCATATCAACATCTCCATCCAAATATCCAGGAGCGAGATAGTTAATTTGGTAATCTGTATTTGCAGGAGCAGTCAATACATCAAAGAATGTTTTATTGATGTCTGTGTTGTTCCCCTGGAAAATAATGTTGTTGTTACCATCTGAATTACCTGCCCACAATACCATTTTCGAACCATCAATGTTCTTTTGAGCATGGGTACCATAAGTTGGTGTTTCAGGATTGGTAAAATCAATTTTTGGTGCTATGCCTGGAGTCAATGTAACTGGACTAGCCGTCATTACACCTAAGTGGTTTCTGTGCTTTACTGAAATGTAATACTCACCAGCATCTACATCACATTGCAAAGTAGTAACTCCGTCCAAACCGACGATGTTGCCATCTCTTTGTAATAAAGCAGCACATGAATGTACAATTTGAGCTGGATCATTTGCAGCTCTCAATTGAACCAAAATCCAATCGACAATTGCATCTCTTCCTGTTGCATCGAATGCACCTGGCTCTGCAACTTCTCCTCCAGTATGATTAAACTGAGGCAAGGCTGAGAACGGCTCATTTGAAGGAACCAAATTTTCTGATCTCAAATCATCTTTCATCATCCAGTTGGCATACACTTCTGGAGCTTTACCACCTAAGTCAGCATCCAAATCATCTTGGAACAATGAATCTTGAGCAGGTCCTTCCAAAATAACTTCAATGTCAATAGGGACACTTCCAAGGAAGTAGTAACCTGCATCAATAGTCGGATCAAATTCACCTGGATCCAAATCAATGATGTCAGTACAACCATCTGCAAGATTGGCATCACTGTCATTGTTTATTCCTTCAGAAGCCTCTCCTGACTGATTGGTCAATACCAATTCTCCCTCTGGGCCAAATGGTGCAAACTGAACAACATAATCAAAGTTAGGATCTAAGTTGATGAATTCGTAATATCCATTTTCATCTGTAAATACAGTATCAATAGGATTTTCTTTGTTGGTATCTGTAGCAAAGAACAATTGAACCAAAATTCCTTCAACTGGCAATTCGCCTTCATCAAACAATCCGTTTTGATTTGAATCATTCCATGTAAAGTTTCCTAGTCCTGCTAATTCAAGATTAGAAGTAATTGTTTCTGGATCGTGATCATCTTCGTCCATGTTGTCCATTAAAGCATTGTCAACTGGTGTCCCGTCGTTGCCAGGATTCATGTCTGGTGTAGAATCAATATCATCACCCAACTGTCCAGTATTGTCATTTGTTGCTTCTTTTATTTCAGCAAAATTCGTAACGCTTCCGTCAAAGGTTGGAGCTACTGTAAAAGTAATGTCAACCTCAATCGAACCACCTGGCATGATTGTTCCACCGTATAAGTAGGTAGCCATATCACCATCCATCGTCCAAGTATTGTCGTTCAATGTCAATTCAGCTGGAACGTAATCAACAATTGTAATTTGACTTGCTGTGAAATCTCCTTGGTTGTGTACTTCTATAGTGAAAGTTACATCGTCTCCTGCATTTACAGTTGAAGATTGTCCTTCAGCCAAAACTTTTATCAAAGCCAAATCGAATACTCCAGAAATAATGGTCGCTGGATCATGATCATCTTCATCATTGGGATCTGTTATTGCATTGTCAATAGGTGTTCCATCATTGTCAGTGATCATATCAGGTGTAGAATCGATGTCCTCTCCTGGCATTCCAGTATTTGCATTGTCAGCAGATTTGATTTCAGCAAAGTTCATTATTTCACCAGAAAAACCACTGGCAATATTGAAGGTAATGTCCACTTCAATAGACTCACCTGGAGCCAAAGTTCCAGGAACATTGTACATTGCCATGGCACCATTTCCATCCCATTCAGCATCGTTCAAAGTCAATTCTGCTGGAATGTAATCTACGATTGTAATGTTATTAGCAGGGAAATCTCCTTGGTTGTAAACTGTTATTGTAAAGTTTGCACTTTCACCAGCATTTACAAATGCGTCTTGCCCATCCGCCAAAGTTTTGGTCAAAGCCAAATCGAAATCACCACATGGTCCTGGAGCATCTACAACAACGTCAGTAGTTGCAGTACATCCACCTTCTTGGAAAACTACCGTGTAAGTTCCAGGAACTTGAACAGTTGGATTTTTAGAAGTAGAAGTAAACCCTTCAGGGCCAGTCCAAGTACAAGTACCTTCAAGGTTTGTACTCACGATCAATTGAACAGTACCGGTTCCGTCACAAGTGAATTCCCCCATTTGCATAACTGAAATGAACGGTTCAATAATTGTTACCGTAACCTCATCGGTAGCGGTGCAACCATTGCAATCGGTCATAGTAACTGTATAAGTTGTATTTTCTGTTGGATTCACTGTAGTTGTTAAACCAGTATCTCCGTTTGACCATGAAACAGTAGAAGGTTCAGGATCAGTGCAAATGGTTTCTGGGCTCAATGAAATATTGATGTCACCATTTGTGTAATATCCATCAGCCCCAGGGCCGTTTGTTAAATCAAACCAGCTACTAGCACCCATTCCCAATCCAGTTGCATTGGCGCCCATTCCAACTTGTAGTGATGGACCTTTAGGGATCATATTGTAAACACCATGGTTTTGAGAAGTCATGGTTCCAGTAAAACTCGAATAATAAACCCAAGTATTCAAAACAGGCAATTCACAAATGTTTTCTTTTGGACTTCCCTCAGGGACAGTCGTTGTTCCATTTGCCATTACAACATCAATTGTGATAACATCCGTTGCGTTTTGAACAGTGGCCGTATAGGTCCCTGAACCGTCTTCACATTCTGTCCAAGTTGCATTTACAATGTTGTAACGTCTATCATCTGCAGCAACATCAGGGCCAACTAAGTAAAAACCATAAAAATAATCGTTAACACAATGTTCTGTATCGAAAACCTCTCTGGTACAACAAGTTGGGCAATCGCTTTCAGCCAAAATTTCAGCTGTAAGAGTTGCTTCCGCTCCAGCACATATTTCAATATCGCTGCCAGCAGTAATTTCTGCACCTTCAGTAACGATAACCTCGTCAGTCAACATTGAACCGTCGCAATCAGTTACTGTCAAAGAGTAAGTTCCTGGTTGAGTAACTGTGATACTTGGACCAGTTGCACCAGTTGACCAGCTGTATTCTGGTTCTTCCTGTTGAGCTGGACAGTTTAAGTCTCCCAACATAAAATTGAAATCACCGTGTGTATAAAATCCGTCTCCACCAGAAACATCAAACCAACCACTTCCACCAAAACCAAGTGCCGTTACATTGGCACCATTACCTACCTGAAAAACAGGACCTGTATTGGTAACCTCGTAAATTCCGTGATCTTGAGAAGTAATTGTACCAGTAGTACTGGTGTAGTACATCCAACCTGTTGCATCTGTTGTACCACAATTGTTTTCTTTTGGACTATCTGTAGGAGGCGTCATTGTTCCACCTAAAAGATAAATATCTGCATAAAGATAATCTCCAGTTTCAGCATTGCTACCAGAGGCTGTAAAATGGACAGTACCATCACTACATTCTTCCCATGAAGTGTTGGTTACTTCATAAGGCTTTCCTCCCAAATAAATACCGTAGTAGATATCGGAAGTACAATGCGAAGTGTTGGATATTTCACGCGTACAGCAATCCAAACAAGCGCTAGAAGAAACATTTGCTTCAAGAGTGATTTCTTCACCCTCACAAATGCTTTGATCAGGACCGAGATTGACCCCGACAGCAAAAAGTGAATTAGAACCAATGCCAAACATCAATCCAAACAACAAAGTTGCCATTCCAAATTTCACTAGTGAAGAAAGTCGCCCCGAAAGTCGCCCCCTTTTTCCAAAATTAGAGAAAGTCATAATTAGTTATTTTTATTTTCAATCAGTTGTTTTTCTGTTCACATTATTCGCACACATGAAAATAATTTCACATGCATAATGTGTCTAATATTCTAAACCTTGAGGGGGAATTGAAATTAAAAACGGAAATTCAAAATAATGAATCCAATAAATTGGCTATAGTGATATGAAGCAGAAATAGTCGGGGAATGATTTTAAACTTGGCTTTAAAAATCGATATTTCTTGCCGCTATGTCTAGCAAATCTACGATATTTTGATTTAATTTGGCTAAATAGTAACCTATTTTTTTAATCTACGTATGGCAAGGCTCTTGAGAAAATATCTGGCAAGGAAAAGAAGACAAATTTTATAGAAGTATAAGCCATTAGAAATGAACCTGTATGATGATCTTTAGAAGGAACAAGTGGCTAGTCAAGCAGATATTACTGTTTGAATAATTTTTGTGAAATCTAATAAAATGTCCGTTGGATTATAATTGGCTATTGTTGAGGGCGTGAAATGCGGTTTATTTTTTATACACCTTGTACACCGAGTGGTTTGGGAGTCACAATCAATGAAAGCTCCTATATACCGGAATCAGATTGTTTAATTCCCCATTTAGTATCCGATATATAGGAGGATCAGACCAATTGAATTTTACAAATTCTCAACAAACATCTCTTCGGAAAGGATTTCAATTTCGGCCCCCTGTTCAATTAACTGGATTGCTTTTTTCTGAATGCTGGTCATTCCAAATGCTCCAATGATTTTATAGTTTTGTTGGGCAAGCACCAAATAGTCAATCGATTTTGTTACTCCTGCTCGATTGATTCCACCAATATCAGCAATCTTTTGCAGGGCTTCTACCCGAGTCATTGAGGTCATATTCCCTCCGACCACTACTTTCTTCCCATAAAAAATACTTTGCTGATTTATTTTGGCGGGATCTCCTTTTATATCAGAAAGTTTAATCGTTGGTTTGGGTTTGCTTCTAGATGGTTTATAGCCCCCTTCATACAGCTGTCCGACTATCGTTCTTAGCTTTTCTGGAAATTCGTCTAAAGAGTTGACTTCCTTTTCCTTAAATGCTTTGATTGCCAATTCGGCGGTGGCCAAACTATCTGGCCCAGCACGGTGATGATCCAATGCAATGTTCAAGTGCTTGCACAAGCCTGCCAATCCATAGCTTGGAAGGTTCTCCCATACTTTTTTAGAAAAGATATAACTGCAAGAATAATACAAGCTTGGGAATGGAATTCTACTTTTTTCGAGGGAACCTCTCAATACACTAAAATCAAAACCAGCATTGTGTGCTATTAGAAATTGGTTTTCGAGCAATGGTTTCAATTCTGGCCAAAGTTCCTCAAATGTAGGCTCACCTGCTGTCATCTCAGCGGTTATTCCATGAACGGAAGTATTGAAGCTAAATATGGTATTGTTGGGCGGTTGAATGAGCCAAGATTCTGTCTTTACTATTTCAAAATCCTCCACGAATGTCAATCCTATTTCACAAGCTGAATCCCTTTCAAAAGTGGCTGTTTCGAAGTCTATGGTAATGAAATTCATTTGATTGGATTAAAAAGCTAAGAATTTAGGCTGCAAGATAAAAATAGAATTTCATTTTTTTATGGATAAGCACAAGCATGGGACAAAGTGAACTTTAATAAGCTGAGTTCGATTTTGAACCTTTTGATTATCAGGCAGTATCAAAATTCATTATTCTGATTTTATTGAAATTCTGGACATTTGTCATTTTAGCTGAGGAACTTGCTTAAATCCGTTTAGAAAAAAAATGCTGTTTGAGCCTACCCAATTTAAATAATTCTAGTCATCAAATCTTTTAGATAACTTAATAAATTCTCAATAAAGCGAGTTTATTTTTTTTAGGATTTAAGTAAGTTTCGAAGCGTTAAAAATGACGTAAGTCCTTGATTTTTCGTCATTTTTATCAAGAAAAATGTCAAGCAAATAGTATCAAAATATTCGGATCACCTCGAACTGAATTAATAAATTCTAACTTATAATTTTCAAACAAACTATATCTTTTTTAACTCCAAGAAATGTAAATTTTATAATCGAATTCAGGTTAATTGAAACCCGACAAGAAGCAACCGTTCGCGATGCACATCGATTAGAATTTCAGCTAAAGTGCAACACTCAGTGGCTTTCACTCCGTTCTTTGCCATTCAAACGGCTTTCGCTCCGTTTGTTGTTTTCTGATTTGCCCTTGATCGGTGTATTGATCATTGGCACATTTGTAGGCGATCCTAATTTGTCAAACAAAATCTTGTTTCTGTTTTTTGCGTCTTTTAGAACTTTCTGGTAAGTAATCACTTCAATATGCGCATTGTATTTATCATCAAATTTAAAATATCCCATTCCGTCTGGATACTTCTTGAAATTTTTGCCAACTAAAATTTCTTCTAAGCTCTTGTTGAAATCTGCCACAATGTAGGCATGGAATGGAACATTGGGACCGACAAATTGGATGGCTTTGCCTTTCCTGTCGGTCGCTTTATTTGCCCGAATCTTCTTGATGTATTTTATAAGTTGATCAACTGGATTCTTGTCCGATGATTTGCCAGCGTAGCCTTTTCTTTCTGGCCTTTTAAATTCCACGATGGAATATGAATTGTGTGGGGCATCGTCCTCAACAAATGCAAAAGCATCCTTAAAAATTAATAATTCAGGGCGGTCTAAACTTTCACTTTTAGTAGGTTTTTTACTTTTAAAAGAATGGTCTGATGCAAGGTAATTGTGGTAGGACAATCTTTCATCGATTAACCAAAGATTGTGTTGATTATAACTTATCTCATCTGATTCAGAGCGCATCGAAAAAAAGATATTATGAAGGGCATCTTCCGTTTGAAAATTTTCCTCTTTATCATGACCAATAAATTTATCTAGCAGGTCAATAACTGATTTCCTATGTACAATGTATCTGGCTAAATTTGCTTTCCCCAGGTCATTGAACTTTTCAAAATAAGCAGTGTATTTTTCTTGGAAATTTTCTGTGTCTTTAGCTCCCTTTTTTTTGTTGAAAATTTCTTCGCCCAATTTTTTCACTGAAATTTCTAGCCTATTTTGAACTTTGAATAGCTCCATATCAAGCTTGTTGCCTGTTAAATTTGGAGGCATTCGTTTGATTGTTTCTGGCTCGTATTTAATGATGGTTTTAAATTGAGGTGCCTCCTTATAAATATGATGTTCATATTCCTCAAACTTTTTTGCCCTTACAGATTCAAGGTAATCGGCCAACAATTCTTCTATGGCATCAATGGCCATCTGCCTTATTCTTTTTAATGTAATTTCATCAGCATTATCGCGCTCTTCATTGTCCTCATTGTCCTCCTCAACTTGCAAACTAAAATCTGTTCTATCACTGTCAACACTTTCATCCAAAAAGCTGCCCGTTATGTATACATTGTAAACGAAATGATTGTCCGCTTCGTCAAAAATTTTCCTTCCCAAATCTGGGATGTATTTGAACAAGTTTTCTTTTTTCACCTCTCTATCGTTGGCACAATAATGAATACTATGCGCCGTCCTCGTATTGAATACTCTTATCAAAAACACTTTAAACAAATAGGATCCGATATAAAATTCAGCATTCTTAATGCTCCCTTTTATAGTCCTTGAATAATAATCTTGCAATAGGACTTCTTTTCCATTGCCATCAATTAAATAGACATAGGGTGCTTTGTTTTGGATAAAATAAATCAAAAAGTGGGTAACAATCTTTTCGGCAAGATCATCTAAAGTCCTGGGAGCGTATTTTTGGTATTCCTCTCTAAAATTATTTAACAGGACGGTGGTACCAATTCTAGTCTCTTTGGTTTGTTCTTGGGTAACATTAAAAATTCCTTTTCCAATTGCTTTGAATTCAAATTTTCGTTTGAAATTCATATTGTTGTCTTGGCAATTGCTGTCGTAGACTAAACTTTTAAATGCTTTTAGGGATACAAACCTTCCGATACCTTTTGCCCCTTTCTCGATTTTATAGTCGGATTCTGCCGTTAAAAACGATTTGAAATTATTGTCGGTAAACCCAATTCCATTGTCCGATACCTCAAAAGAGTTGATGGGATAAATTTCTATGTCCTCTAGTGAGGCTAGTAATTCAGCTTTCCCATTTCTAATTATTGTTATTTTGATTATCCCACTTTTCAGATTGCCTCTTTCTTCAATCGCATGAATTGCATTGCTAGTTATTTCAAAAAGAGGCCATAAGGCTTTGGTTTTGGGAAGCTTGGTGTTGCGTACCTTTCCTGAAATATTGGTTTGGAACTCAGTTTTAATATCCATTATGAACTCGCTTTTTGGCTTGTTTTCCAAGTTAATTGATTTCATTAAAGCAACCTAGTTCAGGTTCAATAAAACTTGCGAATCCTTGTTAATTTTAGAATGACAAAAGCCGCTGCTTTTATTGACAGCAGCTTTTGCGATTACAAACTAGCTAGATAGCCAGTATCTTTCAATAGCCGTACAATAAAATTTCAAAACTAGAAAGGAGCAATATGCTAGAGCAGCCAATTAAGGGCAAAAGCAGAATTAGCAATCTTGGCCCTGGTGTTAGGTTGTATTGGATGGTGGTTGAAATTCTGAATTTACTTTCAAAAATATTGAGTTTTTTGTTATTGAGCAATTGACAAATTGAGAGCAAGCAAAAATTCGCTGGCTGGTTATTTAGATTTACCTACACTCGCAGCCGTCACCGACAACCCATTTGCAACAAGAATTAGATTCGCAAGGTGATTTATTGAGTCCTGAACAGCCGCAGTTTGAAGTTGTGGGGCAGCCTGAACTAGAGGATCCACCACCAGAACTAGAAGGTGAATCACCACCAGAATTCAAAGAACTATAATATTCTGTCCAATTGTTTTCTTCACAAGCAAGGCCATCATTATCAGCATCTAAATCATTTCTGCAATCGGGGTTCCAATCATAATCTAGTTGAGCCTCATACCTGGAACTGTAATCTTCACAATTGGTGTCTTCGCAATCTAAAGAGGAGGAAGAACCTGACAAAGGGTCTGAAATAGGATCTGAACTGCAAGAAGTAAAAAAGATAATAAGACAACAAATAAGTAAACTGGGAATTAATTTAAAATTCATATTTAGAGTTTTTACTAGTTAGATGTAAATGCAATGATACAACCATTTAACAACAAAAATTTCCTTTCACAATAATTAATAACTGCACTGCTATGAGCAGCATAACCAAGCCACGCTTGTTTACAACAATCCGGATATGTTTGATCCGATCAAAAGAGCCTGGGCTTTGTGGGTGCTGGCCAATCAAAGTTTTGTTTCCAAACTAAAAGGCAGCTGGGGCTATGAACGTAAAAAGAACGGCTTGCCTAAAAAGACAACTGGCAAAAAATTGTCATTTACTCAGGAACTGGCAGAGCGTTTGGAAAATACGCAGATCGAATGCAAGGACGCCTTGTATGTGATCAAGAGCCGGGACACGGAAGAAGCCTTCCA
>CALBCY010000041.1 GCA_937927195.1 uncultured Chitinophagales bacterium
CTTGTGACGATGCTTCTTGTGAAATACTAGATCCTTGCGGGGATTGTGGTGGAAATGGAATAATCGGTTGCACAGATGCAATGGCTTGTAATTTCGACCCAACAGCAACTTGTGACGATGCTTCTTGTGAAATACTGGATCCTTGTGGGGATTGTGGTGGAAATGGAATAATCGGTTGCACCAATGCAACGGCTTGCAATTTTGATCCTACAGCAACTTGTGACGATGCTTCTTGTATTTCTCCACCCTGTTATCCGGGTTGCACTGACCCTTGTGCAAACAACTTTGATACAAATGCAGACATTGATGATGGTAGCTGCCTCCCTTATGACAACACTTGCAACCAAAATTGCAGCTTGGGTGATTTGCAAGAATGGAACGCTTCAATTTGTTCTTGTGAAACCACAAGTATTTCCATTTTAGGATGCACAGAACCCTCCGCTTGTAATTTTGATTCTGCGGCAAATTGTGAGAACGGTTTATGTGAATTTGATTCTTGCATACCGGATAGTTGCTTATTGGACATTCCTTTAAACGCTGGTTGGAATATTATTTCATCTTATTGCAGACCAATCGATCCTGATATCCCAACAGTATTTTCGGCAATTTCCAACGAACTGGTTCAAGTAAAAAACTTAACGGATGTCTATGTTCCTGCTTTGAATTACAATACAATTTCATCCTGGAATATTGCTGAAGGATACCAAGTCAAAACATCTAATGTTAGCAACTTGGAAATTATTGGAAACAGTGAAGTTGATCCCATGGTTGATCAAATTCCATTGAACACAGGCTGGAACATCATCGCCTATTGGCTAAAAAACGGAGATGCTGACCCAGTCGATGTATTTGATCCTTATGCACCAAATGTTATTCAGGTCAAAAACCTCTACGGTGCTTATGCCCCACAATTGAACTTTAACGGAATGGGAAACATGACAATCAGCCAAGGTTATCAGGTCAAAATGGCTGCCGATGATGTTCTGATGTATGATCCATCTTATGGTGTCTATCTAAAACCTGTGGATGGGGAAATTGATCCTTTGCATCCTGTTCATTTTGTGCGTGATCTTCCAGTTCATCCAAACAATACCACTTTCATTATAAAAGCTCCAATATCAGGCCTACTGAGTTATGGAGATGAGGTCGGTATTTTTACTGAAGCAGGATTGCTGGTCGGAGCAGGAGTATATCAAGGTGGACACATCGGGATGTTGGTTTATGGCGAGGATGTGGACCAAGCCAATCAAGTGGTTGCCAACATTGAACAACAGACTGGAATTGCACTTGGTGAGGATTTTCATTTTAAAATATGGAGCAAGCTGAATCAAACGGAAAATGATCTGGAATTGGAAATAATTGAAGGTCCTAAAAGTTTCGAGAAAGATGCTTTGACCATCGCAGAATTCAAAACCCATACAGCAATAAACAATATTTCACAAATAGAAATAAACGCAGTTCCCAATCCTGGATCTGAACTCGTCGTATTTAATATTTCAATAAATGAAAACAGCAAAAATTTGAGTATCCAATTGTACAGCATGGACGGCAGATTGATTGAAGAGATTATTAATGATGGTCAATTAAGATCAGGATTGCATCAAATCCCATACAACGTTTCTCATTTGGCGGATGGAATTTACATGTACAAATTGATTGCAGATAACAAAGTTGTTTGTATCGAAAAATTGATCGTGGCGAAATAGTTTTTGAGTATTAAGTACTAATAAAGTAAAACACTTTGTGCGCTGATCTTCAAAGAGCAAACAAGCCCTCCGAGGAAGGCTCTTGTCTTCAGCACTTGGCTCCTTTTTTGCCTTTCATTTCGCAATGCGTTGTGGAGGCCAAAGGCCTCGGTGATAAACCTAAGGCAAGCTGAAGCTTGCCACGAACGATGGATTTGTTCTATATGCTTCAAGTATTTTGAGAACGGTTTGTAAAACTGAAGCCAAGGCAAAAATCAAGGCATATTTTCGATAATAAAATGATAGCTAGCAAGTTAATCTAAAAAAAACCTGTTGCGGATTAGAAATAAAGACCATTTCCTCTTCATATGATAAAGCTCATTATTCCAAAAAAATTGAAATTTTGAGTAATTTCAGCATAGATTCTTTCCATTGCGTAATAAATAAATGATCTTTGTAGAAAGCAATTAGGTAAGACATTGGATGTCTGGATTTTAGAATATAAGAAAAAAAGTTTATTTGAATCTTTGAAATCATTCTTAAGCATCCAGCCGATCCAGTGCTCAAAATTTGAAAATAAAATCTATAAAATATGACAACTTCATTTTTTTCATTGAAAGGACTCAGTAAGCTTTTTCCCATTTTGGGAATGTTTCTGTTGTTCAGTTGTGGCAACACAAATAACAATCCTGCTCAAAGTCAAACTTCAAAGCCAACTGCTGCCAAAAGCCAAGCAAGTAAAGCGGCTCCTAAACAAGTTTCAAATAGGAAACCACCATTGAATCCTCCCAACTTTAGACCCACCAAAACTTATCAGGGCGAATTGAAAAAGCTGACAACAGCTGAAGTGGTTCAAAAGGCCAAAGATGGAACAATGAGTATTTTGTATACAAAGTTTCTAAACCAAGATGGAAGTCCTTTGAGCAAAGAACAAAAATCTAAATTGAACAAAGATCAATTTGGGAAGGATTACTATATGTCTCAGGATGGTGCTTTGCGTGAAATAAAAGTCCGAGAGAAAACCATGGATGATAAAGTAGTCGATGCGATTGTAAGGGAACTAGCAACCAACTCCTGGAGAAAATTTCCAATCGTTGATTGTGATTGCAGCAAAACAGCGGAAACCCTTAAGCAAGTAAGTGCGGATGACAAGAAACGAACCGATACAAGTATTCGAAAAGGAATTGATTCGACCAATGCTGTGAAAGTTATTTCAATAATCAACAATTGCGGCTTTCCTACAATGGAGGAAGTTGGCAACAGCGGTGTCAACACTGTTTGGTTGATTTTCCAACACGTCGATTCTGGTCTAAGGGCACATTATTATTTCGACATGGTAAAATCTGTTGAGGACGGAGGATTGACCAAAGAGAAGATAGCCTTGATGCAAGATCGAATGATGGTGGGTCAATCACAAAAACAAATTTTCGGATCACAAATGGAGTTTGGCGATTTATACGCTTTAGAAGATCCAGAAAATGTTGACAAAAGAAGAAAAGAATATAAAATGCCTCCGATTCAAGATTTCTTGGATAAATTTGATATTAAATTTGATCCTAAGAAATATAAGTGATCTTTGAACAAGATCTTAGATCATCGACATTAGATTTTGGACTAAAAAAAATGGAAAGCACTGCATTTCTTTTATTTATCAGCTCATTGAATTCTGGTCTACGCTTTGATAAAGTCCAGTCGGTGCTTCGATAAAATCTAGTAACGAAAAGTAAATCTTAAAAGCCACAGTTCCGAATAGGAACTGTGGCTTTTTTTTATTTTGAAATGAAACACTCAAGCTCACTAATATTCAGCCAATGACAACAGGCTAAGAGCCAACAGCCTAGCCTACAAAACCATCCACTTACAGTATCAACAACTATCCCTCGATCATCTATTGACTCATAGAACATTCATTCATTTTCAGCAGCTTTATCCAACTCCCGCAGAAATTTCATCATCAATAATTTAAAGCAATACCTACTTGAGCATTCATTTTAAATCCTGTTACTGGTTTAAGAGAATCAAGTTTCGGCATTCAAACTTTTGATTTTACGATTCTTTAAAAAATAATAGCTATTTTCAAGCTAAATTTCAATAACAGATTTTACAATGATCAAAAAACTACTTTTCTTCCTAATACTTACAATTGGATTAAACCTCAACGCCCAAGACGAACTAATTTTCGATGGCTTAACTAGGGACTATATAACTCATGTTCCTGCGACTTATAATTCATCAGATACCGTCCCTTTGGTGTTAAACCTGCATGGCTTGGGTTCAAATTCTCTTCAACAATTGGTTTATTCTGGTTTTAATGAAATTGCAAATGCAAATAACTTTATTGTTGTTTACCCAGATGGTATAGAAAACGCTTGGAATGTTGGCTTTTCAGGAGTTGATGAAGAAATCGATGATGTTGGCTTTTTAAATGCTCTAATCGATACCCTGTCTTCACAATACAATATAGACCCTGAAAGAATTTATAGCACTGGAATGTCTAATGGAGGTTATATGTCTTACAGATTGGCTTGTGAATTAGATCATAAAATTGCTGCCATTGCTTCCGTTACTGGCTCTATGACACCTATTCAAATAGCAAATTGTAACCCAGAAAGAAAAATGCCGATCCTGCAATTCCATGGAACAGTAGATGCAACTGTTCCTTATGATGGAGCTATATGGACGCTTTCTATGGACGACCTCATTGAATTTTGGGTCGATCACAACAATTGTGAAGGGGAAGCCACCATTACCGAAATTCCTAATATTGTTGAAAACGATTTTTCTACTGTTTCTGTAAAGCATTATGAAATTTGTGATGAAATGCGTGAAGTCATACTTTACACTATAGACAACGGAGGTCATACTTGGCCAGGAGCATCTGATATAGCAGGAATAACCAATAAAGATATAGATGCAAGCCAATTGATTTGGGAATTCTTTTCAAGACATCAATTAACTCCTGAAGAAAATTGTACAGACCCTTGTGCTCCAAACTTTAATCCTGATGCAGAAACAGACGATGGAAGCTGCGAAGAATATGACAGCAGTTGCCCAGTTAACACTTGCTATAGTGAATATTCATGGGATTCAACTTCTTGTTCCTGTATAGAATTGGCAATTGATTATTTTTGTGATGACAATGACGAATGCACATCAGATTTTGTAAACGAAACAATTTGTGAATGTGTGAATGAACCCATCGCCGGTTGTGGACAAGAGGATTGGGTTATTGGTCTTGAAAGCCTTAACGAAAAGTTAGAAATATTTCCCAATCCTGTAAATCAACATATTTCATTCAATGAAGTATTAAGCAATGCCCAATTAACCTTATTTGATTTGTCTGGAAAGACCATATTAGATTTAAACAATTTCAGTGGACAATCCATAATTTTACCTGAAATGAATGCTGGTTTATATATACTGAAAATTGAAATAGAAGGGGCAGCTAAATCAATAAAGCTTTACAAAGAATAGGGGATTTTAATCAAAAAAAGAAAAATATAAGAGGCAATACAGATGGGATAAAAATCATTGGTATTGCCTCTTAATCTATGATTACTTACTTACAAACAACCTCAACCGCTCGATCCTTTAACTCAAAGCTCAGTCGAATTAATTTGTTCCCACTGTCCCAAATCGCTGAATACTTCTGCCCCCTGGACTCTCTCAATTGTTCTGAAATTCCAACAT
>CALBCY010000042.1 GCA_937927195.1 uncultured Chitinophagales bacterium
TACTGGAGAGAATATGATAAGCAAATGCCTTGGGGTGTACATAATGATGAGCCAGAACTAATCGAAAAAGAATTAAAAACATTTGGGATAAAGTGCGAGAAACTGGAGATAGATTTATCAAAAGAAAACTCGGTCGAAACCTTATTTGAAGAAGTTACAAACAAATTAGGACCAGTGTCAATTCTTGTAAACAACGCAACATATAGTACAGAGACAACAATAGAAAATTTAGCTGCAAAGGAGTTGGATAATCATTATAATGTCAATATAAAAGCGACTACATTATTAACACTAGAATTTATTAAGAGATTCAAATTCAATAAAGATGGTCGAATAATAAATGTAAGTTCAGGTCAATCATTAGGGAAAATGCCAACAGAGATCGCGTATGCAATGACAAAAAGTGCAATCGACATGTTGACTTATACTTTATCAAGTGAAATTGCAGCGAAGGGGATTACAATAAATTCGATAAATCCTGGTCCAAATGACACAGGTTGGATGGATTTGGAGTTAAAAAAAGAGCTTACAAAGAATTTTCCTATGGGTCGAATTGGAACTCCAAGCGATGCTGCAAAATTGATAGGGTTTCTAATAAGTAAAGATGCTGAATGGATTACCGGCCAGATAATCCACTCTGAGGGAGGGTTTAAAAGATAAAACGAGCGGAAACAAATAAATTGACTTTCATTTACTGGTCTCTTTCAGAAGGTTTATTTGTAATTTTATTTTATAATGAAAAATTTTGCCATAATTGTAGCGGGAGGGAAAGGCTTGAGAATGAATTCAAAGCTTCCTAAACAGTTTCTTGAACTAGAAGGTATTCCAATACTTGTTCGCACCCTACAGCGATTTAAAGAAGCTCTTCCTAATATTGAGCTTATTCTTGTTATCAATAAAGACTATGTTGAATATTGGATGGAATTGGAGGAACGTTTCGATTTGAAGGGGCTTTCAATAAAAACAGTGACAGGTGGTGCCAGTAGATTTCATTCAGTTTTAAACGGCTTGAATACCATAGAGACGGATAATGGAATTGTTGGAATTCACGATGCAGTTCGGCCAATGATTTCTCCTGAATGTATTCGGAAAATATACAGCAAGGCATCTATCAATCTTGCAGTTATTCCTGTAGTTGTATTAAAAGATTCTATAAGAAAAATAAGTCCAAGTCCCAAAGAAGGGATTGAAGCTGAGGAATTAGAATCCGTATCGGTAAATCGGAGTGATTATCGGTTGGTACAGACTCCACAATGCTTTGAATTAAATATTTTAAGGAAAGCTTATGAGCAAGACTATACAAATACTTTTACAGACGACGCAAGTGTTGTTGAGTCAATAGGTCAGAATTTGACCTTGACGGAAGGGGAATTTCAAAACATAAAAATTACTACACAAGAGGACATGTTTTGGGCCTCGAGTTATATGAAAGCATCTAAATAGCCTTAGCTATTTAGACCTTTGCAAATTTGAACAGCTAGTGTTCATCTTCGTGAAAGAAGAAATCGTCCTTACTTGGATAGTCCGGCCAAACTTCATCAATACTTTCAAAGTACTCACCTTGTTCGTCTTCTAATTCCTGAAGGTTTTCAATTACTTCTATAGGAGCCCCCGATCTAATTGAATAATCAATCAATTCATCTTTGGTAGCAGGCCATGGAGCATCCTCCAAGTAAGATGCTAATTCTAAAGTCCAATACATAATTTACAACTTGGCATTTTATTCGATCAAAAAAGTTTTGACCAAATGATTTAAAAAAATTATTTAATACTGTCAAATCAGGACCTATAATCTAATAGGGAAAATTGAAATGACTGCTTTACTATTTAAAAACTAGTACAAGTATTATACTAAACTAGCCCTTAAAAATTGCGCAAAGATATTTTTATTTTCTAGGATTCCAAATGATTTCTTCATTACCAGCCTTAAATGATACAAATCTTGCCAATACAAAGAGATAATCTGAAAGTCTGTTCAAATATCTAATTACTATTTCAGGTACTGTTCCTTCCTGAATTTCACTTAAGTGAGTGCTTCTTCTTTCTGCTCTTCTGCAAATACAGCGGGCAACTTGACAATGTGAAGAAGTAATGTTTCCACCTGGCAAAATAAAATTTGTCAAGGCTGGAAGTTCTTCATTCATTTTGTCCATTTCTTTTTCAAGCAACTCAACATCTGATTCTTTCAAATCGGGAACTTCAACAGATTTTTCCGGGTCACGCGCCAAAACTGATCCCACGGTAAATAGTCTGTCCTGAATTTCTTTGTTGACAGTTTTAGCATGCTCAAGGTTTAAATGGTCGGCAATTAATCCTAAATAAGAATTCAATTCATCAACCGTTCCGTAAGCTTCGATTCTTATGTGATGCTTAGGAACCCGACCACCTCCAAATAGCATTGTTGTGCCTTTATCGCCTGTTTTGGTGTATATCTTCATTTTCTATCTAATAAAAAGAATAAAACTCTTTCTTGAAACGATAAATTTTAATGGGAGGAGCGATTATAATCAAACAAACTTATTTACTGGTAATTATCAAGCTTGTTTCGTTCGCACGTTTTTATTTTCTCTTCTTTCTTTTTTTCTTTGATTTACTTGGAAACAATCCTGATGTAGTTTTTCCAGGCTTTTTATTTTTCAAATTGGCCTGTTCTACAGCTGGACAACCTGTTTTTTTACTACAACTGGTCGTTGTCGATAAAAAACCGATGACACAGATGAACATACAGCATTTGATTAAAAGACCAAACTTAAGCTTCATTATTTTATTTATTTAGTTCCTATTACCGATAACGAAAAACCTTTGGTTTATTGTATTGGCTATCCTCCATACCCAATCCATTTTCAGTATATAATACTAATTGATTGAAATAAAAAAGATGTTCCAGTTTTTTTTGTGAAATTTTTGGAATTAAGAAATAACTCCTTTTTGATTTTTTTTGTAATTCGTTGAAATGGAGCCCAATGTTTCAGTTACAAAACTTCCTCTCCAGCGCCGCTTTCTTCTTCTTTATGAACTGCAGAAAGCATTTCATCAATAAAGTACAAGGATTGTGGACCGCCTCCGATTAATTTTATTTTATCAATGATCTTTCTCATCAATGCTTCTTCTTCCAGTTGTTCAGAAACATACCATTGTAAAAAATTGTGTGTTTGATGATCATTCTCGGTTAGAGAAAGGCTAACCAGTTTGTAAATAGACTGTGTTACTTTCTGTTCACTAGTGTAAGCTGTTTTAACAACATCTTCAACGTTTTTATAATTGTTTTTTGGTTTTGCAAAGGCTGGAATTATAGCTTTCCCATCAGCATCCTGTATGTATTTTACCAATTTCATCATGTGGAATTTTTCTTCCTCAGAATGTCCGAGAAAAAACTCAGCAGCACCTTCCATCCCTTCTTGGTCACACCAAAGTGACATAGCAAGGTATTTGTTGGAAGCATCTCCTTCCATTTGAATTTGTTCGTTTAAAGCCTTTTCTATTTTCTTTGAGATCATATTATTTCTTTTCTTTTAAAACATCATAAAACGGGCCAAAGTTCACAATTATGTAAGCCAATTTTCTAAATACATCAATGAATTGAAAATTACTAAACTTTTTTTGCCTAAATGTTAATCTTGGTAAGATTATTGCTTTGTTTTTAGTGCCTTTTCGTTGTAAAATTAAGGCAATTCTTTGATTTATTTCGTGTTGTAAGTGCTATTTGGATTTTTATTAAAGAAAGATTAAAATTTTAATAAAATCTCAAATGGAATTCCTTGGATATTGACTTGACTGAGAATGTTTCCTAAATGTTAGTTTGACTAGAAAATCAATCTGTTAATGCTTAAAAAGTACATAGTAAAACTTAAAGCTGCTGAGCGCAAAAAAATCCAGAGGTTTATGAAAAAAAACCAGGATAGTCTTCGTTTGCAAAAGCGGGCTAAAGTAATATTGGCTACAGATTGTGGACGCAAGGGCGCTTGTAAAACGGATGCCGAAATCAGCAAGGAATTTAATATTACAACCAGAACGATTGAACGATTGCGAAAGCGTTATGTTGAAGATGGATTGGACTTTGCTCTTGATGGCAAAGCCAGAGGCAAAAATAAATCACCAAAGATCAGCAAAGAAATTAGGTCTTACATTTTGGCATTGAGTTGTAAGCCACCACCGAAAGGTCATAAAAACTGGTCTTTAAGATTATTGGCTGAAAAACTTGTAGAATTGAATCATGTCGATTCTATCAGCCATGAATCCATTCGCAAGGTTTTGAATGCCACAGAGAATTGAATATTTTTTTTGCCTCCCATTAATCATTAATTGCTTTTGAGTCGATTGATGGCTTGAGAATTTTACATCCATTTTACCTTATCCTCAATTTCAGACAAGCGTCTTCCTTTCGGTATTGGATCCTCATTCCTGTAGCCGAAGTACAGAAAACCCATGCACTTGTCCTCTTCTTTCAAAGCTAAAAAATCTTTCAATTTTTGAGAAAAAGTTGAGCCTCCTGATCCCCAATAAGTATCAATCTGTAAACTGTTGGCATGAAGCATCATGTTTTGCACTGCGCAAGCTGTTGCCGCAATTTCTTCTATTTCGGGGATGACTTTTCTACCACTCAATTGTCTTTCCATTACAATTGCTAAAATATAGGATGCTTTCAATGGACGATTAAATGCCTTGTCATATTTAGATTGAACAAAACTATCTGTTTTGGTCTTATTACGGTAATAGTCAGCTTCAAATTGAGCCAGTTTTTTACGGCTTTCACCTGAAAAAATATAAAACCGCCAAGGCTCAGTATAGGCATGCGTTGGCGCCCAATTGGCGCTTTGGAGTATTTGTCTAAATTTATCTTCCGGAACTGGACGATCAGAAAATTTTTCTGGTTTAACAGCTCGTCTGGATTCAATGTTCTTTATTATTTCGTTCATAGCAGCGATCAAATTTAAGTACAAATTAATGGGAAACAATAAATATCAATGGGAAACAACACTAACGACACAAAAATATTTTTTCGAGAAGAACTTTTAAAATGGAATGCATTTCACAATGATAGAAGTTTGCCTTGGAAAGGAATCGACAATCCATATTTTATTTGGTTGTCTGAAATCATATTGCAACAAACAAGAGCAGAACAAGGGCTGCCATACTATTTGAAATTTACAGAGCATTATCCAACAGTCAATGATTTGGCAAATGCTGAAGAGGATGAGGTGATGAAACTTTGGCAGGGATTGGGATATTATTCAAGAGCTAGAAATTTGCATGCCGCTGCTAAATACATTGCTTCAGAGAAAGCGGGGGAGTTTCCAGATACCTACGATGAAATAATAAAACTAAAAGGAGTTGGCCCTTACACAGCAGCAGCAATCGCTTCTTTTGCCTTTAAGTTGCCTCATGCCGTAGTTGATGGAAATGTTTACAGGGTTTTATCGAGATTTTTTGGAATCGAACAAGCAATAGACTCTACAAAAGGGAAAAAAGAATTTGCAGTACTTGCTCAGGAATTGATTGACAAAGATGAACCAGCGTCATACAATCAGGCCATTATGGATTTTGGTGCAAAACAATGCTCGCCAGCCAAGCCCAATTGTATGTATTGTCCATTTGTCCATCGATGTTCGGCTTTTATGGAGGGTAAAACAGCAATTTTACCATTTAAAGAAAAGAAAATTAAAAAGAAGGAACGATTCTTCGTCTATGTGGTGTTAAAGGAAGAAGGGCAGTTTTTAATAAAAAAGCGGCTTGAACCTGGAATTTGGCAGAATTTGTATGATTTTTCATTGATTGAAACAGAAAAACATTGTGAAGAAGCTGAATTAAACCAATTGTTAAACAATAGGTTAGAGGGTTATGAGTTTGAAACTGTGAAGTGTTCAAAAGCGTATATTCACATATTGACTCATCAGAAAATCCATGTGCGATTTTTAACCGTAGACATTAAAGGGCAGTATAAGCAAGATTATAGAAAGGTTGAAACTGAAAATTTAAAGAGATATGCCTTCCCAAAAGTGATTATTAACTTTTTTGAAGATGAGGGCATAAATGTTTAAATTAAGGTTGGAAGCCATTATTTATTAACAAAATTCATTTAAGATGCGAGGTTTAAACAAGGTTATGTTGATTGGTCGTTTAGGGAAAGATCCTGAGACTGTTACATTTGAAAGTGGAGTTTCCAAGACTTCATTGGCACTGGCCACCAACGAAATTTACAGAGACAAAGAGGGGAACAAAATTGAGAAAACAGATTGGCACAATGTTGTAATGTGGCGTGGATTGGCAGATGTTGCAGCCAAATATTTGAAAAAAGGTAGTCGGTTGTATATTGAAGGAAAACTTAAAACCCGTTCTTGGGAGGACAAAGACGGCAACAAAAAATACATTACAGAGGTAGAGGCAACGGACATGCACATGCTTGACAGCAAGTCTGAGAGTCAACAGAATCAGCAAGGAAATTACGATACTCCTGCTAAGCCTGTTACTGTTGCTAATGAGCCGAAGTCGATGATTGAAACGCCTGATGAGACCGATTTGCCGTTTTAAGTTGCTGTTTTAAGCATAGAAATCATTGATATTTACGAAAAAAGCAATAAAAATAGGCTGAAATTGAACGGAACTGATTTTGATTCGTAAACTTTAGTTTATTTTTGTATAGATTACATTGGCCTTTGGTTTGAGACCTTCGGCCGTATTTTTTAACGAAACCCTTTGATTTGGAAGACAATCCTGATAGGAGCGATAAACCTCCGGGCGAGCCCCTTGTATATTCTTATGGGCTAAGTGCGCTGGGCGGAATGCCTTTTTTATTTCTTCATGGTGCTACAAGTTTCAATACTTCGATTGTATTTATTCTAGTTATATTTCTTATTGCTGCCTCAGCCGTAGTTTCTGGCTCAGAAGTGGCCTATTTTTCTATTTCACCAAGGCAATTGTCTGGACTGAGTAATGACGACTCAGCCAATTCCAAGCGAATCATGAAATTGCTTGGCAAACCAGATTATTTGTTAGCGGACATATTGATAGCGAATAACCTTTTCAACATCGGATTGATTCTGAGTTTCGATTATTTGATCAGAAACCTGGTTGATTTTTCAAGTTTTAGCAATACTTGGATGAGTTATTTGATTAATGAGTACACCGTAAATTTAGTTCTGATAACCTCTATCCTTGTAATATTCGGAGAAGTTTTGCCAAAAATTTATGCAACACGTTACAATGTAAAGCTGGCAAGTTTCATGTCAGGTCCACTCACCGTATTGAGTAAGGTGTTTTATCCATTCAGTCATGTTTTGGCGAATTCTCTTAAATTGATTCAAGGTCGAATGAAGACCAACAAAAAGGACATGGATTTCAAAGAAATTGGTAATGTGATAGACTTGATGGTGGAGGATGAAAAAACTGGCCGGACACAGAAAATGTTGAAAGGAATTGTTGAGTTTGCCAATATTACTGTATCACAAATCCAACAGCCACGTGTCAAAGTAATAGCGATAGATAAAACGGCAGACTTTACCGAACTGCTCAGTTTGGCTCGAGAATCTGCTTATTCTAGAATTCCGATAATAGATGGCGATTTGGATCATATAGTTGGTATTGTTTACACCAAAGAGTTGATCAAAGCAGCAGATATGCCGCCTGATTATGATTGGTCTAGTTTCATCCGTGAAGGCTTGTTGATCGTGCCAGAGAGCAAGAAAATTGACGACATGCTCAAAGAGTTTAAAAAGACTAGACAGCACATGGCCTTTGTGGTAGATGAGTATGGTGGAACGGTTGGAATAGTAACATTAGAAGATGTTGTTGAAAGAGTGGTTGGAGATATTCAGGATGAGCATGATAGTAATTTATTGCGGCCTGTAAGGCTTAGCGATGGAACATTTTCATTCAATGCCAGTGATTTGATTATTGACTTATGCAAACACTTTGAGGTAGGCTTTGATACCTTCGATGAAAAACGTGGAGATTCTGATTCTATTGGTGGGTTGCTGCTTGAAATTGTTGGAGGATTCCCAGAAATAAATGATGAAATTGAATGTGATGATTTTGTCTTTACTGTTTTATCAAAAACAAAAACGCACCTTGACAAGATCAAGGTTTCTTATAAGGGCAAGGAGGTGCAACAGGTGAACAGAGCGGTTTGATTTTTGTCTTCGTTGTTCAATTTTTCTTATCACTCCACTTGCTTTAATCCGATACAATTTTCCAATTTATATCTTTTAGCAGATATCTATGACTGGCCTCTTTTAGGTCCGTTCCTTTTGGAACGGGAATGCCAGATGGATTGGTTCTTGAGTCGTCATTAGAGATAAAAACAGGAAGGTCTTATTTTTCGATCAATGTCCCAGTTACGATTAGTGTTTTACTTTGGTCGCGTTGTTGCATCCCATAAAAAATGCATGATCGTTGCAATTAACAGCTTGGATCATGAAGAATGAAATTTTGAAAAATCTCAAATTGAGACCATAATACAGATGTAAATCAAGGTAAATAATCTCTCTAATAAATTTTGTGAAAAGAACGCTAACTTTTTGAGGGAAAAAATAAGAAAAAAATCAATGTTTTAAAATGGCAGATAAAGAACTGATTCCTAATAAATCAGAAAAACCATTGGATTTTGAAACAGATGATTTTTCGACTAAAGATTTCTTAGACTTAATAAAAGATCCAATAAACAAAAAAATAAAATATTTTTCTGTTCTTATGTCCAAAAAAGAAGGGGTAATTGAACCCTTAATGTTTTGGTTAAACACAGGTGAAAAAGAATGGTATCGTTTCTTCATTGATGCATGGCTTGTACATTGGACAGAATACAGTGCATCAGAAAAAGAGGAGATTATTGAAGATGATTTTGAAGGAGAAGATGAATACTTCGTTAAAAACTTAATGAAAGAATTGGGTTTAGCCGATAAAATGATTGAAGAAATAGAAGTAAGTCGTTTTTTTGAAAATCAAATATTTACTTCGCAAATCAAAATTTCAATAGAAGAAAATTTATTGATAGTAGTTAGAGATTATGGAGATGAAAAACCATCAGAATTATTAGTGCGAAACGAAATACTTTAGAAAAGAAATAGATGAAAACGAGATGTAACAGTGTACACGACGGTCATGTTGTTATTGTGTTTAGAAGGGAGAGGTTCGTTTGGAACTTATTTATACGCCATCATTGTTAGATATTAAAAAGACGAATGCTGACTTGTTTTGGATTTGAGTTTGGTAAGTCAACAGAAAACATAAAGGGAATTAAAACAAACCATAAAAAGATGAACAGTTATTTAGAAAGTGTAAAAAAACAGTTTGAGTATTATAAAATGCTGGGAGAGAAAACTTTTGAGCAAATACCAGAAGAAAAATTGTTTTGGCAACTTAATGAAGAAAGCAACAGTATTTCTATGATTGTAAAACATTTAAACGGTAATATGCTTTCTCGTTGGACTGATTTTTTAACAACTGACGGAGAAAAAGAATGGAGGAAAAGAGATGAAGAATTTGATAATGATATAAAAACCAAATCAGAATTATTATCAAAATGGAATGAAGGTTGGGAATGCCTGTTTAATGCCATCGACCCATTAACTGACAAAGACCTCGAAAAAGAAGTTTACATTAGAAATATGGGACATTCAATATTCGAAGCAATAAACAGACAACTAGCTCATTATCCTTATCATATTGGACAAATCGTATTTATTGGGAAAATTATTCAAAATAAAGACTGGAACTCCCTCTCTATACCAAAAGGAAAATCTAAAGAATATAATCAAGAGAAGTTTTCTAAACCGAAAAGAAAGGAACATTTCACAGACGATTTGTAAAAAATCCTGCATACAACAGGTGAACAGAGCGGTTTGATTTTGGTCTTCGTTGTTCAATTTTTCTTATCACTCCACTTGTTTTAATCTGGTACAATTTTCCAATTTATATCTTTTAGCAGATATCTATTACTGGCCTCTTTTAGATCCGTTCCTTTTGGAACGGGAATGCCAGATGGATTGGTTCTTGGGTCGTCATTAGAAATAAAAACAGGAAGGTCGTATTTCTCGATCAATGTCCCAGTTACGATTAGTGTTTTACTTTTATCTCGTTGGTAAAATCCTTTTGGCCAACTTTGCATTTCATCAATCCAAACAATAATGTTGTCATTTTCTGTGGTCAATGTAGCACCAAGTTTAGCATTGGTTGCTTTTCCTTTGATCGTGATTTTGTTTCCTAATAATTTCGGGAAGGCTTCCTTGCTGGGATTGTCTATTGAAAATTCTGGTGAGCAAGAAGTTGCAATAAACAGTAAGAAGAAAAGGATAGTTGATTTGCTACTTGGCATTCGTGGAGTTTTCCGTATTCGAATAATCGTCTTAACTACTACTATAAATCTGACAAGTCTTGCGAGCCACTACTTTCTAGCCAACCATCGAGAAGGGTTTAGTTTATTGATGCCATTCCAAACTTCAAAGTGCATTTCAGTTTTGCCATCATTGGAAGAACTAACCGTTCCTATGACTTGATTGGTATTCACTTTCTCTCCTTTGGATACGAAAACGTTTTCGAGATTTGAATAGACAGAAAAATACTTTCCATGCTTGACAATCACGGCGGATTGAAACACAGGACTGTAGATAATATTGGTGACTTCACCTTCAAAAACAACTTTTACTTTACTGCCTTTAGTTGTTGAAATATCAATACCTGTATTGTTTATTTCTACAGCACTTGCTTCAGAGTGTCGTCCTTTGCCGAAGTTTCCTGTTATGATACCATCAACCGGCCATGGAAGACGTCCTTTGTTGTTTGAGAAACCACTTGACAATTTACTAGGACTACTTGTCGATTTTTTCGTAATCGTTGGAGCGCTGGTCTTGGTTTTAGGCTCATTCTTTGCGGTCAGGACTTTTTCGGCTGCTTTTACCGCTTCTTTTGCTTTTCTTTTGCGTTCCTGCTCCTTAATATTTTTCTGAATAATACTGGTTATTTCATTCTCTAAGGAAGCCAATGAAATTTGCTTTTGTGTTATCTCATCATTCAGTTTTTCCTCTTTTTTCTGAAGATCTTCTAGTAATTTGTTCTTTTCAATTCTTTCTTTTTCTAACTGTTCCGTTGCGAGTGTTTCTTCCTCAATGATGATAGATTTTTGGGTTTTCTTTTCTTCCAAAGCTTCTATTTTACTATTGATCGTATCTTTTTGAACTTCGATCTTTTCGACTTGAGTTATTCTGTATCGATTGTATTGCCTTATGTATTGAATACGTCTGAAGGCATCGTTGAAAGTGTTTGCTGAGAATAGAAAAAGCCAAACATTGTGTTTCGATCTATTGGTATAGGCATACCTAATCATTTTAGCATATTCTTCTTTTTGTAAATCCAGTTCTTGCTGTTTTACTTCAATTTCGGATGCTAGCCTTACAATGCTGGTATCCGTTATCGACAATTCGTCTTTCAAGGTATTGACAAGCTCTTCTCTCGTTTTAAGCTGTTCTTTTAATAGCTTAAGTTCCTTGACTGAGCTTTGTTTGTTGTTTCTGGTTTCTTTTAGAATATTGTTGCTCAGCTTGAGCTCCTTGTAGATTTTTTCTTTTTTCTTCTTAAGCCCTTCAACAGATTGTGAAAGAAGTGGGATTGAAATGCAAAGGGTAACCGTTAGGAATAAAAAATTCCTTAAACGAATCATGGTTTTATGATTGAATAAAAGTCGCATCTCAGGCTACAATATTACTCAACTTTTTTGTATTTACTGGTTACTTTGAATGGGAAAGTCATAGGTTGATTTACTTTAATTTTTGAAAATTGCAGATTAAAGGCATAATTTTTTTCTGCTTTCATCAAGTAATTCCGCTTATTCGAGAAGGAGTTTTCCTCAAACGTCTGGTATTCTTCAAAGTTTGCGACAATTGATCTATCAGAATTTTTTTCCTCTACCAACATTTGAATCAAATTAAAATCATTGGAATTGAGGAAAAGGGTACAGTCTTCAGAGCTGATTCTGTACTGTTCTCCTACAGATTCAATTTCTGTGAAATTTCCAGAATGAATAGCTTGGCCGTAAATCAAGGCTTGGAGCGTTTGGAAATCCAATGGATATTCAATATAGTTTCTGATATAATCGAAATCTTCTTGATAGTATTGACGATTGAACTTGTCCATTACCTCGATGCTGTTGGGTGTAATTAAAGCTCTTCCAACTTCAATTTTCATTCCCAAGGCAGGGTAGGCTGATAACCAAATAACACTGTCTTTACGCATTCTTACGTCAAGATTGAAAGTAGTGGCCTTGTTATCGTCTTCCCAGAATTTCACCTTTATTTTTCCAGCGAACCAATCTGCATCAAACTCTTGTTTTTGCATCTGGTCTTCAACCATCATAAGCGTTTTCTTCCCTTTTGCTTTACCGATTTTAGTGGTTTTACAAGAAGGCAAAGCAATTAATAAAAAAGCCAAGGCAGATACTAGAAAAATAGAATTCGTCAGTTTTGCAAACATAGTGATTTGTACATTTTAATTTTCACGTACTTTAAACGCAATTATGTTAAAAAACGTATATCGAGTTGCTTTTGTTATTCTTGAATGGGGTTTTCGTTGTTCGATATTCGCACTTCGGCTTATTAAAATCGGCTTATTAAAAATGGATTTTAAGTACTCGATTACAAATGCCCAAATACTTAAGTATGATCGAGCAATGAAATTTTACCCTTGTTGCACATTCGGTTTGCAATTTATGTGGATTATAGCAAATGGTCGATTAAAAAAGCAAACTCGAAGGCAATCTCTTCTAGCATACCATAGCGGCCAGTTTTGCCTCCATGTCCAGTATCCATATTGGTTTTTAGTAAAAGTGTATTGTTGTCAGTTTTTAGTGCTCTCAACCTAGCAGTCCATTTGGCTGGCTCCCAATATTGAACGCGGGGATCATTGAGTCCAGCAGTAATCAACATGTTGGGATAATCTTGAGCTTTTACATTGTCATAAGGAGAGTAGGAAAGCATGTACTTATAAAATACTTCGTCATTTGGATTGCCCCATTCATCATATTCTATGACAGTTAATGGAAGGTGCTCGTTCATCATCGTGCTGATCACATCTACAAATGGAACATCTGCAACAACGGCTTGAAAAAGGTCAGGGCGCAAATTGATGACTGCTCCCATTAACAAACCGCCAGCGCTTCCACCTGAAATGGCTAGTTTTTTCGTATTGGTGAAATTATTTTCAATCATATATTCCGCGCAATCGATGAAATCATTGAAGCTGTTTTTTTTATGTAGGAACTTCCCATTCTCATACCAATTCCTGCCCATTTCACCACCACCACGCACATGAGCAATGGCGTATATAAATCCTCGGTCGATTAAGCTAAATCGAGTACTTGAAAAATAGGGATCCATGCATTCTCCATAAGCGCCATAAGCGTATAGGTAACACGGATTGTTCCCATCTTTGATAAGGCCTTTTTTATAAAGCAATGAAACAGGAATCTTTGCTCCATCAGTTGCGGTGACAAAAATTCGTTCCATTTGGTATTGGCTTCGATCATAATTTCCCAGAACCTCGTATTCTTTTAATAATTCAAGGCTTTGACTTTTCATTTCATAATCATAAACTGCTCTTGGGCTAACCAGAGAAGAATAAGTAAATCTGAATTTTGTCGATTTGTATTCTGGGTTTTCATTTTCCCAACAGGAATAAATTTCTTCAGGGAAAGAAAGGGCATGAAACTGTTCTGTTTTACTTTCAAACACATCAACACTGTTCAAGCCATTTTTTCTGCCAAGAATTACAAGGTAATCTTGAAATACTTCAATTTCATCCAACTTATGATCTGGATTGTTGGGAAGAATTTCTTCCCAATTGCTTTTATCTGGTTTTGTAGTAAGCGTTCTTAGTAGTTTGAAATTTGGAGCATTTTCATTGCTGAGAATGTAAAAGTACGCTCCTTGATGATCAACGATGTATTCGACACTTGCTTTTCTGGCTACGAACAATTGAAAGCCTTTTTCTTCCTGTTCAGGGTCCATGAACCAAACTTCAGAACTAACCTTGCTTGCTATTAATATGAAATAAAACTCCTTGCTTTTTGTCTTGTCTGCATAGATGTAAAAAGCAGGATCTTCTTCTTGAAATATTAAAATGTCCGCTTCTTGAGACGAATCAATGTTGTGTTTCCATAATTGGAAAGGGCGCATGGTTTCATCGAGACAGGAATAAAAAAGACAATTTTGGTTTTTGCCCCAGAATAGATTGCCAGAAGAATCCTTGATGATGTTCTCTAAAATTTCACCAGTCTGAAGATTTTTAACAGAAATGTTGAATTTTTCAGATCCACTTGTATCTATTGAATAGGCGATGAAATTGTGTTCATCGTTGACTTCAAAATCTCCCAAGTGAAAATAATCAAGTCCTTTGGCCAATTCATTTTCATCCAGCAGTATCTCTTCTTGATTGTTCAGGTTGCCTTTTTTTCTGCAGTGAATTGAGTAGCTTTTGCCTTCTTCTTGCCTGGAGTAATAGAAATAATTTTCCTCTTTTACTGGAACTGAGAGATCCGATTCCTTAATTCGGGACAACATTTCAGAAAAAAGTACAGACCTAAGCTCCTCATTATGTGCAGTTAAAAGGTCTGTATACACATTTTCTTTTTTAAGATATGTCAATACTTCAGAATCTTCTTTATTCGATAACCAATGATAAGGATCTTGGCGTTCAAGGCCGTGTTCCCTGTGTATATGCGATACTTTTTTTGCCTTTGGTGGCTCTTTAAAATCTTTCATGAAATCACTTTCTGTAAAAATGAAAGGCAAAGATTAAAAAAAGGAAGGAAGAAGAATCATTTTTTTTTCCAAATAATATTTTTTGGCATAGTGTTTGGAAGTTAGATAACTGAAGTTGTTTTTCATAATTAGTTTTTAATCCCTGTTTGGCAGATGGCCAAACAGGGATTTTCTATTTATATAAGCCATTGACTGTTACCATATAAAATATATTTTTTTGGCACGCAACTTGCTATTATTAAACTGAGTAGTTGTTTTTTCCATAGTTAGTTTTTAGCCCTTCCAGCAAGATGTGCCGGGAGGGTTTTTTTATTGCATTTTTTAAAGCTAATTTTAAGCAAAAAATATGTCTGATACACCAAAGCCTACTCAGATCCACGAACTAGGCGAATTTGGCCTTATAAAGCGTCTTACCAAAGATTTTGAATCTGTTAATGAAAGCACCATACTTGGAGTAGGGGATGATGCGGCCATTATTAGGTATGACCAAAAATCTGTTTTGGTTAGCACTGATTTATTGATAGAATACATTCACTTTGATTTGGCCTATGTCCCTTTAAAGCATTTGGGTTATAAAGCAGTTGTTGTCAACCTTTCTGATATCTGTGCAATGAATGCTTTTCCACAACAAATAACTGTTTCCTTAGGACTTTCTAGTAGTTTTCCAGTTGAGGCTATTGAGGAGTTATATGAAGGAATCAAATTGGCTTGTAAAATTTACGGCGTCGATTTGGTTGGTGGCGACACCACTTCATCTAGAACCGGTCTGATGATTAGCGTAACAGCAATGGGATCTGCTGAAGCGGATAAAATTTCACGAAGAAACGGAGCAAAAGTAGGAGACTATGTTTGTGTAACAGGAGATTTTGGAGCGGCTTATTTGGGTCTTCAAATATTGGAGAGAGAGAAGCAGGTTTGGAAGGACAATCCAGAGATGAAACCACAATTGGATGGATACAGCTATTTAGTGGAAAGACAGTTGAAACCGGAGGCAAGAAAAGATGTAATTCGTTTGTTTGCCGAGGCGGGAGTTGTTCCCAATGCAATGATTGATGTCTCTGATGGCCTCTCGTCCGATTTGATGCATATTTGCAAGCAATCGGGTGTAGGAGCAAGATTGTTTGAGGAAAATATTCCGATCAATAAACAGGCTCATCAGGTGGCAATGGAAGAGTTTAAAATTTCACCAACGACTTGTGCTTTAAGTGGAGGCGAGGATTATGAGTTATTGTTTTGTTTGAGTGAGGAAGATTTCAAGAAAGTCGATGAGAAGCTGGATATAAAATTAGTTGGTCGAATAGTTGATGAATCAGAAGGAATGAAGTTGTTTGATCCGAAGGGGCAGTCGTTTGATTTGGTTGCCCAGGGATGGAATCACTTTTAGACCGTACACTTCGCTCTTGGTATGGCCAGGCGGCGTTCCGCCTGCGTGCCTGTTGGTACTCTTGGCTGCGCCATCGTTTTTAGTACAGCTTTATTGGTCTGCGACCAATTTTGCTTGTTGGAAAAAATTATTAAAAAAAAGACGCAATTCAATTTCAATTTGAATTGCGTCTTTTTAATATTTTTCTTCTTAGTGAAGCAATTTACTATTTCCAACAGGCAAAGTTGACCGCCTAGGTCAACAAAGTCGTACTAAAAACAATGCCGAAGGCAAGTGTACCAACAGCAAGGCGAAGCCGACGCGTACCAACAGCGAAGCGTACCGACTAAGCAAAGCCTTCTACTCCATTCACAGTCGTATATTTAAAGCTTAACTTTTTGTCTGGATAAATATGTTTAAAAGCAGATTGAACCATCATGGTTCCTTCGTGAAATCCGCAAAGGATCAGTTTTAGTTTTCCACTGTAGGTGTTGATGTCACCAATTGCGTAAATACCTGGAACATTGGTTGAATAATCCAAAGTATTCACCTCAATTGCATTCTTGTTGATGGTCAATCCCCAATCGGCGATTGGGCCAAGTTTTGGAGAAAGTCCAAAGAGCGGCACGAAATGATCTGTTTGTTTTAAGATTTCGCCTTCCTCTTTCGTTTTAATAACCACCTCGTTTAAGCGACCATTGCCATTTAATCCGACGACTTGCGCATTGGTGATCAATTTTATTTTACCAGCACTGGCAAGATCATGTACCTTTTCGGCAGAATCCAAAGCTCCACGGAAGCTTGTTCTTCTGTGAATCAAAGAAACTTCGCTGGCAATGTCGGCCAAGAAAATAGTCCAATCTAAGGCAGAATCTCCACCCCCTGCAAGGACAACTTTTTTGTCTCTGTACAATTCTGGATCTTTGATGATGTATTCCACACCTTTGTCTTCGAAATCTGAAATGTTTCCAATTGGTGGTTTTCTTGGTTCAAAGCAACCCAATCCACCAGCTATCGCGATAATTGGAGCAAGGTGAACCGTTCCTCTGCTCGTGATTAACTTAAATCTTCCGTCTTCCATTTTTTCAATGGTTTCCGCTCTTTCGCCAAGTGTGAACCCTGGCTTGAAAGGTTCGATTTGTTCCATCAATCGGTCTACCAATTCTCCAGCAAGAATAGATGGATAACCTGGAATGTCGTAAATTGGTTTCTTTGGATAAATCTCTGTCAATTGTCCGCCTGGTTCAGCAAGGCTGTCGATCAAATGGCAGCGCAGCTTTAAAAGGCCAGCTTCAAATACTGAAAACAATCCACATGGACCAGCTCCGATGATTAATATGTCCGTTTCTATCATTTTATTAAATGTTTATTTCTTGTTTGTCTAATGGTTCTTTGTTTTTGCAAAAGCAAAACTATTTAATTCGCTTTAGTATGAAACGATAAATTGCAATATTGTTTTATCGAATCTTATATTTTACTTATTTATTTGAAAATATTGGCTTCTTCTTTGGCGGATTACCAGCGTGAAGGCCACATTCTGTTTTTGTTTTTCCGAGCCAGCGTCCCGAGCGTCCTTCTCCTTTGATTGTACAATGAGTGCAGCCAATAGAGTGATATCCTTCTTTCTTCAATGGATGTTCCGGCAATTCATTCTCCTCAAAATAGGTCCTAACATCCGTTGGGTTTTGATCTATTATTGGGTGAAATTTTATCATTCCAGAACTGTCATCAAAAATGTTCATTCCAGCTCTAAAATGAGTTTGGTAACCCAGCAAGCCGCTGATCCAAACTTTGTAATTTACTTTGATTGCATCCATTGGAACAGTTTTGTTGACCATGCAGCAAAGGTCTGGATCGGAGGTCCAGGTTTTTTCCAGTTTTGTGATTTCGTTTTGAGTCGGATCTGGAAAGATATCAACCACTTTTAAATCGAATTCATTTTGGATCATTTGACGATAGGCCAATGTTTCTGCAAAATGGTAGGTGGTGTTTAAAAAATGAACTGGTTGACTTGGCCGAACCTCTTTGATCAGATGTAAAAGATAAACCGAGGAGGCACCGAAAGAGGAGGTGAATAGAATTTCCTCTTCACTAAAATGCTTGTATAACATCCTAATCCGCCCTTTGGGCGAGAGAGGAGCAAACTGCTCATTCAAACTATTTAAATCCTTCTTCATACCTAATGCCCTCCTAGTTCAACAAACCAGCGGTCAATTCGTTTAGTTTTTTTACTTTGTATTCAAAATCTCCTTTTAACTGATCTCTGAATACTTTCAAATTGTTTAATAGATCGGCTGTATCATCGGGCAAAATTTCTTCCAATAATTGTCTGAATCGTTTTGCAAAAGTAGGGGATTGCCCGTTTGTTGAAATTGCGACTTTAAGATTTCCTCTAGTAACAATGGACCCCAAGTAAAAATCGCAGAGGTCGGGTGTATCAGCAACATTGATTAAAATTCCTCTAGCTTTTGCTTCTTGTTGAACCGTAGCATTTAATTCCTGAAAACAAGTTGCAGCAACAGCGAGGTCTTTTCCATCTAAATCTGATGGCTGAAATTTCCTTTTGATCACGGTGATGTTTTCTTTGCCTTTTATGATGTCATAAATCTCTTCACGGACTTCAGGAGCGACAATTGTGATTTGTGCATCAGGACTACTTTTGATGATGAAACTCATTTTTTCAAGACCAACTTCTCCTGCACCAACAATCAACATTTGAAGCTTGTGAAGTTTCAAAAAAATTGGGTAGAGCGGATTTCTATCTGTTTGCATTTGACTATTTGTTTGCTTTTAATGGAACTTTGATTGTTCGGGTGAAATTATAGCTTGAGTTTATTCTGATTAAATATTGGCCGTTGCCAATACTTGTATTTCTTCAGATTTGGAGGCAATGTTTGGTTTACGGTCCGATTCATCGATTGATTCAGAATACAAAGGATGTAATTTTACCACCTCTCCAATGGTTATAACAGCCGGAGATGAAAGTCCTGAATTTTTAACTGCTTCCTCAATATGGTCTACAGTCGAAAGCACGACTTTTTGTTGTGGTAAAGAACCATTTTGAACGATCATTACAGGAGCATTTCCTCTTTTGTTTTCTTTGAAAGCTTCGACGATAAAAGGCAATTTTCTTACACCCATTAAAATAACCACGGTGGCGGTTGATTGAGCAGCCAATTGAATATCACTTGAAAACTCAGCTAACTTTTTAGTAGCGGTGATTACCCAAAAGCTTTCACTATAATTTCTTCTGGTTAATGGAACAGCCTGCAGTTCAGGAACAGCAATGCAGCTGGAAATTCCTGGGATAATTTCTACTGGCAAGTCGAATAATTGAGCATATTCTAATTCTTCATGACCTCTGCCAAAAACAAAAGGATCGCCCCCTTTCAATCTTACCACATGATTTCCTTCCATTGCCTTTTGGGCAATTAAGGCATTGATGTCCTCCTGTTTGTGACTGTGTTGGCCAGCTCTTTTTCCCACAAAAATTCTTTCTGCAGTTTCTGGAGCATAGTCCAAAAGCGCTTCATTGGAGAGGGCGTCATACAAAACCACATCTGCACAAGTAATTGCTTTTACACCTTTAACGGTGATTAAATCTGGATCGCCTGGTCCCGCTCCTACGAGCGTTATTTTTCCATTTTGTATAAATTGCATCTGTATTAGGCTTTGTAGTAATTTCCAATTACAGTTTTATCATCGCTGTGATTGTCGAGCTGTGCAGCTCTGTATGTGGTTATTAAATTAGAAAACTCCAAAGCCTTGTTTAGGAAGCTTGTAGCAAACTCTTTACTTGGTTCTTGCTTTTTAATACTCAAAGCAAATTCTGTAAAATCACTGTCAAGTTTTATCTTGCCGGTCTCAACCATTTTCTCCTGAAAATCATTGATGATGCCAATGTGCGTGTTGCATAAAACATCTTCGCTCAACAAAATACCTTTGGCTCCAATTACAACAGAGCTGTAAGTATGGTAAAGGCTATCTGCAAAGGCTTCTTCTTTAAGTGAAATGCCAGCCAATTCGACTTTCTCTTTTGCTTCGGCTAGAATGGTCCCAACCATATCGTAACTAACACCAGCACATTCTCCTACACCAATTGCTTGCTCATAATTGTGGTCTTCTCCCCAATCTTGATAATCACTGTCTGTCAAATTGGTTTTGTCGCCAAGAGGTTTTAAAAGATCGTAAAAATACTTTTTACCTAATCTGTAATAATAATCGTTGAAGTATTCCCCTTCGGTTCGTTTATCATCGTAATCATTTAATAAGAAGCGAATAACATCGAGGGTTCTTTTTGTTGGAACTTTGATAACTTTCTCAGCGACAAAACCTTTGCCTTCTGGATCGACTCCTCCACCCAAAACAACCTGCATGGCTGGTGCGATTAGTGCTCCTGTTCTGATCGAGCTTCCGTGGAATCCAATTTGTGCCGCCATGTGCTGTCCACAAGCATTCATGCAACCACTGATTTTGATTTGGATGTTGGTTTCATCATAATACTCAGGAAACTCATCTTGAATCAATTTTTCAAGGACTTCGCTTAAACCTGTGCTGTTGGTTACTCCTAGATTGCAGGTATCAGTTCCTGGACAGGCCGTAATGTCACCAATGGTTCCAAAACCAGGATCAGCAAGATCCAATGCTTTGAGCTTAGTGTATAAGTAAGGAATGGTTTCTTTTCTTACAAACTTCAAGATCATTCCTTGGTTAACAGTTAAGCGAATATCATCTGAACAACATTCTGAAATGACTGCAGCCAGTTGTCTTGCTTTTTCAGCTTGTATGTCTCCTAATAATATTTTTACCTTAACCGCATAAAAACCTTTTTGCTTTTGTTCGACAACATTTGTTTTGTGCCATTTTTGATAAGCTTCTTCATCGTCAATTGAATAAGCTGGAATTTCAAATTCTGGAGCAGGGCCCGCTTGAGGGACAATATCTCTGTCAATAACGACTGATTTGGTTTTGATAGAAATTCTTTCTTCCTCGACTAATTTCATGAAAGCTTCCAATCCAAGAGATTTTACCAAATATTTCATTCTGGCCTTGTGTCGTTTGCTTCTTTCTCCATGACGATCGAATACACGGATTGCTGCTTCCATGAAAGGAATAATTTGGTCTTCTTCCAAGAATTCATAGGCAGTTTGTGCAACAATGGATTGAGCGCCAAGCCCACCAGCGATGACAACTTTAAATCCGCGAACTTCTTTTCCATCAACTTCTTTCAATTTGGGGATGAATCCAAAGTCATGGAAATAAGTAAAGGCAGAATCTTTTTCACTGGAAGAGAAAGCAGGTTTGATTTTTCTTCCCATTTCTTGACAAATGGGGTTTCTGAGAAAGTATTTAAATGCTGTATAAACGTAAGGCGAAATATCGAATGGTTCATTGGGGTCAATCCCTGCCATTGCAGAACCAGTTAGATTTCTTACTGTGTTTCCGCAAGCTTCTCTGGCTGTGATTTGCTTACCTTCAAGCAGTTCCCATATTTGTGGTGCATCATCCAATTTGACATGGTGCATTTGAATGTTTTGTCTGGTTGTCAGGTGGAGGTTTCCGTTGGTGAATTTTTCTGAAATGTCCGCCATTCTGATCAATTGTTCAGGAGTCATTTTACCAAAGGGCACTTTGATTCTGAACATATGAACACCTGTTTGTCTTTGCCCATAAACTCCCCTTGTAAGACGGAAGTGTTTGAACTTATCCTCCACCATTTTACCGGATTTGAAGTCAGCTATTTTTTGATTGAGCTCAACGATGTCAATTTGAGCCTCTTTACTTACTTGATCATTATTAACTTTCATTATTTTGTTGATTTATTTCATAAAAAAACCCTTCTTCACGCAGTGAAGAAGGGTTTTTAAAGACTATTAATTTTTCATTTTATACATGCCAATAGCCTATTATTTTCCCTTCTTCTGTGGAACAACAACAACAGCAGCAGCAACAGCAAGATTGGTCTAATAGGTTGGTATACGTTATTTTTACTTTCATGGTACAAAAAAATCCCTTCTTCAATTAAGAAGAAGGGATCAGTATTTTTTATTATTTCAAATAATGGGCTGATTAGCTTCTTCTCAGAGGTTAATACAACAACAACAATTAATATTTGAAACTGATTTTATCATTATGATTGTTAATTCTACACAAGTTTAAACCATTCTAAACAAATAATCAAATTTTGTTAACAAATTTTACCTAACAACAAAAGGTATTGTAAAAATGACAATTTGAGTCAGTTTGTCAATTTCGTCATTTAATTATATAATCTAGTCTGGAGAAATAATTTTCTACATCTACCTTTAGAGGCTTGGAAATAAGTGCATCGAGGAAAATCTGATACTCGTCCATATGAGTTCCTTGCCATTTGATAAAATAGTCAGGATCCCCGCTGCTAAGCAACCAATGGTTGTAAGCATCGAATAATTTTCTATCGTACAGGTCGAACTGAAAAACAAAAAGGTTGACCGGCATTTTTTGGTGATTGAGTTGCATCCATAATTCGACAAAATTTGTTCGGATAAAATTGGTAGCAAGCACTAGGTTGTAACTGCCATCTTCCATCCTTCCAGATGTAGGAAGATTCAAAATGCCGTTTTCGCGCAACATGGTAAGCACATAAAGGAAGGCTTCTTCAAATGTATTTCTTTGATTTCTGTCTAATTGATATTTTGCATTTTGAGATTGAAGCTGGATCATAGAGTTATTGGCCATGACCATATCTGTATCAACTTGCTTTGGTTTGGCATTGATAATGTATTCAGGAACGTTGGCCCTTGTAAGCGTGTCTCCTGCTCGAAGTCTTTCTGCAAAGTATTCATAAGCCTCTACTACTTTGCGAGCTATTTCTTCTTCATTGTTGTATTTATCTCCTAGATTGACTTTGGGAATTTCACGCAAAAGGTTCAAATAAGTATCTGTTAGTAATTTACTTATTTCACTAAAACGGTCCGTTCCCCTCTCAATATTTAGAAACATTTCAGCATACATGATGGCCCAGATTTTTTCATCTGAGTCAGCATAGTATTTGGCAGCCCAATAATAATTGTCAGAGTATAATGGTGAAGCCTTGATGCCTCTTTCCCAATGGTAAAGGGCTCTTTCAACATTGCCTCTTTCCATTTCAATCACCCCTCGATCAAAATACAAACCACCGCTATTAGGCAGCAATTGAATTCCAGCTTCAAGATAATAGACTCCCTGATCATATTCTCCACTTAAATCATAGGAATTAGCGATCAATCGATAATACTTGGATTCGTTGGGAAAGTCTGTAATGAGTTTCTCTGCAATTTTGATGGTCTTCTTAAAACCCTTCATTTTATAGTGACACATTGCAGTCTGATACTTGTATTCAGGTTTTTCAGAGTGTTGATCTGCTAGTTTTTTAAAATGGTTTAGAGCATCTTCAAATTCCTGTATCTCGAAGCTTTCTCTTGCTTTTTTGAGATGGAATTCTTCGGCTGAACCTGGGTCCTGGCTAAAGAGCATTAAACTGGTAAAAAACATTAAAAAGATAAAAGGGATAATTCGGTTGTTCCCAAGTATTAAAATTATTGAGTGCATTCTTTTCTATTTGTATAATATTTTGGAGGTTTTTGAAAGCTCACATCCAAAATTGAGCGTAAAAGTAAGCAATAAATAGTGCTTTTGTTAGACTGTGATAAAAGCCAAACGATTACTTTATTGGATATTATACCAATTACAATTAAAGATGTCGCACAAATTGAAGAATTTAGCGGCTACCAAACAGTAAACTGCCTATTCGGATTAAGGAGCTTCCCATTTTAAGTGCAATTTTGTAATCGCCTGACATTCCAAAGGATTTTTCTGTGAAATGCTTCACATCAATCAAATTTGAAGCAGCGATGTCTTCATAACAGGTCAATAAAGTAGAAAATTCTTTTTTGATTTGTTCTTGGTCATTGGTGAAAGTTCCCATTCCCATTACACCTTTGATACAGATGTTTTTCATTTCAATAAAATCTGGCTGTTTGAAAAAGTCTAATAACTCATTGGCAGAGAACCCGAACTTGGTATTTTCTTCAGCAATGTGGATTTGGACCAAGCAGTCAATTATTCGATCGTTTTGAAGGGCTCTTTTATTTATCTCTTTAAGTAACTTTAGGCTATCGACTGAATGAATCATTGAAACAAAAGGAGCAATATATTTCACCTTGTTGCTTTGAAGGTGTCCAATAAAATGCCAATTTATATCTTCAGGTAATTGACTTTGTTTTTCGACCAATTCGTTGACGTAGTTTTCGCCGAAGATTCTATGACCTGCTTGGTAGAATCCCAAAATGTCTGATACTGGTTTTAACTTTGAAACAGCCACCAAATTACAATTGTAATTCTCCAATTCTGTAATTATTTGTTTGTAAGTTTGAAGTTGAATCATTGAATGATTTTTTATTGATTGTATTTATTGATTGTATTGGTTTTGAAATGTAAGATATGACCAATTCTACTGTGGCATGGTTTTTCTAAGTTAAAAATGAAAGCTTAGGCTTATTATTGAGTTTTATATTGAGTTTTAGAATTCAAATCAATTTTTGTAAAAAGTTTTGAATTCTTTTATTAAATGAAAATAAGTGAATTTAGTTTTATTGAAAACATAAAAAACATTAAGAATTTAGAAATTCACCAATGATTCCTCTTGAATCCGTTATTTATTAAAATGAATAGAACCTTATCGATATTGCTTATCCTTTTATCGCTTGTCTTGCTTGCAGCATGTTCTTCACCAGAGGAAGGAATTGTTAGCACTGTACCTGCTCCTAAAATTGCTGAGGAAGATTTGATAGAAATGTTTGCAGAAATTCATTTAGTAGAATCCATCACTGCACTACCCAAATTGAAAACGGATAGTTCTAAACGTTACAACAGGCATGAACTTTATCGATTTATTTACCAAAAATATGATGTTGATAGTCCAATCATAGATAGTATTCTTCTTTATTACGGTGAACATCCCGATGATTTCAAACCACTTTATGAGAAAGTACGGGAGCGTCTGGAAGAATTAGAAAAAGAGTACAAACGAAAAGATAAGTCCGAGGATGAAAAGTCTAAGGATAACCAATCCAAAGAGGAAAAGTCTAAGGATGATAAGCCTAGACTTAAGTAGAGACGCATTTTATGCGTCTTTACTGGGACGGCATACAATGCGTTTTTACTGGGGAGGACGCATTCAATGCGTCTCTACTGGGACGCATTCAATGCGTCTCTGCTGGGACGCATTTAATGCGTCTCTACTGGTTCGTCCCAATCCTTGCAGCGGTCAACAGCCTTGAGCCATTTAGCATATCTTTTGTTTCTTTCCTCTTCTTCCATCTGTGATTTGAAGAGCTGATCACTTTGCCAGTTCTGTGCAATTTGATCGATGCTGTAAAATCCGGTTTTTATTCCAGCCAAATATGCGGCTCCCATAGCAGTGGTTTCAGTAATTTTTGGTCTTTCGACTGTATTGCCTAAGATATCAGCTTGAAATTGCATTAAATAATTATTGGCGGATGCACCACCGTCTACTCGAAGCTTTTGGATACTGATTTTAGAATCTTCTTCCATGGCTCCTAAAACATCTTTGGTTTGATAGGCCAAAGATTGAAGAGTGGCTCTGATCAAATGGGCTTTGGTTGTTCCTCTTGTCAATCCGAAAATGCCCCCTTTGGCATACATGTCCCAATAAGGTGCGCCTAGTCCTGCGAAGGCAGGTACGACATAAACTCCTTGGGTATCTTTTACTTTTTTAGCATAATATTCAGAATCCTGCGCTTCATCTATAATTTTTAATCCATCCCTCAACCATTGAATTGCCGCCCCTGCGATGAAAACACTTCCTTCCAATGCATATTGTACTTTACCGTCCAAGCCCCAAGCGATGGTAGTCAATAATCCATTTTCTGATATAATTCTGTTGGACCCAGTGTTCATTAACATAAAGCAACCAGTTCCATAAGTGTTTTTGGCCATTCCCTCGCTAAAGCAAGCTTGGCCGAACAGGGCAGATTGTTGGTCTCCTGCTACTCCACAAATAGGGATCTCTGTACCTAACAAAGAAGTGGTACCATAATCATCGCTTGAGTTTTTGACCGTTCCCAACATTGATTTTGGAATGCTTAACTCTTTCAATAGTTTTTCGTCCCATTCTAATTTGGCGATATTGTAGACCAAGCTTCGGCTAGCATTGCTATAATCAGTAGCATGAACCTGTCCCTTGGTCAATTTCCAAATCAACCAAGTATCTACCGTTCCAAAGCAAAGATCACCATTCTCAGCTTTAGCTCTTGCTCCTTCCACATTATCCAGTAACCATTTAATCTTTGTTCCGGAGAAATAAGCATCTACTACCAATCCAGTATTGGTTTTTATATAATCTTCGAATCCGTCTTTTTTTAGTTGGTCGCAAATTGGAGCTGTTCGACGATCCTGCCAAACTATTGCGTTGTGAATAGGTGCTCCTGTTTTTTTATCCCAAACAACTGTAGTCTCTCTTTGGTTGGTTATTCCAATCGATGAAATTTCATCAGGATTAATATTTTGTTGTTTTAAAACCTCTCGTGCTACTTGAATTTGAGTTTCCCAGATTTCATTGGCATCATGCTCTACCCAGCCCGGTTTTGGGTAAAACTGTGTGAACTCTTTTTGTGAAACTCCAACAATATTTGCAGACTTGTCAAAAATGATGGCTCTTGAACTTGTGGTTCCTTGATCCAAGGCCAAAACGTATTTCTTTTCAGGCATTTTTTATAATTTTTAGGTAATCTATCGACAAGTCACAATACTCGATTTTGAAAAAAAACTTTACTAGGCGTGAAATAAAATAATTTTTTTTTTTCTCTCCCGATTTTTTACATTTTTAAAGTGAAAATTGTCTAAACTCAGGCTATATAGGACTTTGCAGGGTATAAGTGAACAAATTTCACCCATGAAAACAGCAAATATCTTCAAAAATTGAAATGTTTTGTGTTATCAATTTTACAAAAGAAAATAAAATATTAAACTTATTCGATTAGAATTCATTTTATTAGAGGAATGGAAAAAGTTGAACACGAAAAAGACACCGGTTTAGTAGTAGCAAAATCACTGAAAAAGTATGGTCAGTATACTTTTTTGGAGAAGGTAAAATTGGGCGGATCGGGGTCTGAGGAACTATTTTATGTCTCTGGAAGCGAATATCTAGATGAAGTCATAGAAGGAAAGGAAGGGAAGCCAGTCGTCAAGTTTGAAATAATGAAAAAAGCATTGTTTGTGAACTTGACAATTCAAGAAGAGCTTTTTACGCTCGCAGTGATTACAAAAAACTTAAAAGCAGTTTCATTGATTCCCAACAATCATTTGGTATTGCATTGCTACAAGGATGGTAAAATTGATAAGTTAATGTTTAAGATCCCAAAAGACTTGCTAGCAGAACACAAAACTTATTTCAGCAAAACTTATTTTGACAAGTGTTCGCGTAATTTCATTTAAGCTTACAACAAGGTGATTAAGAGCTTTTGAAATCTTTTTTTCCACCTGTTTTTTCAACTAATTTAACGGTCTTGATAACAATGTGGTGCGAAAGTGCTTTGCACATATCGTAGATGGTTAGGGCTGCAACAGATGCTCCTGTCATGGCTTCCATTTCAATGCCGGTTTTTGCAAATACAGAAACCTTACAATCGATTACAATTCGATCTTTTTTATTGATCTTAATGGCAATGTCACAATTGTCCATTCCAATCGGATGACAAAGGGGAATCAGTTCACCAGTTTTTTTTGCGGCCATTATTCCCGCTATAATTGCTGTTTGAAATACAGAACCTTTTTTGGTTTGCCCTTTATTGGCTTTTAGTTCGTTTATAATGTTTTGGGGAGCTTTCACAATTGCTCTTGCATGGGCAAATCTATTCGTAGCTAATTTGCCACCTACATCAACCATTTTGGCATCGCCATCTTTAGACAAGTGAGAAAAGGTTTTTTTCATTTTGTGAAATGGAAATTGGAATTAAAATCTCGGGCAGCTGATATTACTTCTTGAGGATGTTCTCAACTTTGGAGAATAGACAAATGATATTTCTGGGCCACCTTTGCCTTTGGTCGCATTGTTTAAATCTGAGATGTTGAAATCGTAACTCAAACCAACGGCAACGTCATCGTAATCTAATTTTAAAGCCAGAATAAAAGCGTCTAGACCAATTGGATCATCAAAGTGTTTGTTGATTCTGATATATGGACCTACATTAAATGCTCTGAATTTTTGGCTTCTAACATTTTCATAAAATACAAAACGGAATAAGGTTCCGATATCAGTTTTCATGGACTTTAGTTGGTTCATGAAATATACGCCAGGAACGATGTCCATTCTTTTAGCTACACTCCAGCTTCCACCAGCATGAAAAGAAAGTCGGACAGGAAGGTTCGTGTCATTATCATCCGTAAAAGAAAAAGAACTACCTATGATGTTGTAAGCTGAAACACCTCCGAAAATATATTTGCGGCTACTCTCCAAGAAATAATACATTGCACCACCAGACAAATTCAATCGAGTAAATCTATTGTTGACCATTGTCTCTCCTGATGCCAGCATTGGATTGTAGGCATTGCCATCGAATTGACTGGCATATTCAGCTTCGCTTAGGTCAATTGATCGTGTTGAAACGCCAACCATTGCACCAAAAGATACAAAGTGTTTTTTGCCGTCCATTGGAGTATTATAGGCCAAGCTTAAATCAACGGAATTGGTATTGTAAGAAAGAAATCCTGTTTTATCATTGTACAGTAAAATTCCTGCATTCAACCAGCCACCTTTGGTTATTCCTTTGGCTACTTTTGCATCGGCAGACAACATAATTGTCCTGGCATCTGTTGACCTGTTAGAAAGGGCAGCCCATTGATTTCGATAATTTGCTGTGACTCTAAAATCACCATTGTATAGACCTGACATTCCAGGATTGACATAAAGAGGTGTTGCGTAGTTTTGGCTAAAATGAACATCTTGAGCCATCGCAGATAAGCTGCAAAAAACGAGCAAGAAACACGCAATGTGTTTTGAAATATATTTTAAGAATTGCTTCATTAATAGATCTTATCTTACGAGGGTGACATTTCCTTTTTCAAATGTATTTGTTCCATCTTCAAATTCTGCTTCGGCATAATAGAAATAAACTCCCGGAGAAAGTGGTTCTCCTTTGAATGTCCCATCCCAACCAACTTCCTGTTCATTGCTTTCAAATATTTTTTCTCCCCAACGATCAAAAACATGAAGACTTGTTGAAATCATTCCTTTACCAAGTATTTTAAAATCATCATTGCTACCGTCTGAGTTTGGTGTAAATATATTGGGAATGAAAAAGCTGATATTGCATTCTGACTCGTCTCTTGCATTTACCTCATATCCAACATTTTCTCCATTCGATGTACAATCTGATCCAGATACTTCTAGGTTTACATCATAAATTCCAGGGTAATCCCAATAGACCAATAAAATTGTGTCGTCTTGATTCTCAAAAATTTCAAAATTATCAACTGACCATTCCAATTGAATACTATCAGAAATTTCATCGCCAGTATAAAGAATGACATCTGCTAGATTTGGGCAAACTGACTCTATTACAGTATAAAGTATTCGATCTCCTGCAGTAATTGTGAATAATATGGAATCTATCCCAGAGCAGGGATTGTTTTCTTCAATGAATTCATAGTAAAGGTAATAGTCTCCAGGTTCAGATGCCCCAACGTCTACACCAACATTGCCAATTAGTTTAAGGCTTGTGTCTTTTGCAAATAAGGTTCCTCCCTGAGGATCGACCTGAGCAAAGAAGCCTTCATCACTTTCACAAAAAACTGTTTTATCAAGGTCAATTCTCGCTTCGGAATCTCCAAGTTTTATTTCAATGGTGTCCTTGGTAATGCAATCATCACCCGCTACATCCAAATAGGTATATTCTATAAAGTAGGTTCCTTTATCATAGTCATTGGGATCAAAAGTAAAACTGTTGCCAACTACGATAGGAACGTCATTCACAGCAAAAGATCCTGCAATTGGGTTGGTTCCATTTCCATTGATGACCAATGGATCAGAAAAAAGACAAAGATTTACTGGCCCTCCAGGGTCTAAATTTGCAACAAAGTTTACTGGTGAGACAGATATGGTTTGCGAGCAGGAATCAAATCCGTCGACGTAAAATATTTCATGCAATCCAGCACCTGCTTCTGCAGGGTCGAAAAAGCTGGTTCCTTCTATTACCCCATTTCCAACAAAATAAGCTCCACTGCCAAAAGAAGGATCAAGACTTGTGTTTTGATCGATTAATGAATAAGCGGCTTCTGAGGCACAAGGAAACCGGAGTTGATTGCTTAAATCAAAGCCCACACCTGAAACCTGAAAAGTCCTTGTGCAAGTTGCTGAACCAAAAGTGTAAGTGATAATGTGTGTGCCTTCACCGCTATCGAATGGTGAAAAGTAAAATCCCGTAATTCTTTCTTCTACTCCGTTTCCGCTGAATTGTCCACCTGGTGGACTGGCAAATTGGTTTAGATATATATCAAAATCGTCTGGGTTTGTTCCGCTTGGCACTTTGCAGATAGAAGTGTCTCCTGTTCCGTTGTTGAATTTGAAATCAATGACAGAAATTGTTTTACTACAAGTATCTGCACCATCGGTATATTTTACATTGTATACGCCACCATCCAAAGCCGAGGGATCGAATGTCGTACCGTTTGGTAAAACGCCTGGTCCAGAGAAAGATCCAGTGGTAGTGGAGGCATATTGCATCAAATCAATATCAACTGCTCCTTGGCAAACAAATAAAATGTCTGGACTGGGCGCATCAAAAATGATAGTGACATTGGTGCAGTTCTGAGCAATAAGGCTTGGAGTCCATTGCAGTAAAACTGAATAGATGGTCACAAAAAGAATAAGAGGGATATTGTTAAAAAATTTCAAGTTCTAAAGAATTATGTAATTTCTGACGCAAAGTTAGCAGTCTAATCCAATTTTTGATTTTATACCAAAAAAAAATAGGCTTAATCCATAAATAATTACGAATCAGTTGATCATTAGTTGTTTGCCGTATCAATTAATTTGTTTATATCTTGAAATTGGCAATTTGGTATACAATCGCAACAACAATTCTTAACAACAATAATGAATGGTTTCTGTTCTGTGCAGGACTATCAATTTGATTTGTGAACTGTTGTGCTTGTACAGTTAGAATGTTGTCCAATGCATAATTAAGCTTTTTGACTATGGTATGACGGACTTTTCATTCCAAAACCACTTAATTTGCAGTATATTTTGTCAATTAATTGATTAATAGCCAAGTAGACAAAACAGCTTTGCATTTCATCCGTATTTCAAATGGTATTCAATGTATCTTGCAATTAAATAATATTCCCTTTATGAAAGTTCAGTTTTTACTCTCCTTATTCATGATCTTTTTCCACTCCATTTCAATTTTTGGAGGAAACAATTGTTGGAATGCTATTGAGAACAGGGTCGAAAATGATGGTCAGATTGTATTGCACAAAAATACAAATAGGCAAATCTCAGTTTCCAACTATAAGTTGTTTGATTTAGATAAAATTGCTTTAGAAGAGCAATTGGAAAAAGCACCTTTGGAATTTCACAGAAATCGCGACCAAAAGCCTGTTATCATTGAGCTTCCGCTTGCCAATGGTGAAATTGAGGCTTTTATTGTGGAGGAAACTGAGCTCATGCAAAAAGAGCTTGCTTTGAAGTTTCCCCAAATTAAAACGTATTCAGGTAAAGGCTTAAATAATCCATTGTTAAAAGTCCGATTTGATTTAAACAGCAAGGGTTTTTATGGGATGATTCGAGGAGCTGGCTCCACTATTTATATCGATGCCATCGAGCATGAGCAATCAGACAGGTGTATTGTTTATTTCAAAAAAGATTTTAACAATATCCATCCAAGTCCAGCATGCATAAGTTTAGGGAATGAACAGCTAGTTTCGGAAGCATCGGATAGAAGCCACGAGACTGCAATTGGAGAAGAATTGCGAATTTATAGATTGGCAATAGCTTGTCGGGCCAATTACACCGCTTTTCACGGTGGAGTTGAATCTGCGATGGAAGCTGTGGTAACGGCAATGAACCGAGTAATTGGGGTTTATCGTCAAGATTTGGCCATTAGTTTCGTCATTGTGGACAATACAGAGCAATTGATCTTCGATGGGACAGATGATTATACAGGAACTTACAATCAGATATTAAATCAGAATCAGCTTTTGATGGACGATGTGATCGGGGCAGAAAATTATGACATTGGGCATATTTTTGCAGCGGGTGGCGGTGGTTTCACCAAAATTGCAGGGGTTTGCGATCCTTTGTTAAAGGCCAAAGGCCATTCTGGAATTTCTAATCCAACTGGAGATCCATTTCACGTTGATTATTTGTGTCATGAAATTGGCCATCAGTTTGGAGCAGATCATACTTTCAATAGCACAATAGGTTTTTGTGGCAGCAATAGGGTAGCGGCTACAGCTTATGAACCCGGAAGTGGTTCAACCATTATGGCTTATCCAGGAATTTGTGATGAGGATAATTTGCAAGAAAACAGCGATGATTATTTTCACACTGCGAGCCAAAATCAAATAGGCTTTTTTAGTGGAAGTGGGACAGGGAACGATTGTGCTGAAATAGTACAGATCGGCAATCAGCCGCCGGTTGTTGCATTGGCCGAGCAAAGTTTTAACATACCAATAAACACGCCATTTGAGTTGGAAGGAATTGCTACAGATCCAGAAGGAGAAACGCTGACTTATTGTTGGGAGCAGTACGATACCGCTCAACCAGGTGGTAGCCCAAACAATCCAGTGGGCAATGCTCCAATTTTTAGGTCTTTTCAGCCAAGTTTAGATCCAGTTCGAACATTTCCTAAATTGAGTGATATTTTGAATGGTGTCCAGACATTGGGTGAAATTTTACCCTCCTACACAAGAAACCTTTTATTTAGATTGACTGTGAGAGACAACAATGAAGTGGCAGGTGGGGTTTCTTCTGATTTTGTGATTTTGGGTGTCAATGCGGATGCTGGACCATTTGAAATTACAAGCCAAAACGAAGAAGAAGAATGGTTGACAGGAGAAGCTGTAAACATCACTTGGGATCCTGCTGGTACAGAAAGTGGTCCAATTAACTGCAGTAATGTAGATGTATATTATTCTATAAATGGCGGGGAGAATTTTGATGTGGTCTTGGCTGAAGGAATTCCGAATAATGGATTAGCTAATTTTACTTTACCGAATGATCCTGCTTTGGTCGGAAACAGTGGAAGAATTAAAATAAAATGTTCAGACAATATTTTCTTTGACATCAATGATGCAAATATTGTGGTCAATAATCCACACATTGCGCTGAGTTTTGCTGAGGAACTTGCGGTTTGCGAAGGAGAAACGCTGACTTTTGAAATGAACTTGAGTTTGATGAATGTGCAGGCAGGTATGGTAGAATTAAGCAGTTCAAGTTTACCAATAGGTTGGGCAGTACAGTTTTCTGAAAATCCAGTTGCAGCTCCTGGAATGGCTTCAGTTTCTATTAGTGTAGCTGAAGGATCAGAATACGGAGCGAACTATTTTACAATAGAAAGCAATAACAATTCAGAGGTTTTGCCATTGCAAGTTGAAGTGAATGTATTGAGTTCTGATTCAGATTTAGCTGGGCCACAATTGCTTTTACCAGAAGATGGGGCGACCAACTTGAACAATGGATATTTGTTTGATTGGGAGGATTTGGCTGGTGTTCAAAGTTATGAAATGGAGATAAACGGATTGGATCAGCAGTTTGAATCTGGTGAAATTGACTTGTCTGAATATGTAGCCAATTTCGCCTTTCAAACCAGTCAGGTTTATTGGTGGCAAGTGAATTCATTCAATGATTGTTTGGATCAGTCTGATCCAATAGAATCAGAAGTATTTGTTTTTAGAATGTTTGGAAACAATCAGGGTCAATCTCCTCTCTTGCTTGAAACAGAAGAGTTTTTAGTAGAGCAATTTTCAGAAAGAACAATTGATAGTAATTTTCTCAACATAGAAGATGACAATGCAGATACTGAAATTTTCTACTTGCTCAAAGCCATTCCTGAATTTGGAAAGTTAATCCTGGACGGAGTAGAACTTGAGTCAGGAGATTTGTTTAGTCAAGATCAGGTTGTAAATGGATTGTTGGTTTATGAACACATTTCCGCCAATCAAGATACAGAGGACAAATTTGTGTTTGATTTATTGGATGTGGACAATGGTTGGCTTCAAGATCAGCAATTTGATATTAAGATCAACATCATATCTGGTTTGGAAAACGATTTTGGGATCGGTTTTGAATATGCTGTTTATCCGAATCCTGCCAATAATTATCTGGTACTTAAAACGAACCTGGACAAGCCCGAATTCCTTGAATTTGAATTAATAAATTCAATTGGGCAGCAAGTTTCGAAACTTATAAGACAAGAAGTGCAATCTGGACCAAATGAAATCAAGATAGATATCAATAATCTCGAATCGGCGTTATATTTTTACCGTCTTAAAAAAACGGATCAAAAAGCAGAAGAAATTGGAGAGGGAAAAATTCTCATAATTCGTTGATTGATTCATTTTACATTTGTTGACAATCTGGATTTTATTCAGATCATTCGGTCATTGATTTTTTTAAAATTGGTTACTGGTATTGTATACATTCATGTTTAAAAAGGGATTGCTAAAATATATCGTTTTGTTTATTGCTTTGTTTTCGACACTTGGAGTTTCGAATGCAATTGGTCAAGATCTTGGTGAAATTTCTTTTTCAGGAAATAAGAAGACGCGCAGCTCGTATTTAAAAAGATTTGTGAAATCGAAGTTGGGGGAAAAAGTAGATTCGGTTCAATTGGAGCTGGATGCAAAACGACTGCGAAGATTAAAATCTTGTTCCAATGTCCAATATTCCATCATAGAAAAAGAGGGGAGTGCAGAAGTAAATTTTGAGTTTACTGAAATCGGTACCTTGTTTCCTCTTTTTGGTTTTGGGGCATTGCCAGGCAATGACTTTGTTCGGTTGGGGGCTATGGATGTGAATGCTTTTGGAATTGGCATAGAAACAGGTGGGTTTTTGCATTACAATGGTTTTTTGGGTGGAGGATTTGCTTTGATGTTTCCATATTTGTTTCAAAGTAATTTTGGATTGAAATTGGATTTAGTGAAATGGAGTTCAAGAGAACCCTTATATTTTGATGGATTTCCTGTTCAATATGATTATGCCAATAATAGTTTTCAGTTGGTTGGATTGTATGAAATAAACCGTTATCATCAAGTCGAGCTGGGTGGAAGTCTGTTTCAAGAAACCTATGAAAAAAACAATCCCAATATGGAGAATTTGCCTGGTCCCAATAAGCAGGAAATTCCAAAGCAATTGTTTAAGTTAAATTTTCACACAGACAAACTTGATTATTTTTTTCATTACCGAAATGGTTGGGCAAACTCTTCCTCATTTCAAGTTGTTTTTAGCAAGGATTTGGCAAGGTTCTATATTTTCAATAACATCACCAGATATTTTAAGCGTGTGGGTGAAAAGGGCAATTGGGCCAACCGCCTAACATTTGGGATTTCAAACAATGACAGAACTCCATTTGCAGCCTTTGCAATTGATGGTCATATAAACATTAGAGGAGTAGGAAATAGAATTGCAAGGGGGACGGCCATTGCATCTTTAAACTCAGAATTTAGATACACCTTAATGGATGATAGAGAACAGGCCCTTGTTGGGGTTGTCTTTGCTGACGCAGCCTTTTGGCGTGAACCAGGCTTTCTTTGGTACAGTACACAAAGTTTAGAAAATTACAGAGTTTATACTGGGCTTGGACTTCGATTGCTCGATCACAGATTTTATGGAGCGGTGATTCGGTTGGACTTTGGCTTGAATGTCTTAAATCCAAAGGAAAACGGATTTGTCTTAGGATTGGGGCAATACTTTTAGAGCATACTCAGTACCATGAGGAGGTTAGGAAACTATTCCAAAAATTCAATACCGAATTAGAACTTGGCGAGCATGCCAAGTTCAAGAATCAGACGTACTAATTCCTTTGAATTATTTTGAATCAATTTGAATTACTTTTTGTCGTCTTTGTCGTTAATGCCTGACTCTAATTCTTCTTTGATAGAGTCTTTAGCAGCATTGAACTCACGAATACCTTTTCCAAGGCCTTTCATCAATTCAGGAATTTTTCTACCTCCAAACAACAAAAGGATAGCAAATAAAATAACAATCCATTCAATTCCACCTGGTAAACCCATTTTATAAAAATTTAATTGTAAAGATAATCAGACTTTAGATACGGCCATAAGTCGGCAATTTAGATGTTAGCCTACAGCGTACATTATAGTATAATTTATAAAGATATAACACAAAATTAAGCCAAAAAGATCATTGGCTGGCATTTTATGAAATTTTAGGAATAAAAAACTCAATTATTCGAAAAATTGCGCAAATTAAAATCGATAGATATACTGTTGATAGAATATTTCAAGCAAGCAAGACTTATTCAGGCTTTCAAATGTCGTTCTTTAGTCAAAGCCAAGGTCAAGTGCAGCTTGTTGATCTTCATCATCTAGTGAAACAAAAGCATAAAGACCAGCTGGACATTCACAACAATGGATACAAAGAACCTCCTCACCATAATTGGCAACATTAACGTTTAAAGGATTAATTTCATTGTCAATCAAGAATTGAGTTATTTCCAATTCAATCTGCTCAATGGTTTCCTCAGAATTGTCTAATATGTTTAAATCACCATTATTCCAAAGGTTACAGCAAAGATAAACCTGTTTTTGGACAATGACATCGGGCGAGGAGTTGCAGGACGAAAAGGCCAAAGCCACCCAAGCAATTGTAATAAGAAAAAGAAGTCTAAAATTGAGCTTTTCCATTTTTGGGGTATTTAGAATTGCCAAAATATAAAAAAGATTGAAAAATTAAGAAAACAAATCAGAATTTACCTGCTTGCCGTAGCTGTATAGTCTTCATTCCATTCGAAACTTTCAATCAAATGCAGCATATCGTCCTTTAAAAAGTGAATGGCAGGCTGAATAGAATCGTAATTTGGGGTAGACGAAAAGTAAAGAGAGCCAAAAAGGTAGTGGTTTACACTATCTGTCAAGAAAAATTGCATTGAAGAAGCGGCATTGCCACCAACATCAGAAAACAAGCCGTAAACATTTTTATTTGTTTCGATTCTTCTTTGATCGATGAATTCAGCTTTTTTGATGTGCTTTGAGGTTAATTTATGTGCATCCTCTATCAAAGTTTTCAGTTTGACCTGATTGTTGATTTGCTTATAGCTTATGTGAAAGGTGGCATTAAGCGAATCAAAAACCACGTCCATCCAACAATTATCCTCCTCGTTTATTTTTTTAAGGTCTGGTGTATAATTGATGTTAGAATAAACTGGTATTTCAAAAGAAAAAGGACAGCCCTGATTATCTATTGTTTGGTAAGCCTTTTGAGGCAAAACCATTCTTGGATAAGCCTTAGGTTTCGGGGTGTACTCTCTTCCACAACCGACTACCAAAATAAGGCAGAATAGAAAAAATATGTGTTGAAAAGAAGGAGAATTCATATGCTAAATGTAAACGGGTTTTGCCAAAGTTGTAGTATTAAGGTTGACTTTTTTTTAATCAAATCTACAAATTAGCTCATTTTAACATATTAGACGCCCACAGAATGGGCATTTGAAAAAGGCGGCTAAAAATTTCGTTTTAGCCGCCTTTGATACTTAAGACAAGAATGTGTTCATGTCCAAAAATTGTCTCCTTTGGGCTTCAAATTTCTCATTATCAGCAAATTGTCTTTCAATAAAGGCTGGAAGTGCTTCATTGTTGACTTTGGCTATTGTTTTTCCAGAGAATCGTTTTCTGCCCAGATTAAATTTTAACTTAAGATTCATAATATTATAATTTGAGTTTTGACTAATCATTTTTCTAAGGTTTCAGGGTTAACAAAAATAAATTTCAAGTTTCCTGTTCCTTAGTCCGCAAGCTCGACCTCGAAAAATAGATCGAGCAATCAAGAACAGACAGAACAGCGGTGGTCAGGATAATAGTTCCATAAAAATGTTTTTATTAGATTATTTAATATTGTTTGATGCGCTCGAGCCATTGTTTTCCATAAAAAAACCCGGTTTGCGTTTGCAAACCGGGTCAGTATAAATTGTTTTAGACTGAATTGACAATCAACCAATTTTGGTCAATCGTTTATCCGGTTTGTCGACTTTATCAACGATATCAACGATGTTGGTAAATGAATCCAAGCAAGAACATAAGCCTCCATAAAAACAAGGGAAAGCAAGAATGCTTGTTTGTCCTTGGACTGGATTGTTATATTTGTTTTGATTGAAAATCATTTTATTGAAAATTTAGTTTGTTTAATAATACAACCGAACCTATAAAAAATAAGTTCTATATAAGCCAGTTTATTTTGGTTAATGAATTGTAATAACAACTGGCATTTTGAAAAAAAAGCATTATATAGATGAAGACCATTTAAACCATTGATTTAAAAGGTAGTTACAACAATAAGTCATTTAAAATGAAATTTTTATTAAAAAAGATTGATTTTTGATGATTATTTGTAAATTTTACTATATCTTGCGATAGAATTAATGAAGTATCGTGTTTTTGAGGGTAAAAAGTAATTAAAAATGATGCAGCCAAGATTTTTAGTTAACAGTAAATAAAGAAAAAGGTAATTAATAAGATTCTTTGATAATATTAAGATTAAATTTAAACACGTAAAAAAAATTAAGAAAATGACCAATTTGAGCGAAAAATCAAAAGCTTTACAGCTTACAATCGACAAAATCAACAAACTACATGGAAAAGGTGCAGTTATGCGTCTTGGTGAATCAGTTACACAACAGGTTGATGTAATTCCAAGTGGGTCTTTGGGCCTTGATATAGCATTAGGGATCAATGGTTATCCGAAGGGAAGAATTGTTGAAATATATGGACCTGAATCTTCAGGTAAAACAACACTGGCCATTCATGCCATTGCACAAGCACAAAAAGCCGGAGGAATGGCTGCTTTTATTGATGCGGAGCATGCTTTTGATAAAGGTTATGCGAAGTCATTGGGAGTGGATGTAGAAAATTTATTGATCGCTCAGCCAGATTATGGTGAGCAAGGTCTTGAGATTGCAGATCATTTGATTCGTTCTGGTGCTTTGGACATTGTGGTCGTAGATTCTGTTGCCGCTTTGGTTCCTTTGAGTGAGTTGGAGGGTGAAATGGGAGATTCTAAAATGGGATTACAGGCTAGATTGATGTCTCAAGCTATGCGTAAATTGACTGGTACCATCCATAAAACTGGATGTTGCTGTATTTTTATCAATCAGCTTCGTGAGAAGATTGGAGTTATGTTCGGTAATCCTGAAACAACCACAGGTGGTAATGCATTGAAATTCTACTCTTCTATCCGATTGGATATTCGTCGTTCAACGGCAATTAAGGATGGAACGGATATCATGGGTAATAGAACGAGAGTAAAAGTTGTGAAAAATAAAATGGCTCCACCTTTCAGACAAGTTGAGTTTGATATAATGTATGGTCAGGGAATTTCCAAAGTTGGTGAAATTGTAGACTTAGGAGTGGAGGCTGAATTGATACAAAAGAGTGGTTCTTGGTTTAGCTATGAAGGAAGTAAGATTGGTCAAGGTAGAGAAAACGTGAAACGTTTCTTAATAGACAATCCAGACTTAGCGATAGATTTAGAATCAAGAATTAAAGCTGAATATTTCGGCAGAGCCAAGGATGAAGAAGAAGGTGCTGCCTCAGAAGCTACCAAAGAAGAGGCCCCTAATGAAGAGGCTCCAGTAGCAAAGGATAAAGCAAGTGAAAAAAAATCGGCTAAGAAATAAATTAGCCCTGTAATAAATCACTTATAAAATATAAGTTTTGGTTTAAGTTAAAAACTCCCATCCGAAGATTCGGATGGGAGTTTTATTTTTTTGCAATATTGTTTTTATTAGATTTTATTTAGACTATCAATTATCACAATTGACTTTGTCATCTAAAACTAATATTTTGGATCAATCTAAGAACCAAATTTTTGTGCCACTATTCGTGATTGTGCCCATAATGTGCATCGCCTGGATTTCTCCCAAACTTATCTGGTCCACCATCTGTAGGAGTTCCTTGTTGTGCTTTCTGTGGAGCAGTATTCGTATGAGGTTGATCAGAAGCATGGCTGTGTCCGTAATGTGCTTCTCCTGGTTTTCTGCCGAATTGATCTGCTTCACCTGAGGTTCCTGCTTGTTGAGAAGCCTGAGTTTTTTGCACAGGTGCTTGGACTTGTTCTTTTTTCTGATCTTGGATATTTGTACTACTTTCCTTGTCTCCAGAACCACTTTGGTTGCAGCCCCAGGAGATTGAAGTCACTACAAATATTAGGAATGCAATCGTTTTGATTTTCATCTTTTTTAATTTTATTAATTAATACTTGTCATACAAGATCATCAATTTTTATTGATTTCTTTATAATAGATGAAAAATAACTAAGTAAAATGGCAAGAGATTTTCAATCTGAAACTTAACAGTCCTGGACAAGTAGCTTTTAGAAACAACGCTTTGCTTAAGTTTTAGCCAAGAATTGTACATTGGTTTAGGCAACAAAATTGGAATGAATGGCAGGGAATTGGAATGATAATTCAGCTATTTAAGTAGGTTTTTTAGTAGATTTTTCTTGAGACATTAAGCGTACTTAAAAACAAATTGGTGGATTACTGGTTAGATTTGTAATGTTTTTATTCTAACATCCGATAAGTAAATCTTAAAACATGAAAAGATTAAGCTGCTTAATTTTTCTTCTAGTTCTTCCTCTTTTTGAATTAAATGCACAAACAGTTGTTGAATTTGTAGTTAGTGAAATTCCATCTACTGACTTTGACAAAGTAGGCATTCGAGGAAACTTCTTTCCATTAAGTTGGCAAAAATCTTTAGAATTAAAAAAGAGTGGAGAGGCTTATTCTATAAGTCTAGACTTTTCAGAAGACACAAAGGAAATTGAATTCAAATTTGTTCTGTTCAACGAAGACGAAGAAATAGAATGGGAAGGCATTGAAAACAGAGTTCTACGCATTGATGAAACTCAAAAACTAATTTCAAAGAATGAATGGAATACGGAACAACAAATTGACCTTAGTGAAATCAAGCTATTATCAAAAGAAGAATTGTTAGCGGACTATAAATTATTAGAAGCAATGATCATGAAAGTTCATCCCGGAACTTTTAGATACAATGATTCTAGTTCGATTCAAAAAGCCTTTGATGAGTTGGAGAGAAAATTTCAATCAAGACTAAGTGTTGGGGAGACGTACCTTGCCTTGTCAAAGCTCACTGCTGGCCTGAAATGTGATCACACTCAAGTAGGATTTAACAATCAAGACAAAATTGTCAATTCGATAATTCATCGACAAGCGGATAAATTGCCTTTTAGTTTTCAATGGATCGATGAAAAAATGTTTGTAGACTACAATGCAAGTGAATCTAATGAGTTGATTCGCGGGACAGAAGTGTTTACCATTAATGGTGTTTCAGTAAAGAAGATTTTAAATGCCTTATTACCATATGTTGCAGCGGATGGGTCTACGGATAAGAGTAGAATAAACAAACTTGAAGTCGAGGCATTTGATTTTCGTTACAATGCTTTTGATGTCTTTTATCCATTGTTATTTCCAATAGATGATGGTAATTTGAACCTTATAATATTAGATGAAAATAAGAATCTAAAAACGACTTCGGTGAAAGCTATTACAAGAAAGGATCGATGTGAAAAATTATATGAAAGATATCCAGATTTTCCGAAAAGTAAAGATGATTTATGGGGGCTTGAAATTTTGGAAAATAAAACAGCCATTTTAAGTATCAATTCTTTTGGCTTAATGGGGTGGAAAAAGATGACAATAGATTACAAAGCATTTTTGTCAAATGCTTTTAAAACAATCAAAGAAAAAAATATTGAACATTTAATCCTAGACACTAGAATAAGCACAGGTGGAAATGATGAGATAGTTGATGAATTGCTCACGTATTTTGATTGCAGGAATCAAATAGAAAACAAAACAGATTTTCAAGGTCGAACGAGGTATTTGAAGTTTCCAGAAGAACTAAAACCATACATTAAAACTTGGGGCGACGAACCATGGTTTTACAATCTTGAACCAGATGAAATAGATAAGAAAACGGGTTATTATATTTTCAACGAAGCATTTGCTTCCAATAAAGAATTTAAAATAAAGAAAGACTACTTTCAAGGCAACACTTATTTGTTAACAAGCCCTGCCAATGCTTCCTTGTCTTTTTATTTGGCAAAGAATTTTAGAGATTATAAAATTGGAAAAATTATTGGCGAAGAAACTGGCGGCAATTTACAAGGAATAAATGGTGGGCAAATATTATTCTTTAAGCTGCCAAATTCAGGAATTGAGATTGATATACCAGTGATGGGAAGTTTTGCTTTAGGGGATGTTTCAGATTCTGGAGTCATTCCCGATATTGAGGTTTCTAATAACATGAAATCTCTTAAAAATGGAGTTGATCTGCAATTGGTAGAGGTTCTTCAAACAATTAAAAGAGCTGAAAAATAAAATTGGCTTTGTTAAACTTTTTTCATGAAAAAAAATGAGCCTTGATATTACTTCATGGAAGAATTAGTAGAAGTTGTGGTTTGAACAGGATACAATCCGCAAAAGTTTTCATATCGGACTTCTGATAAAAATAGACCTTCGGCAGGAGCTGCGATGTTTAAACTGAATTGTCCAGTATTGTCCATTACTTGTTTGAATTCTTCCAAGCTGATTTTGTGTTGACCTACCACAAGTAAAGTGCCGACAACTCTTCGGATCATTCCACGCAGGAACCTATTGGCTGCAATGTGAATTCTAATCTTTCCAGCTTCTAAATCTATGTCCATGTCGGTTTTGTAAATCCTACAGAGAGATGTCTTGCTATCGTTATTGGCTTTCTCAAAGGGTTTGAAATCTCTATAGTTTTGCAGGCTATCAAAGGCCGTTTTCATAGCTTCATAGTCCAAAGGAAGAAATGGAAAAAAGTAGCTTTGGTCTTTTAAGAAAGGATTTTTTCTAAAGTGAATGAAATAATCATAAGCTCTGTAAGTCGCATCATATCGAGCATGTAAACCGCATTCAAAAATTCTTTCAACTACAATGTCTTTCGGTAAAATTTTATTGATCCGATAATCGAAGTTTTTGGGGATGGCTTTTTCGCAGTCGAAATGTAAAAAGAACTGACTGGCATGGACACCACTGTCTGTTCTGCCGCAACCAGAACAATGCAATTTTACATTAAAAATCGTAGAGATGGCATCATCAATTGTAGACTGAACGGAAACCTTATTGGGTTGTACTTGCCAACCACAATAATTTGTTCCTAAATAAGCTATTTCAAGAAAATACCGCATATTGCTTTGTCAAAAATCTGTTTTCTTCTTATCGATTACTTTATTGAGCGATTGATAAAGCCATTCTTTATCTGATACCGAAGCTGATTCAATCAAACGTTTAGATTCTCCATTGTTTAAACCTAATACGATGTGCTTTTTCCATTCTTCAGGTTTGTTGGCAGGAATATTTTGGTCCAATAATCTAAAAGATTTAATGTCGTTGTAAGGGACAGAGATTGAACTTTTACTAAATCTCTTGTTCTTCTGCAATTCAATTTCATTTTCCTTTATCAATAAAGAGTCTTTGGCAGCAGTAAGATCAAGAAATTTAAAAACTATAAATGCTCCTAACAAACCTGCTAAAATTGACAAGATAAGGCTTCCAGACCATCCATGTTTTATAAGGCGTGTTATTCCAAAAAAGAAGCCAATCAAGCCAATTACACCACAAATCAAACCAAAGTACCAACCGATGGCTATTTGTGAAGCATGTTCAATCAAAACTGAATTAGCTGGTCCGTCAGTAATGATGAAATTGCTTCCATTTGGAGGGCTTAATATATCGAGAAGTTTAATGCTATTCATATTGGTTTTTGCTAAAAAATTGTATCAAAATTGGTAGACAATTTTTAAGACTGTGTAAATGCAAAATAATTACATAATAATTAAATAATGGCTGTCATAAAATATCCCAGACTATCTAGACTTTTTCGATACTTTTAAGAACATCTTCGATTTCTACTAAAATGGCTCTTCCCGCTTTTATAGAATTTGCTCCACTAAAAATTAGAACCAGTTGATTGCCTGTTTGTTTCATTTGGCAGCTTTCTTTAAATCTGTAAGATTGAACCACACTTAATATATTGGTGAAAATTGGAGATTCATAATAAGGAGAATCCGTATTTTGAACAAAATAGCAACGCATTCTGCCACCTTTCAAAATAATTCTGTCGAATCCTAATCTTGTTGCTACCCATTTAATTCGGACAACATAAAACAGTTTGTTTACTTCAGTTGGCATTGGGCCAAATCTATCAAGTAATTTGATTTTGAACTCCTGAATTTCTTCCTCGGTTTCCATCGCATTGAGTTCCCTGTAAAGAGAAAGTCTTTCATTGGGACTGTTTACGTATTTATTCGGAATCAACATTTCCGAATTGGTTTCTACCTGGCAGTCTTTTACAAATTTCTTGGCCTTGACCAATTGATCTTCAAAGACATCTTTGAATTCCGTTTCTTTTAACTCCTGAATCGCCTCGTTCAGTATTTTTTGATAAGTGTCGAATCCGATATCAGAAATAAATCCGCTTTGTTCCGCACCTAGAATGTTTCCTGCACCACGGATATCTAAATCTTTCATTGCAATGTCAAAACCACTTCCAAGGTCGGCATACTGTTCAATGGTTTTGAGTCTTTTTCTTGAATCGTCAGGAAGCCCATGAAGCCCTGGGCTCAATAAATAACAAAAGGCCTTTTTATTTGATCTTCCTACTCGTCCTCTTAATTGGTGAAGATCGCTCAAACCAAAGTGATGCGCATTGTTTATGATGATGGTGTTTGCATTGGGAATGTCCAAGCCTGATTCGATGATGTTTGTCGAAATGAGAATGTCGTATACTCGGTTTTCAAAATTAAGCATTCGCTGCTCAAGCGTTTTGTTATCCATTTGGCCATGTGCAACACCAATGTCTATGTCTGGACAATGTTTGCGAATCAAAGAGGAAATTTCTTCAATGTCTTTAACTCTGTTGTGAACGAAGAAAACCTGCCCTCCTCTATAAATTTCATGATAAATAGCGTCCCGAATTTTTTCACCTTTGAACAATGCTAGTTCAGTAGTGATTGGTTGACGATTCGGTGGAGCCGTTCTGATCAAAGATAAATCTCTGGCACTCATTAGTGAGAACTGAAGCGTTCTAGGAATTGGAGTGGCCGTTAAAGTTAAGGTGTCTACATTGACTTTGAAATTTCTTAATTTCTCTTTTGCAGCAACCCCAAATTTTTGTTCTTCATCAATGATTAATAGACCAAGATCTTTAAACTTTATATTTTTACTTAGAATGGCATGGGTGCCAATAATGATGCCGACCTCTCCTTTGCTTAGTTTTTCTAAAGTTTCTTTCTTTTGTTTTGCTGTTTTGAAACGATTGATAAAATCTATTTCAGTTGGAAACTCTTTCAGTCTTTCTGAAAAGGTTTTGTAATGTTGCATGGCCAATATAGTCGTTGGAACCAATACAGCAACTTGCTTATTATCAGCCACAGCCTTTGCCGCTGCTCTGATAGCTATTTCAGTTTTACCAAAACCAACATCTCCACAAACCAATCTGTCCATCGGGAATTCAGCCTCCATATCAGCTTTAACATCGAGCGTGGCTTTGTGTTGGTCAGGAGTATCTTCATAGATAAAAGAGGCTTCCAATTCTGTTTGAAGAAAAGAGTCTTTAGAAAAGGCAAATCCCTTTGAAGCTTTTCGTTTCGCATAAAGATTGATCAGGTCTTTAGCAATGTCTTTGATTCTTCTTTTTGCTTTTTGCTTTAAAGTTTCCCAAGTTCTTGAACCGAGCTTATAAATTTTCGGTTTTTTACCTTCACCACCAATAAATTTGGAGATTTTGTGCAAAGAATGGATGTTGACAAAAAGCATGTCACCATCTTTGTATTCTATTCGGGCAGTTTCTTGTTTTTTACCATTGACCTCAATGGTTTGCAATCCAATAAATTTTCCAACACCATGATCAATATGAGTTACATAATCACCTCTGCTGAGTTCTTTGATTAGTTTTATGGAAAGTGCATTCTTTTTGGAAAAGGATTGTTTGATTTTAAATTTATAATAACGATCAAAGATTTGATGGTCTGTATAGCAGCTGATTTTTAAATCACGATCAACAAATCCTTCATAAATTCCTTTTTGAACAGCATGGTATTTTACATTCGCTTCGAGGTCTTCAAAAATTTGTTCGAATCGAATAATTTGTTTTGGGTTTTCTGAAAAGATGTAATTTTCAAATTTTGCTGAACTTTGTTTTCTTAAATCCTCTATAAGTAATTCAAAGTTTTTATTGAAACTCGGTTGGGGAGAGGCATTGTATTCTATTGTATGCCCTGAGAAATATGCTTTGCTACCAAATTCAATTACAGAAAAATTGCCTAGCTCATCCAAAAGGTCTTTACTCTTGACAATACTTTCAATAATGTCTTCATTGAAAATTTCATGTTTCTTCTCTTCTTCGGATTCTAAAATTTGTTCACCTATTTCTATAGCTTTCTGCTCTAGTTCCTTTAATATTTCAAAAAGGGATTCTGTATTTTTAATCCAAATTGCTGTTTCATCAGGAAGCAATTTAAGCAAAGAGGTCTTGTCTTTGTTTGTGAAATGCGATTGTATATTGGGGACAATTACAACTTGTTTTATTTTTTTTGCTGAAAGTTGTGAAATAGGATCGAAGGTTCTGATGGATTCCACTTCGTCATCAAACAACTCAACTCTGTACGGAAGTTCATTTCCGAAGGAGTAAATATCAACGATACCTCCTCTGACAGAAAACTGCCCTGGTTCATATACAAAATCAGTATGTTCAAAACCATATTCAACCAAGACTTCAACTATAAAATCCACATCGAGTTTTTCCTCTGTTTTTAGTTTTAAAGTACTGTTGCTAAGAACTTGTGTATTGACAACTTTTTCAAACAGTGCCTCGGGGTAGGTGACAATAAGCTCGCCTGTTGTGATGCTGCTCATAAGCCTACTTAAACTTTCTGCCCTGAGTAAAACATTACTTTTGTTTATTTCATCGAGTTGGCCAGCTTTTTTAAATGAATCAGAAAAGAATAAGACATCTTTTTTATCCATAATTGCTTTCAGATCATTCTGAAAGTAAGCAGCTTCCTCTTTGCTTTCTAAAATAAAAAGATGATTTCTTGGACTGAGTTTGAATATTGCGGAAGCTAAGAATGCAGGAAGAGACCCACGTAGGCCTTTCAGAAATAATCTTGGGAGGGTGGGGTCCTCGATTAATTCTGTTATATTTTTTGTTTTCGAGTCTGACTTGTAAAGGTCAATGATAGCCTCTAAATTCATGGGATTGCAAAGGTAATTTTAAAATATTAATCTTGTTGAAAAACGGAAAATAACTTAAACATTAATTTTAGTATCCCTAATACAAACAGAAAAGGCAATAGAATGTTTTTAAGGTAAATTTTGATCAACACATGATAATAATTGTAAATTATGTTAAGTCCTGTTAAAGAAACCATTCAATTTTCAATCAGATTCGAAAACATTCTATTTTTATTTAACAATTGGCCACAATTTTGTAGTTATAAACCCTGAACCTCAAAACTTAATTGATATGCTTCAAAGAGTAATGATTTTTTCGATGTTGATTTTATTGTGTACTGTTCCATTAACAGCTCAAAAAAAATCAAAAAAGAAAAAGAAAGGAAAGACTGAAATAGCAGAGAAAAAAGACGATAAAGACGTTCTTGCAAAAAGCAAGAAAAAGGAAGGGCTATTTCCAATTTTTCAAGACAGCACCAATGGGACAGCCTATATGGAAATCAGTGAAGATCAATTGGACAAAGAGTTTATCTATTTTAGCTATACTGAAAATGGTCCGATTTGGGCTGGGCATGTAAAAGGGCTTTTTAGAGGCAATAAAGTTTTCAAAATTAGAAAGCATTATGAGCAAATAGAATTTGTTACTCAAAATACGAACTTTTACATTGATGAAAACAGTGCTTTAAGTAGGGCAAAAGATGCCAATATAAGTGAGGCGATTATGGTGAGTTCCAAGATTGAAAAAACCAGTAAGGATAAGAAGAAATTTTATATAAAAGCAGATGATTTATTCCTTACTGAAAAAGTCCAAAAAATTACACCAAGAAGACCTGATGGCCCTATGGCTTCCAAATTTTTTAATTTGGGAAAATTAAGCAAGGAAAAAACGAAATATCGTTCTATCAGGAATTATCCTGAGAATACTGAATTTGTAGTTGACTATGTTTTTGAAAATGCCAGTCCCAAAGTTATGGGTGGCCCTGATATAACAGATGCGCGCTATACGACCATAACTTATCAGCATACGATTATAGAAATGCCTGTCAATGATTTTGAGGTGAGATATGACGATCCAAGGGTTGGTTATTTTACGCAATCTGTAACTGATCTTGGCTCTACAAGTTTCACGCCTTATCGTGATTTAATTCGTCGTTGGCATTTGGTGAAAAAAGATTCTTCAGCTGCTTTATCGGAACCAGTTGAGCCAATTGTTTGGTGGATAGAAAATACAACACCAAAACCTTTCAGACCTGTCATCAAAGATGCGGTTCTTCAGTGGAACAAGGCATTTGAGAAAGCTGGCTTTAAAAATGCAATTCAAGTAAAGCAACAACCAGATGATGCCGAATGGGATGCAGGTGATATTCGATACAATGTTCTGAGATGGACCTCTTCTCCTTTTCCGCCATGGGGTGGATATGGTCCAAGTTTTACCAATCCTAGAACTGGACAAATTTTAGGAGCAGACATTATGTTGGAGATGAGTTTTATAAAGGGAGACTTATTGTTGACCAAGCTGTTCGGAGCCGAGATTGGCCTCGAAGGTTTGGGAACGGGAGAAGAATTGTTCAACATACCAGACTTGTTTGACAGTCACAATTGTGGTACACATTGTTCTGCTTCAAGTCTATTGCAGCTGAACAATTTGGTTGGTAAGGCTTGGGTTAAAAGTCCATCAAATAGCCTTGATTATGACGACGTAGAAGTAAACACCTTAATTGATGAGGCATTGCACTACTTGTTAATGCATGAAGTAGGCCACACGTTTGGTTTGAACCACAATATGAGGGCTAGTAATCTGCACAGTCCAGCCGAAATCAATAATAAGTCAGTTACAGAAAAGATCGGTCTTTACGGATCAGTAATGGATTATCCTGCAATTAATCTTGCTTTAGATAAATCACAACAGGGGAATTATTACACTGTTTGCCCTGGTCCGTATGATATGTGGGCCATCGAATTCGGTTATTCTCAAGGCTTGGAGGACAAAGAAAAAGAACAGGAGCGATTGAATGAAATTTTAAACAGGTCGACCGAAAAGGCTTTGGCTTTTGGAAATGATGCTGATGATATGAGGGCTCCTGGAAAAGCGATAGACCCAAGAGTAAATGTAGGAGATTTAACCAATGATCCAATTGCTTATGGACTGGATAGAATTAAATTGATCAAGAATCTTTTACCTGAATTGAAGGAAAAATTCGTAGAAGAGGGCAATTCCTATCAGCCTTTAGTAATCGCATACAATTCCAGCACTGGACAATTATACAGTGTCTTTAGTTCTGTAAGTCGCTTCATCGGTGGTGTTTATGTGGATAGAGCTTTTGCGGGTCAAGAGGGAGCAACTCAACCTTACACTCCAGTTCCTTACACGGATCAAAAACGGGCAATGAAATTATTAACTGATCATCTTTTTAGTCCAACTGCTTTTGATGAACCAAAGGAATTGTACAATTATCTTCAAAGACAAAGAAGAGGATTTAATTTTTTCAGTTCTAGCGAAGATCCTAAACTGAATGAACGTTTCTCTTTGTTTTACAATGCAATTCTGACTCATGTTTTACATCCCAATGTTCTTAAAAGAATGACAAATTCTGAATTGTATGGAAATGAATATTCTGTTTTTGAAATGACCTCAGATTTAACTGATGCGATTTTTAAGGCAGACTTAGGAAGCGAAGTCAATATTTATAGACAGAACATGCAAATAGATTATGTGAAGCAATTGATAAAAGGCTTAGCTTCGACCGCCTATGATGATGTTGCCAAATCTTCTTTATTGTATCAATTACAAGAGGTGAAAAAAATGACAACTTCTGCAGGTGGTTCAGGCGCAACAAAAGCTCATCGCAATCACATAGATTTCCTAATTGGGAAAGCACTGGATAAAGGAAAGTAATATGGGATGTCAAATCTGGCCTTGATCCAGATTGGCAACTGAATTAACAATTCGATTCTGGCTATCTGACGAATGTATCGGGGTAATAAAATTTATGGCAGCCAAACTGATTAATTGTTAGGTATATCAAAACAGATTGGATTTTAATCCGTTATTTACTGATAAATACTGTATATAGGTAAATCAAGACATGAAAATTTGCTTGAATTTCTTATTTTTGGTGAAAATTGAAAAAATTATTGAATTATGAAAATTAAAATATTCCAGTTTTTGTGTCTAATCGGATTGGTATTTATGGCCTCTTGTGCTCAGGATACGAAGACAAACACGACAGATACAGAGAAGCCTTCTATCAAAGTTAAAGAACCTGAGAAGGCAGACAATAGCAGAAATGCAGTCGTTCAAAAGCAGGCTGCAACCAAGAATAATATGGCTAAAGCTGCAACTGGAGCTTCTAAATTGGTTAATTGGGTTGATATCAATGAGTTGGAAACAGCTCAAAAGAAGGAGAAAAGAAAGGTAATGGTTGATCTTTATACGGATTGGTGTGGATGGTGCAAAAAAATGGACAAAGCGACATTTGAGCATCCAAAAATTGCCAATTATATGAATGATAAATTTTATGCAGTGAAATTCAATGCTGAATATTCAAACGATATTAGTTTTGGAGGGAAAGCCCACAAATTCGTGAAGGCTGGAAGAAAGGGCTATAATGAGTTGGCTCATAAATTTGCAAATGGCAGGATGAGTTATCCAACGATTGCTTTCCTTGATGAAAACAATGCCAGAATTAATTCATTTCCTGGATTTAAGCAGCCAGATCAATTTGATAGCTTGTTGAAATTCATTGAGGGAGATCACTACAAAACAACGAGTTTACAAGAGTTCCAAAGAGGATACAAATCTGACATTCCGAAAAGTGCTCCTCCAGCTAAAAAGAGAAGCAATATCAAAATCAATCCCAATCAAGTAAAAGTTCAGCAGAAAACTGTTAAGAAATAAATAGTTTTTGTTGTTTTTAAAATAAAAGAGTCCCAATGCAGGCGAAGCCTGCATTGGGACTCTTTTTTGTTTTGTTAAATTTGATTTTACCAAAAAGAAGACAAGGCATCGTCCCCCAACCCCGTCAGCGTTCAAACCGAAATCACCTTATTCTCAGCAACAACAAAAACACTGTCGGACTTTTTGGGACTCATTGTAAACAGGCCAGTGAACGTTCCGAATGCAGGCAGAATACCTTTGCACTGCTCAAAATAAAAGCAAGCCAATCGAACACTTTGTTTGGCTTTTCCTCTCAATCGAACTGCTGGATGAATATGCCCCGCTAAATTGTAATAATCAGCTGGAGGGTCTTCTGGCTCATGAGTGAAATGAAATGGTGCTTCTAGCATTTCCTCATAAACATTTATTCCCAATATTTTATAAAAAGCCATCGGCAATAGATCATGATTGCCCAGAACAAGATCAAAATTTATTTCAGGATAAGAAAGAAAAAAGTCCGTGTATAAATCCAATTCTTTTCTTTTGATTCTGCTGTGAAATAAATCGCCCAAAAACAAAACGGTTTTTACATCGAACTCTTCAAGAAGCACTTTTAATTTTTTCTTGTTTTCTCTTGCGCCCAAAGATGGAACAGCAATTCCACCTTTACGAAAATGAGCAACCTTTCCCAAATGAACATCGGCAATGATCAGTTTTTTTTTCTCTTCCCAATAAATTACTTTGGACGGATGCAAAACAAAGGTTTGTCCTTCAAGTTTCGTTTTTAAACATGTTGAGCTTAGCGGCATTGTCTAAAATTATGAAAAAGAAAATTATGAAAGCACATTGAGTAAGAAAATGATCAATCTTTTAGCAATTGTAAAGTCATTTTTTTTATTCGAGACTCAAGGCTTTCGCTTGTTAGTCTTTCTCTCAATCGATCCACTATAAGTGGAAATGCAAATGGAGTGGCTTTGACCGGGAACTTTATAATTAATTTTTGCTTTTGAATTCTTTCAAGCGCTAATCTAATTCTGTGCTCTTCCAATTGAAAAAGTCTTACTTCATCGAAAGCTTGTTGCAGCAAAAGGTTGTCCATTTCATGTTCTTGAAACACAGAAAACAACATCTGAGCAGAGGCTTGCAAATGTCGATCTTTGACCATCTTGCCGGGATAACCTTTAAAGACCAAGCCAGAAATTGCAGCGATATCCCGAAAGGCACGTTTAGCCATTTCAGTCAGATTTAAACTTTGCTCAATTTCATCTTTCAAATTTTTTGAAGAAAATATCTGTCGAGTGATAAATTTCTCAATGTCAATTTTTTGATCTGATAGCAATTCAAAACCATAATCATTCATGGCGATTGAGAATGAAATGGGAAACTTTTTCGCAATCCGATACGCTAGCAAGGAGCCTAGCCCTTGATGAACAAAACGCCCCTCAAAAGGATAAACCACCAAGTGATAACCTTCCTTGCTTTCAAAATACTCAACCAATAATTCGTTTTCTTTTGGTATGTAGGAACGATGGCGCTGCAAATCCATCAAGGGATTCAAAACTTTAGATTCAGGATCTGTGTAAAGATTGCGACTAATTTCATCTATTTTGAAACGAAGCATTTCTGCTAATTGAGTTGAAAGTGGAAGTCTTCCTCCAAGCCAAGCAGGAATTCGACCTTTCTTTTTTCTACTCTTTCTCACTAGAACAGTCATTTCTTTTACTCGAACCAATTCTAGACATCTACCAGCAAACCAGAAAGAGTCTCCTGGCTTGAATTGTGAAATAAACCATTCCTCTACGGCGCCAATTTTTCCGCCAGTTAAGTATTTAACCACCATCATCGTATCACCTACAATGGTTCCAATAGACAAGCGGTGTTGACTTGCAAATTTTCTTCTAGTAACTTTCCAAAGTCCTTCCTCTATAACAATTTTTTTGTATTCATCGTAAGTGTGAAGAACCACTCCGCCCGTCAATAAGAAACGAAGAATCCAATCCCATTCTTTTTGCGTAACACTTTTATAACTGAATGTTTTTTTTATTTCCTGAAATACAATCTCTGGGTCGAATCCTTCTGAAACAGCGAGTGTCAGCATGTATTGAATCAAAACGTCAAAGGAACGAATGTAGGGTATGCGACTTTCCACAATTCCTTTCTCAATCGCTTTTTGCAAAGCAGAAGATTCTACCAATTCAAGAGAGTGGGTTGGAACAAAATAAATGCGACTTGTTGCTCCAGGTTGATGTCCACTTCTTCCAGCTCGCTGTAAAAATCTTGCCACGCCTTTGGGACTGCCAATTTGAATGATGCTTTCAACGGGCCTGAAATCGACCCCCAAGTCGAGACTAGAAGTTGCGACAACAACTTTGAGCTTTTCCTCATGAAGGGCATTTTCTACCCAAGTTCTAATTTCCTTACTGACCGAGCCATGGTGCATGGCCATTTGCCCCGCAAGATCAGGATAAACGTCTAGTAATTTTTGATACCAAATTTCACATTGAGATCGGGTATTCGTAAAAATTAAGGTTGTTTTGCTGTTTTGTAAAATGGGTTCGATCTTATGCAGCATTTTGATTCCCAAATGACCGGCCCATGGAAAGTATTCTATTTCATCAGGAAGCAAAGAGCTTATTTCAATTTTCTTTTGAATATTGGCTTTTATGACGACCTGTTTTTTTTTGTCTGTTGCTTCGCCCATTAAGACATCGAAGGCTTCTTCCATATTGCCGATTGTGGCTGAAATTCCCCAGATTTTCAATTCGGGTATCATGGCTTTGAAACGGCTGTAGGCCAGTTCAAGTTGTACTCCTCTTTTAGAACCAACCATTTCATGCCATTCATCCGCAACGACAACCTTGAGATTTTTGAAATACTTTTTATAACCTTTACTCGCCATTAAAATATGCAGACTCTCCGGTGTGGTTATTAAAATTTCAGGCGCTTGCTCTTTTTGTTTTTTTCTTTCTTTGGTGGAAGTGTCACCACTACGAACCCCAACTTTCCAATTCAAACCCAAGGAATCGATTGCTCTTTCTGAGGAGTGTTTTATCTCTTTGGCCAATGATCGGATTGGGCTGATCCATATAGCTTGAAGTCCATTGTTTTCTTTGTCAACATCATTTGGATTGTTCCGAATGAATTCGAGTAAAATGGGCATTACGATTGAGTAGGTTTTACCGCTTCCAGTTGGTGCATTGACGATGCCGCTGTAACCATCGAGGTATTTGTTCCAGGCATTTAGCTGGAAGGGGAACGGTTTCCATTTGTTGGCTTTAAACCAAGCTTTACCGATGTCTATAAATTCTTTATGTTCTTTTTTCGCTTTAATAATTGGCTTGTTTGTAAAACAGTTTTTAGTCGTGAATAAACATTTTGTTCTGCAGTTTAAAGTTATAATTCTATTGTTAAGATTCTATGGTCAAAGTTTAAATCATACTTTTTAAATCTTCCAATGTGTTGGCTTCTTTTGGTTTTTTGTCTTTCCTCCATCTCTTGATTCTAGGAAAACGCAAAGCGACACCTGACTTATGCCGTTTGGATAGTTGAATGCCCTCGAAAGCCAATTCAAAAACAAGTTCCGCTTTGACACTGCGAACTGGTCCAAATTTATCGACCGTGTTCTTTTTTACGAAAGAAGTGATTTCACGCAACTCAGCATCTGTCAATCCGGAATAAGCTTTGGCAAAAGGAACCAGTCTGTCTCCATCCCAAACTGCAAAAGTGAAATCGGAAAATAAGTTCGCTCTTCTGCCATGGCCACTTTGTGCATAGATCATGACCGCATCAATGTTCATTGGATCTACTTTCCATTTCCACCAATCGCCTTTCACTCTACCAGTTTTGTAAACGGAATCTTTTCTTTTAAGCATTAATCCTTCGCAAGAATATTCTTTGGATTTTGTTCTTTCATTTTTCAACTCATCCCAAGTAGAAACGTTTACCAAAGGTGAAATTTGGATCGGAGCTTCATCGGTAATATTGCTTGATAGTTTTTCTAAAATTGTTCTTCTTTCTGAAATGCTATTGCTCCGTATGTCTTTGCCATTCCATTCTAAAAGGTCATAAACGATGAAATGAATGGGCACTTCTTCTAGAATTTTTTTGCTTAGATTTTTTCTGCCTATTCTTTTTTGCATCAAATGAAATCCCAAAATTTGCTGGTCTTTTATGGGAATGATTTCACCATCTAAAACAGTTCCGTTCGGAATGACTTGCAATAGTTTTTGGAACTCTGGAAATTTATCAGTCATCAACTCTTCACCCCTCGACCAAACAAACAGTTTGTTTTTCCGCTGGATAATTTGCCCTCGAATTCCATCCCATTTTCTTTCAATTTGCCAATCGTCTATTTCACCCAATTCTTCAATTTCTTTATCCAATGCATAAGCCAAATAAAATGGGTAGGGTTTTGAAAGATCGTCTTCAGGATTGGCCTCTAAAAGAAGTTCTTGGAAGCTTGTGGTGTCTGGCGTCCAATTGCCCATTAGTCTATGAGCCAAAATGTTTTCTTCAACACCTGTATATTTGGACAATGCCTTTACGATCAATTTTTGAGATACACCGACTCTGAAACCACCGGTAATCAGCTTGTTAAAAATAAATTTTTCTTTGCTGTTTAGTTGATTCCATGCATTGGCAACTTGAGCTTTTTTTTCGTCCTCATCGAGATCTTTTAAGCTTTTAATGAAATGAATCCAGTCGGTAAAACTTTTGTTATGCTCAGAATCGTGTGGAGGCAAGCAAAGTGCAATGGTTTCAGCCAAGTCACCAGCAATGGCATAGGATTCCTCAAAAAGCCACAAAGGAATTTTAGATAGTTCTGCAGCCCATTCTCTTAGTTGAGCTGTTTTAATGGTCCTTTTGGGGCGACGACCAGAAAGAAGAGCAATGGTCCATAAACTATCTTTGGGATCTGCTTCTTCAAAGAAGCTGACCAATCCTTTTACCTTTTCGTTCGTTTTGGTAGTTTGGTCGAGTCTATCAAACAATTTTACAAAGGCCCTCATTTCTGTTTGTTTTGGTCATCAGAAATTTCTTCCTTGGTTTCTTTACTTGCTTCAGCTTGTTCTTCATCCACCTGTTCTCCTTCAACCTGTTCTCCCTGAAAGTTTGTTTGGACAATTTCAGCAGGAATCCCTGTTTCATTGAGCCATTTGGAGAAGCTGTCTATGTAACCATGTGTGACAAATACTTTCTCAGCGCCAGTCTCCTTTATCACTTTGTTTAGCCCATCCCAATCTGCATGATCTGAAAGTATGAAACCACGATCAGCTCCTCTTCTTCGTCTTGCTCCTCGCAACCTCATCCATCCTGAAGCCATTCCAACTGAAGTTGGACCCAGTTTTTTTGACCAAGCAGAATTAATAGCAGAAGGTGGGGCTATGATCAACTTTCCAGCAAAGTCTGCTTTTTTCATTTCTTTCGTTACCCTCTTGGTGGCCGTTAGTTTTGCGCCTTGATTTCTAAAAACTTCGTTGATGTTTTCAACCGCACCATGGCAATATATTTCACCAATTTCATCATTGACACCATGTAAAATACGTTGTGCTTTTCCGAGTGAGTAAGCTGAAATAATGGAGCAGATTCCATCCTTTCTATTTTGAGCCCACCAATCATTTATTTCAGCCAAAACACTGGCTTCTTTTTCCCACTTAAAGATGGGTAGGCCAAAGGTGGATTCAGTAATAAACTTATGGCAGGGAACCAATTCGAAATCTTCACAAAGACCGTCCGATTCAGTTTTGTAATCTCCAGAAGCCACCCAAACTTCGCCTTTGTATTCCAACCTGATTTGAGCAGAGCCGAGAATGTGGCCAGCTGGATGAAATGAAATGTTTACGCCATTTACTGAAACATTTTGACCGAATTCGATTGTTCGAAGATTGATGTTTCCTAGTCGGTATAATATTGCTGGTGCAGCAGATTTTGAGCAAAGGTACTTTTTGTGACCATATCTTGAATGGTCTGAATGCCCATGCGTAATTAGGGCTTTGTCAACAGGACGCCAGGGGTCGATGTAAACATCAGCAATTGGACAATAAAGTCCTTTTTCTGTAAATTGTATAAGTGGCTTTCGTGAAATGATTTTGTTTTTAAATGTGAAATTTCTGGTTTCAAAACAAAAAGCATAAATGAATTACAAGTTAATAACAAAAGGTTTTAATCTATTGTTTAAAAATATCAATCCCATTGTTCAGCAAAAGCATAAATATTAAATCCTTCCTTGTTTCCTTGTTCTTTCAAAGCTTCGATCAATTTGATTTTATCAATGTCAGCCATTCTTTTTTTCTGAATAATGCGAAGGACTTTTTCTGCTAATAGATAAGGTCGTTTTGGATTGTCAAGTTTCGCGTCTTGATGTAATTTCACTTGATCCAAAATTTCACGAGAACCAACTCCTTCAATTGCTACGGAACGAATAACAGGAATGTCCCATTCTTGAATTCTTGAATGAACCAGTTTTTTTAGATTTTGTATGAATTGATCTGATTGTGGACGGTCAGACTTATTGACAACGAAAATATCTGCAATTTCTAAAAGGCCAGCTTTCATGGTTTGAATTTCATCACCTGACTCAGGAACCAATACTACAATGCTGGTATCTGCCAATGCAGCTATTTCAACTTCAGATTGTCCGACACCAACAGTCTCTACAAAAATGTAGTCAAAGTCTTTGGATCGGAGTAAGTCGACTATTTCCATTATTTTTTCGGACAGTCCTCCAAGGGAACCTCTGCTTGCAACAGATCTGATAAAGACGTTGGGATTGTTATAGAAAGAGCTGAGTCTTATTCTATCCCCCAAAAGCGCACCATAATTAAATGGAGAACTTGGATCAACAGCAATAATGGCAATTTTTTTAGGCTTGTCCTCTTTTTGTGAATCATCTGCATTTTTCAGCAATTCATTTAGGAGCGCATTCAACAAGCTGCTTTTTCCAGCACCTGGTGGGCCAGTAATCCCAATTACAGAAGTAGTGGAATTAAACTGCAAGGATTTAAGTATTTCAATACCATCCAGCGTTTCGTTTTCCACCAATGAGATTTCCCTTGCGATTTGTTTAATCGCAGCTATTTGTTTGGATATTTTATTGGATGCTTTCAAATGCTTTGTAAAATACAAATACAATTTCGTTTGCCATTGTTAAATGGCATCCAATGAAAATAAAAAGAATTGATTGGAGAGTTTAACAGGATGTTAAACTCCTTGTCTTATTTTATCCCTAATATTGGATAGAAGGGAATCGGAGAATTTTTTCTGAGGAATTTTTGTTTGCAGGAATTCCCTAAAACTTTGCTCTCTTTGATATTTTCCCATGCAACGAGGGCAATGTTCAATATGCTGTACGAAATTGTTTTGTTCTAAACTAGAACATTGTCCATCAAGAACCTTTTCAATTCTCGTTTCGCACTGATTACAATTGTGGATTACTCGACCATTCATAGCCATTATTTTGTGATATAACCTAATTTTTCAGCATAAGCCTTTAAACTCTCTTTGAGCATATTTCTGGCTCTATGCAAACGCGATCTTACTGTACCAATTGGAATGTCAATAATTTTCGACATTTCTTCGTATGTAAATCCTTGCAGATCACACAGAACTATGACAGTCCTAAAGTCTACAGGTAACATATTTAGTGCTTTTACAAGCTCATCTCCCAACATCCCCTGAAAAATTTCTTCTCGGAGATCTAAAAAGCCTACATATCTGCTGTCATCGCTTTGATGATAACTTACAATGTCCTCATAGTCAACCTTGTAAGGTTGTTTCGACTTCTTACGGTATTCATTAATGAATGCGTTTTTCAATATCTTGAACAACCATGCCTTCGCATTAGTTCCAATATGATATGACTCTACGAAACGAAATGCCTTTAACAGGGTTTCTTGCACTAAATCATTGGCATCTTCCTCATTGTATGTGAGGTGATACGCAAATGTATAAAGAGCATTGGCATGCGGAACAAACTCAGAGTCGAAAACTTTGTCTTTTTCTTCTCTACTCAGTTTTTTTCTTTCTGGTTTCTCAGGCTTTGCCTCTTTTTTTTCTTCTGGTTCTGTATTGTTGTCGTCAGCAATCATAAGAATTGTTACATCGTTAGGTTAAGAACCTTAATAATAGGGCTTTTTTGATTAATTATTGCCCTGTTCTAGCCTGTTTTTTTTAACAATTTTATTCTCAGCAAAAATAAATGCTAAAATTGGGCCAATTATTTAGAATGGATTGGCATAAGCCTCATTATTGATGAAAGATGAATCCGTTAACATTTCAAGAAAAGCCAATAAAGCTTGTTTTTGTTCGTCAGTCAAATTGGTGTTTTGACCAGTTGTGAACTCGCTGCCTAATTCTGGTGAAATGGTTGGCGAAAAATGGATTCCTTCGCTGTAATGATCAATTACTTCTTCTAGTGTTGCAAATCGTCCATCGTGCATATATGGAGCTGTCAGAGCAATGTTTCTTAGAGTTGGCACCTTAAACTTTCCATAATCCGAGGTGTTTCCAGTAACGCCACCTAAACCCAAGTCAGAAAAATCATTGATCGAAGCGATATCATCCAATCCGTTGTTCTTGAATGAAAACTCTGTATACAATACTCCGCCGTGGCAATGCACGCATTCAGCTTCTCCTGGCATTCCAGTTTCCAGATTAAACAGGTTTCTACCGATGATTTCGAGTTCTGTAGGTTCTACACCAGGAACTTGGTTGATCACTTGGTCATATCGGGAATTACCAGAAATAATTATGCGCATAAATTGGCTCAAGGCCTTGGCTACATTAATGCTATCAATATCGGCATTAAAAGCTTTTCTGAAAAGCAATGGATAGTCTGGGTGATCCTTCAATTTTTGAACCATTTCAGGTATTGGCTGATGCAATTCTATTGGATTGTCAATCGGCTCAAGCGCCTGTTCTTCCAATGTGGTTCTAGAACCGTCCCAGGTAAAAGCTGTGTTGAGACCATAAGCAAGATTAAACAAGGGCATGGAATTTCTAGTGCCTTCAATTCCGTCAATTCCTGGAGATAACACTCTGGGATCGGTAAAAGCATTTTCTTGTCTATGGCAAGTGGCACAAGACATGGTACTGTCTGCAGATAAAATGGGATCGTAAAACAGCATTCTTCCAAGTTTTACTCCTTGATCTGTCAGTTGATTATCTGATGGTATAACTGGTTCAGGAAAACCAGTTGGAATTTCTAGGTTATAAGATGTTTGCACATAAGTACTGTCCAAGGGATCAATTTCCATAGGGTCTGGCGCTTCATTCTTATCGCAAGAAGACGCATTAAGAATGAATCCCAATAGAATTATCGAATAGATTAACTGTTTCATACTTGTACAAATTTAGGTACTTGAACTTAAGTAATCGAGTAATACAAAATAAATATAATTTTTGAATAATTGATTACTTGTGTTCAAGTACTGAATACTATTAATGACAATGAAATGTTCTTTTCTGGCTGTGCTTTTTATTATTTCTCAGCCTTATCCCATATAGATTTTTTCTATGGCATAAAGCTTTCGTTTTCTAAAAACTCTCGATCAGTTAAGGCTTTCAAAAAAGCTACTAATTCATTTTTTTCAGTTGCGCTTAAATTTAATGGTTTGACCAATTCATTCTGATTGGAATGGTTTGTTCCTCCGGTGTTGTAATGTTCAACAACCTCCTCCAAAGTATTCAACGAACCATTGTGCATGTATGGTGCGGTTACTTCTACATTTCTCAAGCTTGGGGTTTTGAATTTGCCGATATCGCTTGTGTCAAATGTAATTCTAAATCTGCCTTGGTCTAGGTATTCTTGCAATAGGCCATTGTTTTCAAAATTGTAATTGGTAAAATTTCCCCCTGCGTGGCATTGACTGCAGTTTGCTTTTGGGCCAAAAAATAAATTCATGCCATTTATCTGTTCCTGTGTCATTGCATTGGCTTCATTGTTGGCATTGTGCATGTCATAATAGGAATTGAAAGAAACCAAAGTTCTTTCAAAAGCTGCGATGGCTCTGGTGACAGAAAAGGCATCGACTTCTCTGCCATAAGCTTCTAGAATAAGCTGAGGGTAAATCGGATGGTTTCTTAATCTTTCTATAGCGTCGAAAAGGGTGAAATCCATTTCAACCGGGTCTTCAATCGGAGCGATGACTTGTCGTTCTAGTGTTGGGACGCCACCTTCTTTAAAAAAGTAAGGTTGAAATCCAACATTGGTCAGCCCAGTGGTGTTTCTAAAGCCAAGTCGGTTTTCGATTCCACGACTTACAGGAAGATTGTCAGTAAAAGCTATGTTTTGTAAATGGCAAGTACCGCAAGAAATGCTTGAATCTCTTGAAAGGATGGGATCAAAGAAAAGCATTTTGCCCAAGTTGACTCGTTCAAGGCTTAGTTTGTTGTCGTCGGGGATGGTCATTTCATCAAAGCCAGAAGGTGTGTTTATTTCTAAAGGGGTGAATTTAATTACGTTTTCATTTGTTTCTTTTTTGCAGGAAGCTGAAAGAATTAGCAGGATGCAAAACAAACAGGCCAATTTTTGCTTTGCAATCTTTTGCGGGCAAAAATTGGCCTGTATTGTTTTACTGTTGATGTTTTGTAAAATGTATTTCACCGACAAAATTAAGTAAGATTATCTGCTGAAAATAGAGGGTAAGTTATTGACAATTCCAGTGTTTTTGTCATTCACAATTCCAGTGTGAACGGTGATGGATTCTGAAAGATTGTAGTTAAATAAAGCAGCAATGTCTGCATTAACACTCAAGTTTTGCTCTGTGTCATTTGCCGCTTCAAAAGGGTAGGGAATGGTTACTGTTCTTAGGTAGCTGTCCAAACCAATGTGCAATTGAAAGGTAGTATCAGCTTCGCTGATC
>CALBCY010000043.1 GCA_937927195.1 uncultured Chitinophagales bacterium
AATGTAAGTGTCACAACTGGTCAGGTTCTAAGAGGAAAAGAGAGTCGCTGAAAATCGCAGCCGCACTAACAATGAGGCCGAAGGCGAGTGTACCAACAGGAGCTTCAGCTCCGTACCAACAGCAAAGAAGCGAGCCGAAGGCGAAAGCTGCGTACCAACAGGCACGAAGTGCCGTACCAAAAGCATAAAAGCGCGCGTAGCGTCGCTGCGTACCATAAACAATGAAACAAATAAATTCCATACTAATAGCCAACAGAGGGGAAATTGCCTCGAGGATAATACGTACTTGCAAAAAGATGGGCATTAGCAGCATTGCTGTTTATTCCGATGCAGATAGAAATGCACTTTATGTCAAACAAGCGGATAAGGCAGTTTTTATAGGGGAGAGCAATCCCGCTTTATCCTATTTGGACATGGGTAAAATAATTCAAGTAGCTCAATCTGTTAAGGCCGATGCCATCCATCCAGGGTATGGGTTTCTATCTGAAAATGCCGACTTTGCGAAGAGTTGTGCAACCGCTGGAATCATTTTTATTGGTCCAAACCCCGAAGCGATTCAAGCGATGGGTTCCAAGTCGGAGGCCAAAGGATTGATGGAGGAGCATGGCGTTCCAACCGTTCCTGGATACAAAGGGAAAGATCAAAGTTCTACAAGACTTATTTCAGAGGCTTTGAAAATGGATTTCCCAGTTCTTCTTAAAGCCACAGCTGGCGGTGGAGGAAAGGGCATGAGGATTGTTCACAAAGAAGCAGATTTGGAATCTGCGATTGAATCAGCCAAAAGAGAATCGCTTTCATCTTTTGGGAACGATGAATTGATCGTTGAAAAATACATTTCATCAGGCAGACACATTGAAATCCAAATCTTTGGCGATCAACATGGCAATGCGATCCACCTTTTGGAAAGAGAATGTTCCATACAAAGACGGTATCAAAAAGTAATTGAAGAAAGCCCCTCACCAGTATTGACTGAGGCCTTGCGCAAGCAAATGGGAGAATCGGCAGTCATGGCAGCGAAAGCTTTAAACTACGACAATGCTGGAACCGTAGAATTTATATTTGAAGAAAAAACAGGCAATTATTATTTTCTGGAAGTCAACACAAGGCTTCAAGTGGAGCATCCAGTGACCGAAGAAATCACAGGATTGGACTTGGTACAAATGCAGATAGAATCTGCGCAGGGATTGGCCTTGAAAATAAAGCAGAAAAATGTCCGTGGATGTGGATACGCAATTGAAGCAAGGTTGTATGCCGAGGACGCTGAAAATGATTTCACTCCAGTTACTGGTAAAATATTGAAATTTGAATATCCTGAAATGGATGGCTTAAGAATCGAATCGGCGATAGAATCAGGTTCAGAAATATCTGTATTTTATGATCCCATGATCGCCAAGATAATCATCCGAGAAGAGAATCGCCAGCAAGCACATCGCAAGCTCAACTACTTTTTGAAAAACTTGGTTTGCTTGGGAACAAAAACCAATCAAGATTTTTTACTTCATTTAACAGAGCAAGCAGATTTTATAAACGGAAATTACGATACGCATTTTATCAAGGATAAAATAAATTTAAAGAACATTGCAGCGAAGACGGAGGAAGAATTGTTCACTGCATGTATTGCTGCTTGTTTGGTAGATTGGAATAAAAGAGAAAATAGTCGTGGACTTTTAAAATCTGTTCCTTCAGGTTGGAGAAGCAGCTTTTATGATTACCAAAAAGAGACTTATTTGCACAATGACAAAGAATTAGTTTTGCAATATCGATACCAAGATGATTTGTTCTATTTCAAAAATGGAGAAGAATTGTTATCGGTCTCTTTGATTCAAGTAGAAGGAGATGAAATTTCCTTTGAAACAAAAGGGCTAAGATGGCAGTTTACTGTTCTGAAATCGGGAATGGACTTTTACCTGCACAATGCCGACATTGGGAATCTTAAAATTGAGCAGAAAGAAAGGTTTCCAAAAAAGAAAAAGGAAAAAGTCAAAGGAGGTTATGAAGCTCCAATGCCTTCGCAGATTTTGAAAATCATGGTCAAACCAAATCAAGAAGTGAAATCGGGAGAAGCCTTGATTGTTATTTCATCTATGAAAATGGAAAATACAATTTATGCAGAAGAAGATGGATTGATCGAAGAGGTTTATGCAAAGGAAGGAGATAATGTCGAGGCAGGGTTTTTGCTAATGAAATTGAAGTCAAAAGAAGCAATATTATGAACTATTATGATGAGGAAATAATAAGAGATTTGACCAATCAACAATTTGCCTTTATTGCAGTTGAAGAAAATGAAAATGTGTTGACGATTTGTTTGGACAGAGAAGAGAAAAGAAATGCCATTCATCCGCACATGGTCAATGAGTTGGCTTTCGTTTTACAATACGCCAACCATCAAAAAGATGTTTGGGCCATAAAATTCAAAGCAAAAGGAAAAGTGTTTTGTGCCGGTGCTGATCTAAAAGCATTTATGGGAATGCTGGGGGAATATGAATCCAGTATCCCTGAACCGAACCAGCCGATATTAATGGCAGAATTGTTTTTTTCTGTCCACAAACCCATCATCGCTATGGTGGAGGGAGATGTTTATGCTGGAGGCTTTTTCTTCTTGACCGGAAGTACCTATGTCTTGGCAAACAAAGGTGTGAAATTTGGCTTGCCTGAAGTGAAACGAGGCTTGTATCCATTTCAAGTAATGGAGACTTTGTTGAGAGTTATGCCTCAACGAAAAGTGATTGATTGGTGTATACGTGGCTACAATCTTTCCGTCGAAAAAGCCTTGGAATACGGATTGGTAACACATGTGATTGAGGAGGGTGAAATGGAAAAACAAGCGGATCAATTGATCAATGATTTAAAAGAAAATTCTCCTTCAGCCATCCGTTTGGGTTTGGAGGCTTTTCGTAAAATACAAAAGAAAGAAGGACAACATGAATACCTGATGGCCATGTTGCAAAAAACAGTAGGAAGCAAGGACGGGCAAGAAGGCTTGACTGCATTTAGAGAAAAAAGGAAACCCAATTGGACTGGTGAATGAAACTGGTTTGTAATTTTAAAGCCAAAAGTGAGCCTTTATGCTTTTTAATAGAAGCACTGCGATTTTTGTACTATTTAAACTAACATCTAAAAAATGGCATTTAAGAAATTGATATTATCGGCTGCATTAACTGGGGCGGCGACCAACAGGACACATTGTCCTTACATTCCCTATACTCCAAAAGAATTGGGGGCTGAGGCCAAGCGAGCGGTTGATGCAGGTGCGAGCATTGTCCACATTCATGCACGGGAAGACAATGGAATGCCTTCTTGGCGAACAGAAGTTTTTGAAGCCATTCAAGAAGAAGTTAGAAAATTGTGTCCTGATGTCATTATCAATTATTCTACTGGTGCAATTGGCTTGGGGGTTAAAGATCGGATCAAACATTTACCTGCGACCAAGCCGGACATGGCAGCCTTCAACATGGGCAGTATGAATTATGCTATTTTTTCAAAAAAGAAAAAACAGTTTTTCTGGAATGGTGTATTTGAAAACTCGTTTGATACCATGATGGAAATCGTTAAAACGATGAATGAAAATGGTGTTTGCCCTGAAATGGAATGCTTTGATACGGGACACATTCGCAATGCTGAACCCCTGCGTGAAATGGGTTTGTTGCCTGACAATGCCTGCTACAGTTTGGTGATGGGTGTATTGGGTGGAATTCCGGCAACAACGCCAAATTTAATGCATCAAATCAGTCAAGTTCCTGCAGGTGCTTTTTGGCAGGTAATAGCCATCAGTCGAAAGCAATGGCAAATGGCGGCTGTGGCTTGCACGATGGGTGGAAACTTCAGAGTAGGGCTTGAAGATAATTTTTACTTACCCAATAATGAAATGGCCAAATCCAATGGTGAGTGTGTGGAGGCTGGCGTGAAATTAGCAAACATGATGGGTAGACAAATCGCTAGTATCAGCGAAACAAGAGAAATGCT
>CALBCY010000044.1 GCA_937927195.1 uncultured Chitinophagales bacterium
TCAATTTCAGTAGAGCTCAAACAGGATTTTTTTTCTAACGGATTTAAGCAAATTCTTTCACTAAAATGACAAATGTCCACGTTTCTCCCCAAATTGAAAGCTAGTAGTTTTCTTACGGATTGATTATCAGTATGTTAATAATCGAACTCAGGTTTTTACATAAAGCCCTCATCAGCAAAACTAAAATAGGCGTCATTGGTAATAATCAAATGATCCAGGACTTCCACGTCCATAATTTTTCCTGCACTTCTTAATTGCTGTGTGATTTTTCGATCAGCTTCGCTGGGTTTGGTGTTTCCAGAAGGGTGGTTGTGAGCTAAAATGATAGAGGTCGCAAATGCATCGATGGCAAGTTTAAAAATAATTCTTTTATCGGTAACAGTTCCTACAATTCCACCCTTGCTTATTTTTTCGGTTCCAATGATCTTATTGTTTCGGTTCAGCAAAAGTATCCAGAATTCTTCATATTGTAAATCTCCAATTATGGGTTGGAGGTATTCAAAGGCATCTGTGCTTTTCTGAATCTGTTTTCTTTTTTCCGCATTGGCCAATTGTCTTCGTCGACCTAGTTCCAGGGCCGCTACTATTTTCAAAGCTTTTGCTTGTCCGACCCCCTTGATTCTTCCAAATTCGCTGATGCTCTTTTTACCTAGATTCACAAGATTGTTATTGGCTAGGTTAAGGACTTCCTTTGCGAGGTCGAGTGCACTGTTGTTTTTGGTTCCTGTATTTATCAGAATGGCCACAAGCTCTGCATTGCTCAAAGAACTCCTGCCCTTGAGTAACAACTTCTCTCTTGGACGATCTTCCACTGCCCAGGTTTTTATGTTTTGTTTCTTATACTTCATATACCTATATAATGCCGAAACACAAAAAATGCAAGTAGTTTTTGCCTTGTTGAACAAGAAATTTAAACATAAATTGAAACTGTTTTCTTGCCCATTTTCCTATCCATTAAGGCATTTCAAATAGGCATTACCGATTGATCAAGCCGATCGGAAATTATAGATTAAAGGAAGCAGTTTACTGAAATTTATTGGACGAGAAACACATTGTTCTGCTCTGAATATAGGCTAGTAAAATTACATGAAATATGGAAACCAAATCTGTGATAAGGGAAAGCTGTATTGCAGAATTGGAAGAGTGGAAGAGGGAAGTGGAAGAGGGAAGTGGAACAGGTATTGGAGATCAAAAGAATGCATGAAAAAACCCCATCTCTTAGAAGGAGATGGGGTTGATAATATCTTAAATTTTTATTAAACTCTTATAATGAGTTAACAAATTTTGTCAATTTAGACTTTTTGTTAGCTGCATTACTTGGATGTAAAATGTTCTTCTTAGCTAGTTTGTCAATCATACTAATCACTTTAGGAAGCTCTTTTTCAGCTTCTGTTTTCGATTCTAAAGCTCGCAATTCACGAATTGCATTTCTAGTTGTTTTCGCAAAATATCTATTGTGCAATCTTCTTTTAGCAGATTGTCTGATTCTTTTTTTCGCTGACTTATGATGGGCCATTATACTTTTTTTAAATTAAATTCAGCCGCAAAGATAGGCATTTTCTTTAAAGTTTTAACTTTTTTGGAGTTTTATTTCTCTGTGCTTTATTGCTGCTGATTTTTAGTGAAAATGTTCTTGTTTGAATGAATGTTTGTTGAAAATTACTTTAATCAAAGAATTGGAACTTATTGAAAATCAATCGTTTAAGATGTTTGTGCTAAATGTAAACTCGAAGATGGATCGAGTATTTCAATGCTGTGACATTCATCGCTTTTGCAAGGTAATATTTTTCAAATACTTTCTCTTATTTCATTGAAATATTAAATTTTTTCAATTCATTTAATAATCTGTAAACGGGCAATCCCAATACATTCGGATAGTTTCCTTCGATTTTTTCGATCCCAACAAAACCAATCCATTCTTGAATCGCATAGGCACCAGCCTTGTCATAGGGCTCTTTTTCTGTAATGTATCGTTCCAATGTTTGATCGCTTAATTTGCTAAACCAAACTTTTGTCATTTCACTAAAAGAACTTTGTTGTGCAAAGCTTTTGATGCTCAAGCCTGTTATTACTTCGTGAACACTTCCGTTCAGCTCTTTTAAGAAAGCCAATGCTTCATCATAGTTCTTTGGTTTGCCGATGATTTTATCGTTAAGTATAACCACCGTATCTGCGGCGATGAGAATTTCATTTTCTTTGAGTTCATTGTCAAAAGCAGATGCTTTTAAGTTCGCCAAATATTCTGGCACTTGGTCCAATTGTAAATCAGAAGGATAAACCTCTTCAGTGTCCTTGGTTCTGATTTCAAAGTCGAGGCCCGTTTTCGCCAATAGGTCTTTTCTTCTTGGAGATTTAGAGGCAAGTATTAATTGGTATTGCATAATTTTTTTTGCAAAATTACTGGAACATTTCAAATACCAAACTTTAGATCGTAAATTTTAGAAATTAGATTTACAGTTTGTATAAAAATCAGATTTTATGCAATGCCTATTAATGGCTGAAACTTGTGATTCAATCAAAAAAACAACAGATGAAAAAGAAGTCAAAAGCAATGGACAAAAATTATTTCCAAGATCACATGCCCGGAAATGTATGTTTTGGTTGTGGGGATAAAAATTCTCATGGATTACAAATAAAGTCCTTTTGGGATAAGGATGAAGCAGTTTGTCATTGGACGCCGAAAGAAAGATATCATGGCTGGAAGAATGTATTGAATGGAGGAATTATGGCAACGCTCATCGATTGTCATTGTATGGGAACAGCCATGGCTTATGCATGCAAAATTGAAGGCAGGCCAATTGGTTCTTATCCGGAGTATAGGTATGCAACAGGTACCCTAAATGTTAGGTACCTCAAGCCAAGCTCTAGCAAGCATTTGGTTGAACTTAGAGCAAGAGTAATTGAAGTAAAAAAAAGGAAGACAACTCTTTATTGTGAAGTTTTTTCTCAGGGAGAAAAGACCGCTGAATCTGTTGTTGTTGCCATTAGGGTTTTTGATGAGCGTCGCAACAAGAAGGGGGATAATCAATTCAAATAACTTAATGCTGATTTTTTTTAGTATCTTGATTCTCAGTTTATTGAATTCAAAAGTATCTGCGCCACTACTATGAAAGCATTCTCCCTCTTATTTATGGGATTCCTCACTTTTTTTGTGATTTCAGCTTCAAACCCCAAGCTTGATAAAGCTCCCTCATTTAATGATTCCATTGATCAGCTTAGGCCTGAATCTAGTTCAGAAGCCAGAAATACTGCTGGTTTATTCCCCACCAACGAGGAGGAAAAAAACAAGTCTTTATTGGCATTCGATGTAATTTTAAAAGTCTTGAAAGATCCGCGATGTATAAATTGTCATCCCACCGATGATCGCCCTAGACAAGGCGATGATCAACACCTACATCTGTTTAATGTTAGGAGAGGCAAAACCAACCAAGGAGGTCCAATTCAGTTCTGTTCTGGCTGCCACGGTGATGACAACAATGTTTACAGTGGTGTACCTGGTGCACCTCATTGGGGATTGGCTCCAAAATCCATGGGATGGTTGGGTTTGTCGGATTATGAAATTGGCCAGAAATTCATTTCAAAATCATCCAATGGACAACGTTCACCAGAGGCCTTGGCCAAACATATGACTGAAGATGCATTGGTTCTTTGGGGATGGAACCCCGGGGAAAACAGGAAACCCGTTCAAGTGCCATTCGAAGAATTTAAAAAGGCTGTAGCAGATTGGTTGGACAATGGTGCTCATGTTCCCTCCAAATAAACGCGCATTGTATCAGCCAGTAAACTCGCAATCCATGAGCGAATAAAAAAACAAAAAATGAAATCAAAAATAAATTTCACAATCAATGGCAAACAAACTTCTGTAGAGGTTAATCTTGAAATGCCATTGCTTTGGGTCATTAGGGATGAACTCAATTTAAAAGGGACCAAGTTTGGTTGCGGTAGAGCAATGTGTGGTGCTTGTTCCGTTCATGTAGATGGAGAATTGGTTCGTTCTTGTTCCTTTGCTATAAAACGAGCCCAAGGGAAATCAATTACTACGATAGAAGGACTGTCTGAAAGTGAAGAAAATTTACATCCAATTCAGCAAGCATGGATTGACGAGAATGTTTTGCAATGTGGTTATTGTCAGACTGGCTTTATGATGGCCGGCGCAAAATTGATAGAGGAATTTTCTGATCCTACGGATGAAGATATTAAGGCAAATATTAGCAACATTTGCCGTTGCGGAACCCATCCAAGAATTATTAGTGCGATTAAAAGAGCCGCCAGTTTAAAAAAATCGAATAGCTAAATTGAGCTGAAATGGAAAGAAAGAAAACAAAAGAGCAGACCAATCCTTCTAGAAGAAAATTCTTACAAAATGTCGGAATCACTTTGGCCTCTGGTTCCTTCGTGGTTGCTGCTGGAGGTTGCCAACCCATAAGAAGGTTTATTGCTGATTTTGCAAGTGAAATGGATTTACCAAGTGGTGTGAAAGAATGGCATCCAGATTACTGGTTTGAAATAAATGAAGACAATACCATTTCAATGTTTTCGCCAAAAATTGAAATGGGGCAGGGGACGCTTACAGGATTTGCAATGATGGTTGCAGAAGAATTGGATTTGAACTTGGATATGGTGAAAGTACATCATGCTGAGACCAGTTCCGGGCTAACAGATGGTTTTGCAACTGGAGGTAGCACAAGTACTGGATCGATGTATTTACCATTGAGAACAACGGCAGCAACTTTGGCTGGGATGCTAAAAAATGCCGCAGCAAAAATTTGGGCCTTGGAATCAACAGAATCATTTCTGTTGGAAGATGCCCACGTTTTGAATGGGACAGATGCTCTTTCTTTTCATGAAATAAATCTCAAGACCACAGACTGGGAAGTTCCCAAGAAACCTAAATTAAAAGATCCAAAAAATTTCAAAGTAATCGGAAGAGGCTTTCGAAGAAGCGATTTAAAAGATAAGGTCTTAGGTAAGCCTATTTATGCAATTGATCAAGCCTATCCCAACATGCTTGAAGCCGTAGTTTTGTCCAGCCCATATTTAGAGTCAAGCATAAAAAAAGCCAATACTTCAAAAGCTGCATTCTTAGAGGATGTTGTAAAAATTGTTCGTACTGAAACTTGGATTGGTGTTATTGCCAAGAATAGATACGCTGCTGAAATGGCAAAAAGAATGATTGAAGTTGAATGGGACATTCCTAAAAAATGGCAGCAAGACGAAGTGTTGTCTTTGGTAGAGGTTGGAAAAGGAAAGGCGGTGAATATTCAGAATGATGGAAATGCGAAAAAAGTGTTCGAAGAGGAAGAAATCGAATACCAGGTAATTGAAAGATCCTATCGCACTCCTTTTGGATCTCATGCTCAAATGGAGCCCAATGTTGTTATTGCAGATTATACAGAAGATAAAATCACCATTGTTACAGGTACACAGGGACCAGAGATTATTAGAAATTGGGTTGCTAAGGAATTTAAATTCAAAAAAGATAAAGTTAATGTGATCCCAACTTTTCTGGGTGGAGGATTTGGGAATCCTTATACGCAACACAGCGAAGCTGTTCAGCTATCAAAGGCAGTGAGAAGACCAGTTAAAGTTGTCGCAACAAGAGAGCAAGAATTTCAAAGTGCCCACCATCGCCCTTGCACACACCATGAGTTTAAAGTGGCCATTGGTGCTGGTAAGAAAATAAAAGCCATTACGCACAATCAAGCTTTCGGTGATATGGTTTTAGAAGCCATCCCACTCGTTAAGAAATTACTGGGAGCTGACTTTGTTTCAGCAGGTCATGGAGCGAGAATATTATATGATATTGAGCATAGAAATACAACAGTATGGCACAATAAAACACCCTTGAAAACCAGTATTTGGCGGGGAGTTGGTTGCTTCCCAAATGGCTTTGCCGTAGAAACTTTTATGGATGAAATAGCCGTAGAAACAGGTCAAGATCCTTTTGAAATGCGTTTGTCTTATTTGAGAAAGAGTAAAGATGAATTGCATCAACGAATGAAAAGAGTATTGGAAACTTTGAGGGAGAAATGCAACTGGGAAAACATTCCATTGGAGGACAAGGTGGGACAAGGCATCGCTCTTTTTGAAGATCGAAAAACGGTTGTGGCTGCGATGGTGGAGGTTGTGGCTGTAGCTGGTAAAATAAAAGTGAAAAAGGTTTATCATGTTTCCAATCCTGCCATCGTAGTCAATAGGGAAGGGGCAAAGCAGCAAGTCGAAGGATCGATTATGATGGGGATCAGTGCCAGTATGTATGAAAAAATTACTGTAAAAGACGGTCAAATCGAACAGAGCAATTACCATCAGTACCCAATGGCAACATTGGCAGATTGCCCGGAAATGGAAGTCTATTTACTGGAAGACGAGGGGGCTAAAAGGCCCTATGGAATGGGCGAACCGCCACTTAGTGTCATTGCTCCAGCCATAGGAAATGCCATTTTCAATCTTACTGGTAAACGCCAAAGAAGTTTGCCATTTGAACTGGAGGTATAAGCCCTAGAATTTGATATTAGATGAATCTCCACGATTTTGGTCATAAGACCAAAATAAAGCATTTTAATTGATTCATGGTCATCGCCACGAAAGACCAAAATAAAGCATTTTATTTGATTCATGGTCATCGCCACGAAAGACCAAAGTAAAGCATTTTAATTGATTCATGGTCATCGCCACGAAAGACCAAAATAAAGCTATTTTATCAATCTATCTCTGAAACCCGAAGAACTGTTCTGTTGTAAAAAGCCATTTGTTCATTAAGATCGAAACTTATCCATGAAACTTAACCAACAGAAAAATATAAATAAGTCAAATAAAGAATTCCGGCCAGCATAATCAATTTTATCAAATTACTAATCTTTTTGAAATCAGCTGGCTTGTCTGCTTTCATTAATAAAAGGACCAAATAGACCAATGGGATTTGGACGAACGTGAAAATAAGTCGTATTGGCGGTACTTGATGAAATGATAAATTTTGGCTTTCTTTAAAATTTATGGCAAGATCATATTGGTAATAGACAAGAGGAATAATTATTAGGGCGATTAAAAAGTAGCAGATTTGCTTGGTTCTAATAATTCCAGAGACTATGGGGACTGTTTTTCCTCCGTCTGCTTTGTCTCCCTTCATGTCTTCCATGTCTTTTACCAATTCCCGAAGCATGGTCATCAGGAAAGCAAAACCTGCATAAGACAAACAGAAGTAGAATATGTAATAAAAGATCTCTGGCATTCTGCCTTTTAACTCAAGAAAGAGACTTCTTTCATACAATAAGACAGTTATTACAACAAATGCGGTAAGTAGGCTAACCAGAATATTTCCAGCCAACCAGGTCTTTTTCCAATAGCTTGAATACCACCAAAGTAGGGCCATGCTTCCAATGTGTATAAAACCCAAAGGCCAGCAATCGACTTTAAATGCCAGATAAAAGCCAATTCCGATCCCCAAGATGTTTAGAACCAGATGCCAGATTTGTGCCTTTCTTCTGCTTATACTCCTATCGACAATTATTCGGTTTGGCTTATTGATTTCATCGGATTTTACATCAAAATAATCATTGATGATGTATCCTGCTCCTGCAATGAGACTGGTTGAAAGTGCCAATAATAAAATGCCGGAGGTGCCTAGTGAACTTTCAATGTGCACAAAGCCATTGCTTAAGATCGGTTGGATTAGGCAAAAGTGAATAAATATTTGTGTCAATGCTACAAAAAGTAGATTGATCCATCTTATTAATTTTAGGAAGTCTAAAATTTTATTCATTTACTTGGCCTGCATTTGTTTGGATATAAAAATAAGAAGGCTTTTTCACAAATTGGGCTTTCGCAATAGATTTGTTCAATTAGTTCTTTGCTCCATTTTGTTTTAGCCTTGGTTTGATGGACCAGGCTATTATTTCAGGACTATTTTTGCTTATAATTTTGATGTTTAAGGCTCACAATAAGATCGCAAAGAAATTAACTTAACGGTTTATTATTTACAGTTCAGTTAATTTTATGTGATTAAAATACAACTTGATTTTTTGTCAGATTTTGTAATAAAATACTTTTATTTCTAATGTGTGTTGAATGGGAAATGAATTAGTTATGGGCATGATAAAAAAAAACTCTTGGCAATTTTATTGCCAAGAGTTTTGAGGAAAATTCAAAAAAAATAAACAAGATTTGTTGAAAACAAACCTCATTTGTTAGAGGAATAATAATGGGAAACAGTGCAATTTAGATTTAAAAAAAAGGCCCAACTAGCATAAATGCCGTTGGGACACTAAGGATCTTGTTTAACACAAAGAATATTACTTTATGTATTTCCAATAGAGGCTTTTTCTAAGCTAGATTTACTTACCAAACCAAAAGATATTGCCAAGACTATTGTTAGTTTGCGGCTCAGCAATTTGCTGAACTGGCTCCGGGCGGTTTTGACTTGTAGTTACAACAGGTGCTTCTACTTTCGGAGAAGTACTTTGGGTGTTGAAGCAAGAAAAGTAAGAGTAATAATGTCTTATTTCTTCGCTAAAACCATTAAGGTTGATGTTTCCACCACCTGTTGTCTTTTTAATTTGTTCTTGGTCTAATTCAAAATTAGAAAAATTTAATAGGTTGTTCATTATAATAAATTTATAATTAAATAATCGGGGAAAATATTAAGACCCTCTTTCTAAATGAATTTAAAACAGAAGGAGGGGTTAAAAGAAGGAGGGGATTTTTAAAGGTAATTGTTGTTTTATATTTCACCATTGTCCAAATCAACAGAACAATCTCCTTCTAAACAACCAGTTAGGTCTTCAACAGGAGAAGAAGAAGGTTGCTCTGGCGCAGGGCTAGGAGTTGGAATCGGTTCAGGAGTAGGTTCCGTTGTATGGATTTCCACAACTGGACAAATCGT
>CALBCY010000045.1 GCA_937927195.1 uncultured Chitinophagales bacterium
CAAACCCCATCAAAAATCAAGGCTTCAGCAAAACAGTCTGAATTGTCTTTTTCACTGACTTTGATTTCTGCTGCTGTAAGGTCCAATTCCAATTCCAAAGGAAGGCTGGCAAATTCATAGAAATCATAGAACTGTCCATCAACATATAAATCAAAAAACTGATTGCTTGTGTTACTGTGGTTAAAACTAATTTCTACCGTTTCCTCTGAAATACAAACCCTGTAAGCCGATAAATCGGTAATTACACATGGCATACATTCTACAAAAGCAACAACATCTTCGATGAAGCAGTCTGGATTGTCGGTATCAGAAATTAGTATTTGATCTGGCATACCGTCAACCTCAATGCTAAGATCTAAACTTAGCGGTAAATCAGCGTATTCGTAAACAACATAAAGTTCACCATCCAAGGATAAATCGAAAAATTGATTGGTGACATTGCTGTAATCAAAATCAACTGAAAGGGTGCCACATAAATTGATCGCAGATAAATTTGAGAAGGCGCAGGAATCTGCTTCGTTGCATGAAATGGGGCCTAAGAAATAATCTTCTGAACTGCAAGTGCCCAATTGTTCTTGAACCTGAACTACGAATCCGTAAACTGTTTCACCGTCCTCATCGAATGGGCCGATCGTAACAAAACCGTTTTCATCAATTTCATTGATGCCAAATAATCCATAGAAGTTTCCGTCTCCAAATATGCTAAAGTTTGGACTGGTTACATTGTTGTAATCAAAAGTGATGTCCACCAAGAACTGTCCATTTTCATCACAATCATGCGCTTCTGCAAACAAATTGCTGATGGAACAGGCTTCAACGGCTCCACAATCTGGTGCTTCAAATACGGTTGATGTACTGCAAAAAGGCTGATCATTTTCAGCAACCATCAATTCGTTTATAGAGCCAGCTTGTTGATTTGGCAAAACAACATTCAAAGGCAAATCGCTGTAAGGATAAAATCCAATTGGTTCATCATTTAGAAAAACATCGAATCCCAAGCCTGCAACACCTGTGTATTCAAAATTAACCAATACTTCATATTCTTCCTCTTCCAAACAAGCTCCCACTTCTACTGACAAATTACTAAATTCACAAAGTTCTATAGGGCCGCAAGAGTTGAAGATAAAACCAGTAAAACCAACACAGGCATTCAAAGAATTGTCACTGACAATAAACTCGAGCTCTGTACCTTCCATAACATTAATAGGACCAATGGTGACAAATCCGTTTTGATCCATTTCATCAAAAGAAAATATTCCATAGTCATTGCCATTACCGAAGATGGTAAATCCTTGATCGCCAGTATTGAAATATTCAAATGCTATATCTACTAAAAAGCTTCCGTCTTCGTTGCAGGGTTGCATTTCAGCGTAAACGTCCTCAATACTGCATAGTATTCCGTTGCAAATGGGTGGTTCATAATTCACAAATGTCACGCACAGCGGATTTACATCGTCCGTAATGTACAATTCAGTTCCAAATTCTATATCATAAATAGGCCCAATGATGATGCCCTCTTCTTCCATTTCACTATAAAGAAATGTTCCATAACTTTCGCCAAAAACAGAAGCAACTGTAAAGGTTTCCCCACTTGGATTGTCAGCCGCGAAATCTATGTAAACTAAATATCCTCCATTTTCATCGCAAGGAAAAGCTTCTGCAAAAGCATCGTATAAATAGCAAGAAACATCGTCGCAAGGAGGAACCTGTATGGCAGTAGATCCACTGCAAAATTCGTCTTCTAAATCTTCAATATAAAAAAACAAGGAATTCTCGCCTTGTTGATTGGGGACTTCAATTTGAACAGAACCATTTAATAAAATTTCCTCATAAGAAAAAGTTCCAAAACTTACACCATTGCCAAATACTTCAAAGCCTTCTGAAAAGCTACCCAAATATTCAAATTCTATATCGACAATGAAATTTCCATCTTCATCACAATCCGAAGCATAAGCATATACAATGCCTATGTCACAAGTTTCATCAGTGCAGCCTTCAAAATATACACTTGTAAATTCACTGCAAACGCCATCGACAATTCCATACTCCAATTCCGTTTGAGGCATTGCTGAAATTGGCCCTATCGTGACGTATCCCTGATCATTAATTTGTGCATAATCAAAAACTCCATAATTGTTTCCATCGCCTACAACTGAGAATGTTGCAGAATTGGGATTTATGTACCAAAAACTTATGTCAATGTAAAATTGTCCATTCTCATCGCAAGGAGTAGGCTCAGCAATAACATCGAAAATTTGACAACTGAAATCATCACAATCAAAATCTGATAAGATAAATGTATCGGAACATCCTGAATCTTCTATGTCGTAAACAGTGAATTCATAATTATCGTCGATGAATGTTCCGATGGGACCAATATTGACATAGCCATAATCATCGAGAATGGTGTATTGAAATCCTCCGTACAATGTCCCATTTTCATCAACGATGGAAAATTGATTACTAGGTGGATTGGCATATTCTATGTACAAATCAATTGAGAAAAATCCAGTTTCTGAACAAGGATAAATATTCTGATCAACAATTTCAATAAAACATTCACCACTGTTGCAAGCGGGAGCTGACATCTCAGTAAAATCCGAGCAATTGACCATTGAATTGTCAATGACAATAAATTCATAGATTTCTATGTCATCCTGTCCCAATGGACCAATGGAGACCAAAGCATCTGAAGCACCCTCTTCATATTGGAAATTACCATAATCAATTCCATTACCGACAATGGTAAAACTTTCACCAACATTTTCAAATGTGAAATAAATATCTACTAGAAACTGACCCGTTTCATCACAAGGCCAAGGTTCAGCCACAACATTTGAAATATTGCAATTATCATTGCTTGGTTCACACATTATTTCTCCCAGTTCATAAGCAGCAAAACAATCTGGATCATCCAGAAGATTTACTGTTATACTCCAATTTTCTTGAGAACCAGCTAAAAAAGGTCCAGCTGTCAGGAAGCCATTTTGCTGCATGGAAAGATAATCAATCACGTAGGTTTCATCATTGGAAAAACTCACTTCAAAAAAAGCGCCTAAAAACCCTTCAAAATCGAATTCATAATCGATCAAAAATTCACCAAAGTCATTGCAATCATAAGCTTCTGCAAAAAGATTGGAGAGGCCACAACCAGGAACCACTATTGCACAAGGCGCCCAAAACACTACTGCGGCCTGACTGCACTCCAAGTCTTCTGCATCTCTTACTATAAATTCATCAACAAAAACACCCGCTCCTCCAATTGGTCCAATGGTAATACTACCGTCTTCAATTTCATCATAGGAATAAATCCCGTAATTCTGGCCATTACCCAATATTTCAAAATTGTTGCTGGTCGGATCCTCCACATCAAAACCTATAGTGACAAAGAATTGACCATTTTCATCGCAAGGCAATATTTGTTCTGCGCTAAGGTTTGAAATGCTACAGGCTGCTATACCTGAGCCCTCATTTTGATAAGAAGCGGAACAAGTTGGATTGTCAGCACTTAAAATTTCGATGCTAAACTCCTCTTGCATTTCAGGGGTCAATTCAATCCCGAGATACTCAATGTTGTCGAAAGGGTTTGCTTCTTGAATGTCTAAAAATTCAGAATTCAAAATGAATGTTTCAACTTCACTGCCATTTACATTGACAATAAAATTTTGACTAGCGACATCTTCCTTTGAAAACTTTAGGCTAAGGATTGGAAAGTTTTCAAAAAATGGAAAAGAATTCACCTCGTGAAAGCTTGTTTCAACAATTTCCAAACTACAATTTATTTCACTAACAGCTGAAACATCAAGTATGTGATTGGCAAAACATGAAGCTTCCCAATTGTTAAATGTATAATCAAAGAAACCATATTGTGGTTCGGCCGAAATATTATCCAAACTCCAAAGATCAAAACCAAGACCGCCAATTTTAACATCGAGCAATCCTCCAAAAGTATTTGGTATGTCTAAAATAATTGGTGGCAAATCGCATTGATTTAAATCTTGCTTAAAAACCCCAAAAAATTGTCCATCAATGAAAACCTGAACATTTTTTTCTTCCTCTAAAAGTGTTTCTGGATTGATTTCAGAAAAGGTTCGCATGTAGTTATTTTGAAAACCAAATCCTATGGTAGCTGTGGAATCGGTCCATGAAAGGAGTTCTACAAAAGATTCATTCTCATCAAAACTGCAACAATAACCGATAACGTCACCACCACCAATGTTGCATTCATATCCAAAATCAGAAAACCTGAAACAATAATCATAAGTAATTTCACTATCATTGACATCTATCAAGTGGACCATCATATAATCCGCCGCCGGATTGTAAATTTGCAACAGATACGGGGCATCGGGTCCGATTAATGCAGTGGCCCAAAAGTTACCATCTGAATCCATTATTTCAGCATTGAAAAAGTCGTCAGATTCGGCAATTCCAATTAATGCGAAGTGTTGAGGAGTTTGAGAATAGTCGCTTTGAAATTCAACATTAAGTACTGGGACATCTTCAGCTTCCGTCCCTCCAACCAACAAAACCTCAGGCTCTATGATGGTGCAAGAGGCAAACAAACTAGGACTTGCGAAAGTCAATGAGACAGTCAATGAGAAAGTCAGACAGCAAAAAAATTGGAATAAAATACACAGACAAGACTTTTGATTCAACATGGGTTTAATTTTATTTAACAGTTAGGGCTAAAGATTGCTAAAATATTACACAAAAAAAATCAACCTATTAGGAGGCAGTTCATGATTGAAGGATCAAAAAGCTGAGTATTATTAAAGATTCTCGACTTACTCTCTACTTATTCTTCACTTACTCTCCAAGATTTTCCACTTATTCTCCAAGATTTTCCAATTATTCTCTATCTATATAATGCCGAAAAATTAAATTGCAAGTACTTTGGAAGCAAAAAAAACGCTAATTTTCCTTCAATATACATCTAAATGACCCTGTCTGTCAAGTAATTGATGTCTGAATTCTTAAATATAAAATGAAGATTTGCTGTTATCAAAAAAAGGCGACAAAATGCCCCTGAATTCAATAAAAACCTTTATCTTTGCGCAAAATTAAAAGAAAAGAAATACAATAAAATATGTTAGTAACAAGTGAACGTACTGCTGAATTATTCAAGGAATACGGCGGTTCTGAAAAAAACACAGGTTCTATTGAGGGCCAAGTGGCAGTTTTGACTGAGAGAATCAATCATATATCTGATCACCTAAAAGAAAACAAAAAAGATCACTCTTCGAGATTTTCTTTGATAAAAATGGTTGGTCGTCGTAGAAAATTCTTAAAGTATCTTGCCAACAATGACATCAACAACTATAGAAGTCTTATCCAAAGACTTAATTTAAGAAAATAATACAAGTAAAAATTTAAAAGGAGCATATACTTGCTCCTTTTTTTTTATTTCCTCTTCACAATATCACAAATAAATTTATGGCGTTTTTAAAACCTATTGAAAAATCATTCAATCTGGATGATGGTAGAACCATTTCGGTTCAAACTGGTAAATTAGCCAGACAAGCAGATGGATCTGTCTTGGTACGCATGGGGAAAGCTGCACTTCTTTGCACAGTGGTTTCCTCCACAAAAAAGAGAGAAGGAGCGAATTTCTTCCCATTATCTGTTGATTATCAAGAAAAATTTGCTGGAGCCGGCCGTATTCCTGGTGGCTTCCTAAAAAGAGAAGGAAGAGCCTCTAATGAGGAAATTCTAATATGCCGTTTGGTTGACAGAGTTTTGAGACCATTGTTTCCAGACCAATATTATTATGACACACAAGTAATCATTCACTTGGTTTCTTCTGATCCTGAAGTTCAATCAGATTCTTTGGCTGCTTTTGCTGCATCAGCTGCCTTGATGGTTTCTGATATTCCTTTCCAGGGCCCAATTTCAGAGGTCAGAGTTGGAAGAATCAACGGTGAATTCATTATCAACCCTTCTACGACACAAATGGCGGAGTTGGATTTGGACCTTGTTGTAGGTGCAACGATGGATAACATCATGATGGTTGAGGGTGAAATGAAAGAAGTATCTGAAGATGATATGATTGCAGCTTTGAAAGTTGGCCACGATGCTGTTAAAGTTCAATGTCAACTTCAACTGGACTTGGCAGAAGCTGTTTACAATGGTGAAAGACCAATAAGAGAGATTGAAGAGATTTACGAAAACGAAGAATTACTTGCCAAGATCACGGAATTGACAACGGACAAGCTTCATGCTGCTGCTTCAACTCCAAGTGATAAGGACCAAAGAAAAGCAAACTATAAAGCTGTTGAAGAATACATGCAAGAGAAGCTAGATGAGCTTTATCCTGAAATGGAAGAAGCTGATGCCGCTCTTGTAGGCAAATATTTCCACAAGGTTCAAAAACATGTTATTCGTGAAATGGTTATGAATACCAGAAAACGTTTAGATGGAAGAGAATTGGATGAGGTTCGTCCATTGGAAATGGAAGTCGATTGGTTGCCTTCTCCACACGGTGTTTCGCTTTTCACAAGAGGGGAAACTCAAGCACTTTGTACGGTTACTTTAGGTAATAAAATGGATGAGAAAATGGTTGACAGTGCTAGCGGATTAACTTTCCGTAAGTTCATGTTGCATTACAACTTCCCTCCGTTCAGTACTGGTGAAGCAAGACCTTTGAGAGGTGTTGGTCGTCGTGAAATTGGTCATGGAACATTGGCGAGACGTTCTATTGCACAGATTCTTCCTGATGCAGAAGACAATCCTTATACAATCAGAATTGTTTCTGATATTTTAGAATCAAATGGATCTTCTTCAATGGCAACCGTTTGTGGTGGTTCATTGGCTTTGATGGATGCTGGGGTTAAAATTAAATCCAATGTATCTGGTATTGCGATGGGAATGATCTCTGATCCGAATGATCCAACTAGATATGCCATTCTTTCAGATATTCTGGGTGATGAAGATCATTTGGGTGATATGGACTTTAAAGTAACAGGAACCGCAAAAGGAATCTGTGCTTGCCAGATGGACATTAAAGTGGATGGTCTTTCTTATGAAATTTTAGCTGAAGCATTGACGCAGGCTAAAAAAGGAAGATTGCACATTTTAAGTGCAATGGATGAATGTATGTCATCTCCGAGAGCAGAATTGAAAGACCACGCTCCAAGAATCGTGAAAATATTCATCAAGCCAGAATTTATTGGACAAATCATTGGCCCTGGAGGTAAATACATTCAGGAATTGCAGAAAGAAACAGAAACAACCATTACCATTGAAGAAAAAGGTGATAAAGCGGAAGTGGCTATTTCAGGAAGCAACAAAGAAGGCATAGACGCTGCTATCGCAAGAGTGAAAGCAGTAGCTGCTGAGCCTGAGATAGGCGATGAGTTTGAGGCTATTGTTAAATCAATCATGCCTTACGGAGCTTTCGTTGAATTCTTACCAAGCAAGCAAGGGCTTTTGCATATTTCTGAAATTTCATGGAGCAGATTAGAATCTATGGATGGTGTATTTGAAGAAGGTCAAAAAGTTAAAGTGAAACTGGTTGGAATAGATCCAAAATCAGGTAAATTCAAACTTTCAAGAAAAGTCTTGATGCCTCGCCCAGAAAGAAAGAGTTAATTTTTAGAATTTAAACATTCTATAAAAAATATGGAAAAACGTCTCAATTTATTGAGGCGTTTTTTTTATGCCCTGATATCTCCTTTTGTTGAGTCAAAAAGGGTGAGAGGCTTAGCCCCTGTCAGCCGTCTACAAGGCTGACAACCTTAATTTCAAGGCAATAAATCACAAAGCAAAGATTTTGACCATAAAAACAATAAAGCTAAATCGCTGTTTATCAACCATTTAAGTAAAACAAGTGGATAATTAGCATTTTTTATACGAGAACAAGCCCTTAATTATGTACTTTTTTTTTACTAATAAGTAGCCCATCTTTACAGAACAATTGGAGAAACAAAATGGAGGAAGTTCTAAGTTATAAATTATAAAGCAACATTTTGGGTAAATAAATTTTGCGATAAGCAATTGGGAAGTCGGAAACTTAACCGGAGCGTATAATACTTCCCAATCGCTTTAGATCCCTTGTTAGGAAGAGATCCTAACAGGGGATCTTTTATGCCCAATTTGATAAAATTTTACATTTTAACCATTTTCTTTATTGGCAAATGGTTTCTTTTCACAATCCCTATATACCCTATTCAATCCCACATCACGCATTCACTAAGCTTAGCCATTAACACCAGCAATTTATCAATTCATTGAATTAATGATTCTAAATTTGAAGTCATGACGTACAACAATTTATTCCACGGATTTGGGTTATTGGAATTCAACTACATTAAAACAGAATATAAGTCTGAAGGTCTTTTCTTTTTGATAGAAGCAAAGAAACCCAAACTTAAATGCAATAAATGCAAAAGCAAAAATGTAACCAGCAAGGGAGCAGGTTTTAAACTCTTCAGAATGATCTCTAACAGATTTCGTCCCTCTTTCATAAAGGCCATGGTTAAGGATTGGGAATGCAATTCCTGTGGTTCGATCGGACAAGAAGAGTTTCACATTCCTAAATCGGAAAGGATTGTTCCATATTTATAAATAGACTCTAAACAGAGCGCTATAGGAGATCACTGCGCTTATAATAAAAAGTATCAAGTATAAAGATTCCATCGTACAATTGGCTTGCAGGATGGCCTGTCTTTGTACTTTGGATAAGCAGTTTATACAAACTACTTTATATCAGAAATGCCAACTACTTTGTTTTCACCTCTTTGTACTCATTGTAAACCTCGCGGATTATCCCGTCGGACAAACCAACTTTTGGAACAAGTAATTTTGGCATTCCGCTCCACTCCATAATGTTAGAGAAAATATTTGCAGCTGGAACAATCACATCAGCACGATCTGGTTTTAGTCCAAGTTGTTTAATTCTCTCACGAACAGAAAAACTTTCCAGGTGCATTTTGATTGCTTCAAGCGCCTGATAAGTCATAGGATCATTTAGGTTGGATAAATACAATTTGTGAATCTTGATTATATTTCCTCCAGAGCCCAAACCTATAGGATCGGGATATTTGCTGGTAACTTCTTTCAACCAATTTTTCATTTCATCCCATTGATCATCAGTTACCAAAAAATTAAGCAATCGAATGGTTCCTATTTCAAATGATTCATGAGCAACGACTTTCCCCTCGTAGAACAAAACCATTTCTGTACTTCCTCCACCAACATCCACACTCAAGAAAGTTGATTCTTTGCGCTTTTCCAAAAAACCTTTCAAGGCACCAAAAATAGTTTTGGCTTCTTTTTGTCCTTTAATCACTTCAATTCTCACTCCAGTTTCCTGCTCTACCCGATCGACTATTTCTGGATGATTTTCTGCCATACGCATTGCTGAAGTGGCAATGGCCTTGTGATAATCCACCTTATAAATTTCCATTAAATTTTTAAAGGCTGAAATGGCTTTTATCAAAGAAGCAATCTTGTTTTCATGAATTCGACCATCTAGAAAAGATTGCTCGCCCAATCGTATGGGTGCTCGGACCAATAACTCTTTATTGAATTTAAGTTCTTCATCCAATTCCTGAGCTGAACAAATTAATAATCTTACTGCGTTTGAACCAATGTCTATCCCTGCTAATTTCAAAATTCTTGATTTTTTTTAAGGAGTCAAAGGTAAAGGCCTTATGGGACTATAGCAAAAAAAGAAAGAAATTTTATGCTATAGGGCTTTATAAAAGAAGATTATAACTATAAAGTTTCCAAACCGTAAAACCATAGACTGAGCAAATAAAAGAGCTATTTTTTAAATTTAATTTGTTTGGAATCTTTTTGAATCGATACTGGTTTTGTAATTTAAGGGCTGAAAGAATTCGTTAAAAATTGTGACAAAATCACCTATTAGGATTCTTAATAATAAGAAGGTCGCGTTATGGAACAGAACAACAATTTATCGAAGTTAATATCAGTTATAGATTTTGCTGCCCAAAAGCATAAAGGTCAGTGTAGAAAAGATGGTAAAATTCCATATATAAACCATCCAATTCAGGTGGCCAATTTGTTATCTAACTGTGGGGAGAATGATTTAAGTCTTTTATCTGCTGCCGTGTTGCATGATACAATTGAAGACACCAAAACTTCTCCTGAAGAAATTCGTGAACTTTTTGGTGAAGAAGTTTTATCGATTGTGCTGGAAGTTACAGACGATAAAATGCTTTCAAAAAACGAAAGAAAACAAGCTCAAATCGACAAAGCGCCAAACAAATCAAGAAAGGCCAAAGCGCTGAAATTGGCTGACAAAATTTGCAATGTGAAGGACATAGCCAAATGCCCACCCGCTTCTTGGGATTACCAAAGACGATTTGAATATTTGGATTGGTCTGAAAAGGTCATAAACGCCTTACGCGGAACCAACTCAACACTCGAGAACCTATTTGATGAATGTATTTCTGAAGGGCGTGAAATACTTGAAAAAGAACGTCAATTGAACGAGGCTGAGGCTTAGAATATTAGACGCATTCAATTCCGTTCTGCATTATAACATTTGTCAAATATCTTTAAATTTTGGGCGCAACCTTTCGGTCGGGCTATACACTTCAATAAAAAATCAGCCAAGCTGTTTCGCTAATGCTGCGGTGGCTTCCTTTGGTCGCCTCCTCGCTATAAGCTACACAACGCTTTTCTGAATTTTCATTTCCGTTACTATCCCTTGCGCGTTTCCGTTTGGCGTTTTGCCACCACATCTAAGCATAAACTGACTTTCGCAGAGTAAAAACAATGCTGAATGCTGCTTTAGAAGAATACAATTTAAACCTTTCTCAAGCCAACTATTTCAAACTGGAAAAACCTAATCCATTATCTTCTTTAATTCCCCATCAAGACAAATGCCGACCAATACTTTATAGGAAAATGCGGATGTTCATTTAAAATACTGCGCTTGGCATTTCCCAATGCTCTGTTGATACTTTGGCCTTCCAAATAATTGATGTAAAAATGTTTCATCAATTGTGATGAAACTTTGTCACTTACTTTAAACAAAGTGGATATTATATTTTGCGCTCCACTATTCAATAGCCCCCTATTCATGGCAATCATTCCTTCACTGTTATAAAGCTGACCAATGGCACTTTGGCAAGCACTTAAAACAACAAGCTTGGCATTTAAATCTAATTTAAATGCCTCTTGAATGTATAGAAGTTCTTCATTAGCCATAACAATACCAGAAAGTTTGGGATTTTCGTTTTGATGAAAATGTGCGGCCAAATGCAAAATTTCAGCTTGAGAAGCATTGTTTTGCAAGGCTGATTTTGAAGCATCTTTATGAATAAATTTATGGGCTTTTTTATTTTTATCCTGAAACAATTGAGCTGTTTCCAAAACTTCCTCCTTTGAGTAAGGCAATGGATCAAACTCCAATTTTTCTTCGGTAAAACTCAACGAAAACTTATCTTTTTCTCTTGTTGCTTCTTGCTTAAAGCGATTTTTTTTCGTTGAAGCTTGGACTTCTTCTAAGTAGACCGGAGCGAATCCCATAAAACTATACTTGCATTTTTGATCAATCTTCTTTCTATTTTGATTGCACCACAAACTGGCAGAATAGTGATAGCTGATGTCAAAACTATCAACCAGATAAGCTGCTGCTTCCCCTTCGATTTTTTCTTTCTGCAACAAAGTATCGAATGGAATTCTTGCCAGATAAGAATGTGGGATGATGATTAATTCCTGAACTTCAGCTGCACCAAATATATCAAACAAAAGATCATAACAAGGCTGAATCAATAATTGATACAGTTCAAAGCCCAATTCATTTACTTTTTTTGATTCCAAAAAGTTGATAGCCCTTATATAATCCTCCACTTTAGATTCAAAGGTCTCAGGCAACTCTATCTCAATGATGTTCGAATCAAATTTCTCAATTACAACAGCGTATAAAGTCTGCTGGTATAAAAAATAATTGAGCAGCTTTTGATCTTCGGCAAGATTATCCTGAATCTCTTCTAAGTCAACAATGCTGTTTTGATTTTTTAGTTTTTTATACTTAGGATACCTATCTTCTATTTCCTTTTTAAGTTCTTGGTAGTTTAGAATTTTTTCAAAATACAAATTGAATAAAGGATTTGCATTTTCATCTTGCTCCACTTTTGCATTTGCCATTCGGGTATCTAAGGCCAATAATTCTCCTTCCAGTGATTCCAATTGTTGGACAAAATCTGGGTCCTCAATCATGCCTTTGGCATTGGATTCATTTAGATTGGAAAGTAAAACTTTTGCCTTTCCATTTTCAATGAATTCAAAGACCCTGGCTTTTTGATCTGACTGATTGGCAAGCAGTGTTGCTTTGATGGCACAAGCAAGACTTTCTATGACTTTCTCGTTAAAAGTCAGTTTTGAGCCTTCAGTTTTGAAATTGTTTAAAATAAAATCTAAAAGTTCAAGTGAACTTTCGTACAAAACAAGCGCTCTTTCAAGATAAATCTGTTCTCCTTCCTTTTCGAACCTTTTCAAAAAACACTTGGCCACACCATTGATGGCACTCCAACTGGTATTCGGATTTAAATTTTTGTTGGTCCAATCATTTTTTTTATCCAGCGAAAAAGATTGATCAAGCAGCAAAAGATCAATGGCTTTAATGTAATAGGTTTCTGCTTTTTTAATGTCTATGTCTAAAAAACCTTGTCCGATCCCTACATAATTCCTGGCCAATTCAAGGGGCTGGCTTTGAAGAAAACTGGTAAGTCCCAAACATTTTTGAAGATAAAATATTTTTTCATCCCCTTGTGCGAGTTCTATCATTCCGGAATAACAATTTGCCAAGCTAAGTTGATACCTGAGTCCTTGGGTCTGTTCTTCCAACTTTGGAATGACTGCCCTGTACAAATCAATTGCTTTAGAGACATCGTAATCTTTGTATAAAGAGGTCAATTCTGTTGTTACATTCAAAATATTTACAGGATTTTTTGCTTCTTTTTTCTCCCGTTCCAAAACCAATTCTCCCAATTCAACCGCTTCTTTGTATCTACCTACATCTTGATAAACCTGCGCCAAACACAAATACCCTCGCCCTTGAAGCAAACTGTCCAGTTTAATGGCATTGTGCAATCCTTTTTTGATGTATTGTATTCCAGTATAAACATCTCCTGTCAACCGAATCAACCTCCCCATATCAATGAAGAGTGGACCATAATCTTTTTGGTTTTCAAAATCTTCTTTGTAGGCAATTTTATGATATTCAATGCTTTTTTTCAAACATTCGATGCAATGATAAAAAGACATTCCTTGCGCTAAAAAGCTAAATTGGTAATAAACTCGCACCAAAATATCTTCTACATAAGGAGTCTCTTTACTCAATGTCTTGGCCTGCGAAAAATAGTCTTTTAAGCTATTTACTTCTCCAAGAAAATGTGCGCATCGCATTAATGCAAAAAGAAATTTTAACTGCATCCTGTTGTATTCAGGATTTTTTTTCTTCTGTATTTGTTCGAATTGATTTTGGAACTTGATGTACTGTTCCTGCATACTTGCATAGCTAATAGGAGAAAGCGAGAGGTGGTAATTATAAAATAATTTACAATGTAAATTGAAGTCTTTTATCTCATGTTTTTCGGCCAATTCCAAAGCCTTCTCAGCGATGGGAATACTTTCCTTGACAAGGCCTTTAAAATGCGTAATTAACTCATATTGAATGCACAGGTATTCTATTTCCAATAAAGGAGGAAGCGGTATATTTTTAAGTTCTTCAATAACTTGAATTGGGTATTCCTTAACAGAGATTAAAAGATATAGGTTTGCAATTTTTAATTTAGCTTTCCAACAATCAATATCGCTCATAGCTTCTTTAAGAATAACCTCATAGACAGCGATTGCTTTTCTAAATTCTAGTTGTTTGGCGAGTTCAGCCGCTTTTAGCCAACTCGTGTTTTTTATTGGTTCCATTGTTACTTACTTCCTTGTTCAATCAAAACTACAATTAAAGCTACGACTAAAACTACAACAAGACTTTGGCTCATTTCAACAATCAAAATTAAATATTTATTAAATATGAGCTGGCCTTTTACAAAAATGCATATTCGAAAAAATCTTATTGAGTTACACCGAATCACCTTCTAAACTGTTTTCAATATTTGACGAAGCTAATTTTTCGATTCAAATGTACATTAAGCGTCAATTAATTGAATCCCTAGCTCAATTATATCGCCTTAATGACTAAGAAGCTCAGTATCAATTTATATGCTCTTAATCTACTTAATTTATCTATATATTGAAGGTGATTACCCCAATTACATAAGACTGTTTTACATTTTACAAGAATCAATATGAAAAATCTATTCAGAAACTTCCTTTTATTGGGAGTTCTACTTTCAATTTCTGTTTTGGGATTCGCTTCAACACAAACAAATTCTGACCAAGACAATATTTGGTCTGATGCAACAGAAATCAAATCAAGTCTTCAAGGTGAAAGACAAATCATTCCTCAAGCATATCGGTATTTGGAACTTGACGTTGAGGCACTTCAAAATAAATTGCAGGAAAGTCCATTGCGCTTTACAGCTCAATCCAAGCAAATGAATAACATCCTTAGCCTACCCTTATACGATGGCAGTTGGGCAGATTTCATTATTGAAGAAGCTCCAATAATGGAAGAAGGATTGGCTGCATTTTACCCAAATTTCAAAACTTATGTTGGAACAAAAGTCGATGATCCAAGAACAACTGCGAGATTGGATTGGACTGCCAGAGGATTTCACGCTATGATCTATTCACCACAGGGAAGTATGTACATCGACCCGTATAGCTCCGAAGACCAAAACCACTATATAAGTTATCATAAAAAAGATTTTCAAAAAGATGATGAATGGACTTGCGGAGTAGAAAGTTCTGCTAGTAAAGCACTAGAACAAGATCAAGGTCTTAATAAATCGGTATCAGGAGATTGCCAATTGAGAAGTTACAGATTGGCAGTTGCGACCACTGGGGAATATACTGCTTTCCATGGCGGAGCCACCAATGCTGCCAGTGCAATCGTAACGACGATGAACAGAGTAACGGGCGTTTACGAAATTGAATTCGGAGTAACCTTTGCTTTGGTTAGCAATAACAACCTTCTAATTTATACCAATTCGGCTACAGATCCTTATTCCAATGGGGCTGCTGGAACTATGTTGGGTGAAAACGTTTCCAATATCAACAGTGTCATTGGGTCGGCCAATTATGACATCGGTCATGTTTTTGGTACCAATAGCGGCGGAGTTGCCTATCTTGGTTCTGTTTGCGGCGGATCAAAAGCTGGTGGTGTTACCGGAAGTGGTTCACCTGTTGGAGATCCATTCGATATAGATTATGTGGCTCATGAAATCGGACATCAGTTTGGAGGGAATCACACCTTTAATAATTCTTGCGGAGGCAACAGAAATGGCAGCACTGCCATGGAACCAGGTAGTGGAACGACCATCATGGCCTATGCTGGAATTTGTGCTCCAGACATTCAAAGTAATAGCGATGACCACTTTCATGCTATAAGCATCCAAGAAGTTTCCAATTTCATTACAGGAAACGGTAATAGTTGTGCGACCATTATCAACACTTCTAACAACCCTCCTGTTGCAAATGCAGGACCGGATTATACCATACCAATATCAACACCTTTCACTTTACAAGGAACGGCAACTGATCCAGATGGAGATCCTTTGACTTCTAATTGGGATCAAATGGACAATGAGATTTCAACCCAGTCTCCATTGGCGACCAGTACCAATGGCCCTAACTTTGAATCCCTAACTCCTACCCCATCGCTAGACAGAACCATTCCTGATCTGTCTTATATTTTAAGCAATACCAACAATCAATGGGAGGTTTTATCTAGTGTAAGCAGGACTTTCGATTTCAGATTTATGGTAAGAGACAATGGAGCTGCTTATGGCTGCAACGATGAAGATGATGCGACCATTACTGTTAGCAATACTTCTGGGCCATTTTTGGTAAACAGTCCCAACACGAATGTAACTTGGTCAGTCGCAGAAACAGAGACGGTAACTTGGGATCCTGCAAATACAACTGCAGCACCAGTAAGTTGTGCAGATGTTGACATTTTGCTTTCATTAGATGGTGGATTGACTTACCCAATTGTATTGGCAAGTGCTGTTCCTAATGACGGATCACAAGATATTACCGTTCCAAACAACCCTACAAATACAGCAAGAGTTAAGATTGTTTGTTCTGATAATATTTTCTTTGATCTTTCAAATTCCAATTTCACTATAGAATTTAATGGACCAGATTATTTATTTTCTAGTACTGAAACCAGCGTTGCTGTCTGTCCTGGAAACGATGCGATGTTCAACTTAGACCTCGACGGATTTGCTGGTTTTAGCAATACAGTCGTATTAAGTGCGAGTGGTAATCCAACAGGAACCAATATCTCCTTTTCGAATAACTCTTTTGTTCCAACAGGAAGTAGCATCCTTACTGTTTCAAATACAGCTGGCTTGGCCTCGGGAACGTATACCATAACCATTGATGCCAATTCTATAGGAAACGATAAAAGTATAAATGTCGATCTAATTGTTGGAGCGCCAGCCTTGACCAACTTAAACAGTCCATCAGATGGGGCAAACGGAGTTGTACTATTGCCATCATTAAGTTGGACAGCCAACTCGACTGCTACTGGTTATGATGTCTCTATTGCAACCGATCCTGGAATGACAAACATAGTTGAAACGGGCAGTTCAATTACGAACACTTTCACTCCGTCGGCTGCATTGTCAGCTGTAACTACTTACTACTGGCAAGTTACTGCTACAAATAATTGTGGACCTGGCCCTTCCTCCTCTGTTTTCACTTTCGATACAGAAACATTGACCTATTGCAACACAACTGGACAAACCACAGATGACGAATGGATTGAGTCGATTCAAGTGGCAACAATTAGTAATAATTCTGGAGACAACAATGGTTATCAAGATTTCACAAATATTTCAACAACAATGGAACCGGGACAAAGCTATCCGGTAACATTAGTACCTGGATATGCAGGTACCAATTATCAGGAATATTGGAAAATTTGGATGGACTTTAATTTAGATGGAAATTTCGATAATGCAACTGAATTGGTCTTTGATTCAGGAAATTCTATTGTCGGAACGGTTACTGGCAATGTTGTTATACCAGCTACTGCATCATCCATCACTACAACGATGCGTGTTTCCATGAAATATGATGAAGCTTCCGATCCTTGTGAAACTTTCCAATGGGGCGAAGTCGAAGATTATACAGTTTCAATAGAACTAGCCTGCACAGATTCTGACAATGATGATGTATGTGATGCGGTGGATGAATGTCCAGGCAGTGATGATAATTTGGATACGAATAGCAATGGTTTGCCTGATGATTGCGAACCTGCTCGTGTTAGCTTGAAGATATATTTGGAAGGAGCTTATTCTGGATCAGGATCAATGGACATTAATTTGAATACCAAAGGGCTTTTACCAAATCAACATCCCTACACAGCAGCTCCTTATAATATTCCTGCGGCTTCTTTGACATCTGTACCGACTCAAATGGTTGATTGGGTGGTGGTGGAGAGTAGAACCAGCCAGGATAATTCTGGTACTCTTGAACAGAAAGTTGGGCTGTTGATGAGCAATGGTTTAATCAAAGACTTGGACGGAATTTCTGATTTATCTTTCGATTTGCCCGCAGGTGCTGCTTATTATTTTGTGGTTAGACACAGGAACCATTTGGATGTTGTGACGGCCAATCCTCTGAATCGAAACTTGACCATGTCTTATGATTTCACGACCAATATCAATCAGGCGGTTGCTTCAAAACTCAAGAATATGCCAGATGGATCAGCGGCCTTATTTGCAGGTGATTGCAATCAGGACTTAAGCATTCAAGTGACCGACAAAGATGTTTGGAGAGCTGATCCTGCCCAGTTAGATATTTATAAGAATGCAGATATGAATATGGATGGAGTGATTCAGACCACAGACTACGATATTTGGTTTTACAACAAAGCTGTCTTAGGACCTAGTGAAATTGATTATTAACAAGATTGATTGATTTGAAACCAAATTAAACCATCAAATCGATTATTTTAAAACATTTCAAAATAACTTTGAGAATCCGGGGATGGCATCATCTCCGGATTTTTTTATTTCTTTCATGGCCTCCATTTCCGCTTCTCGAAGCGCTTGATTGATGGATTTCATTATCGACTTTTTCAACAAGTTCTTATTTTTTAAATTCATCAATTCATCAGGTAATTCTAGGCTTTTCAGATTCTTCCGACCTGTTACTTGAACCTTTACCCCATTCATTTCAGCATCGAAAATTTCCCCTTCCAATTTAATCCAGCTTTTTTGAAAGCCGCCTTGGATTTTATTACTAAACATTTTAAATGGATTCATGTGATTATTTTGGTACGCTTCGCTGTTGGTACGGTGCTCCGCACCTGTTGGTACACTTGCCTTCGGCATCGTTGTTGGTACATCTTCGTTAGCTTTCAGCTAAGCTTGATTGTTGGTAATAAAATATTTTTCTTAATTTTCAATTAGGTATTCAAATGTTTTAATTTATCCAGTTTCTCCAATAAATCCATTGAAGCTGTTCCTGTATGGTCAATAAATGTTTCAATGATTGTTTCTAATTGACTTAGGATTTCTTTTGCCTTTTCTGGATCAGATTTCATTTTATATTTACCCATTTCATAGGCAATGAAATAAAGATTTTCGATTTGCTCTAAGCCAAAACGATTGTCCTTAAGGAATTTCGTTAACTCCACTTTCTCCATTGCGAGCAATTCATCGATGTCTAAGTTAAGCTCCTCTTTGAATTCGGCTTCAGCCATTTCAATCCCCTGGCTAATATTGCCTTGAATCTTGAGGTCAAGCAGTGCTGCTGCGATTTTTGCAAGGGCTCGGCCGACTTGCTCGATTTGGTCTTTTATGATGTCTCGGTTGAACATATTTTGGGGTACGGCCTTTGGCCTTTTGGTACGCTTCGCTGTTGGTACGTTCGGCCTGCGGCCATTACTTTTGGTACGCCTTTATTGACCTAACGGCCAATTTTGCCAGTTGGTATTTTTTGTCTGTCTGTAAAACAAACATATTATCTATAAAAGTTCATTCTTTTCAATATTTCTCCATCCAATATATTAGTATTTTTTTTTAACTAACGCAATTAATAAATAAAAAAGCCCTTACCGACATCTTCGGTAAGGGCTAAATATAATACAAAACCAATTGTTTATTTTATTAAGGCTGTTAGCTTTTGGCCTTTAGCCTTTGGCATTGGGCTTTTAGCTTTTGGCCTTTAGCCTTTGGCATATTGATGATGCCTTTTTGAATAAAATTCATGCAAGCA
>CALBCY010000046.1 GCA_937927195.1 uncultured Chitinophagales bacterium
TTTAACATAAATTTTGATGCCTTTGTTTTTGATTTTAAGTTAGATTATCATATCTTAAATTACCAAGATATTATTAAGTACTGCGTTTCTAATTTTTATAGCTAAGAATCCTGACACTCTCTGTGTCTAATATGTTAAATAAGGCAAGGAACAATTGTTTTATTAAATACTGTGAAATGAAAAAATTGATTGGTGAAAAATTCGTGCAATTTGCTGAAGGACTTACTAAGAATTATGCTGTGTCCAATATGGGCCGTGTGATTTCTTATGAGAATGATTTCGAGAACTGTAGAGTTTTAAAGATGAGTGAATCTTTAGGTTATTACCGGATTCGCGTAAAATTGAATAATGGGAAAGAAATTAAGCCATATATTCATAAGCTAGTGGCGGAGTATTTTGTTGCGAAGAATGAAGGAGAATTCAAAGTGCTCCATCTGAATCACAATAAAAAGAACAACGCGCATTCAAATCTTAAATGGGCTACTAGAAGTGAGCTTACTGAACACATAATGGCTAGTCCTAAATGGGACCATTATCAAAAGAACAGGCAGCCTAATCGGAAAATTGCGAAGTTGAGTACAACTGAGGTGATGCGGATTAAGAAGATGCTCATGCGTGATGTGAAGATTAGTGAAATAATGAAGCGATTTAAAATTTCTGAATCTCATGTTCGCCGAATTAAAAAAGGAGAGACCTGGGGACATATAAAAGTTTAAGGTATAAATATTGTTTGTCTTTTCTTCATTGTTTAATCACCGTCGTTTTAGATAGGTGAAATCCGTCATTTTATTGCTTTGTCTTTAATTCTTGTTAATCGTTTATTGAACGATTTTTGCAGACTCTTGTGAAAGGCCAATCGTTGCAATTGATCCGCTATTAAAATTTAGGTAATCAGATTCTATACCATCGCTGAAAATAATTCCATTCCTTGGCATTAATGATTCTATTTGCAATTGACTGTTTAAATTGATTTTTCCACTAACAATTTCTGTTTGAGTTCTTTTGCTTTTAAAAGGTTCACGTACAACAAAAAGTAATTCATCATTTTTTACTTGAGGCTTGGTATGTGCAATTTTTGATTTTTTATTAATTCCGAAAGCCATATTGTATATTGAACTCATCCATCCTGTAGATCCTGCTGTGGTAGAGACGATGATTCCGCTAGAAGAGTGCTCTTCCTTTTGTGCAGAAAATGAAATTTTATATCGGGCAGAAACATGTGAGGCTGCTCCTATGAACAAGTCATTAAATGCCATTATACTTTGGCCATCATTGAGTGTAGCTTTTGCAAATTTCATTTCTTTAAAGTTGTAGGTCCCAGACATTACTTTTTCAACGACTTTCGTGAAATTAAAAACATCGAAAGGAAGTAAAGCTCCATCGTATCGTTCTTTGTCAGGGTTAACGGCTATTATGGGAAGGCCCATCGAGTATTTGGCAGTATTGGCCACCAGACCATCTTGGCCGATTACTACTATGATGTTTTTTGGTGAAAAAATGTAGGATGGAATAAATGTCCTTTCAACAATTTTATTTTTTATAAAAGACGATAGACTTGTTTGCAATTTGTGCAATGCCATTTTAAATGCTTCATCCTCCAATTCATAATCTTCAAAGCTGGCTCCTTGTTTTTCAATATAAAATTTGGCCTGAGCTTTGGTATTGAACCTTTCGATCAATGCCTCTAATCTGGTTTTGTTTTTTACAATGATGGCATATTCTGGAGTCACTTGATTAACTTTTTAAATTGAAGTTGAAGAATAAGTTGCTCTTTAAGATTAAGTAAAGAACCAATAAACACAAACTTGGCTAAAGGCTAAAGGCAAAGGCGAAAATCTAATTTCTTCCTCTTTGACCTTTTCTTTTATCAAGAATGCTATCTATAAGATCGGGACTGATATTGAGGTTGCCAATTTTGTCAGCGTTCTCTGCCATTGATCTAAAAGCAAGGGCGATATTGAAAGCTGGATCGGTATTCTTATTAAGCGCAGTTAAAACTTTCCAATCCATATCTTTGTAAGGCTTAAGGGTTGTTTCAAGAACATATCCTTTGGTTTCGGCCTCCTTCTTGTCATTCGATGTTTTCAGAATTATCAAGTTCTTCTTTTGTTCTTCGATTGAAATGTCTGCTTCAATTTTCATTTCTTTCAAGCGTTGTTCATTCTCCGTCTTTTGAACGGCTGATTCCATTTTCTTTTCAGCAATTTGCTTTTGTTTTTCTTCTATTGCAATTTCTGTATTCAATTCAGATTCTTTAATGATGCGTTCTTGTTCAACTGCAAAATTTCTTCTGAAATAAATGGCTTCATCTGCCTCTTGCTGTAGTTGCTCTCTCGTCTCCGTTTCCAAGGCTCTTGTCATTTCAGGGCTGGCTTGGATGTTAAGTATGTTGGCACCAAGTATTTCAATTCCCAAGATATTGACTGCTTTGGAAACATCTAAGCCTTCTTCAATCTTTTGTTTTATGGTCTCAGCTGATCGGATTGCTTCTTTCAGTTTTAGTCCATGTACAAAGGCAGAAGTAGCGGTTTGAGCCTCATTGATGATTCTTTGATTTAGTTTTTCGATGTCATTTTTTTTGTACAATCCATTGTCATCTATTGTGAAATCCAGAATTTCCGAAAGTACTTTTGGATTGCTGATCTTATAACTAATTTGCCCTTGAATAACGATTGATTGGTAATCATTGGTGGTTTCTTTAAAGACAAATGGGAGGTCATTACTTCCCAAAGGGATTGCGACAATAGAACTATTGGGTGCTAAGTAGAAAAATGAAAGACCTCTTCCTTCTTTTTCAATTTTACCATTCTTGTAATGGAAAACATAAGTCATAGAGTCAAATTTTTTGTGCTTAATTCCAAACATAATATTGTTTTTGGGTTTGAGAATTTCATTCTGAACGCATTTGTTTGCGTTAATTTTACACAAAGTTAAATGTATTTTACATTAGGAACAAATATTTAGTGTAAAAATTACGCAAAATAATATTTATGCATGAATGGCGGGGATGTCGGGATGCTCCGAAAAAGCTATGTGGACTATGTGGACTATGTGGACTATGTGAACTATGTGGTTCCCAAAACCCCAAAGAACTATTTCACAAATTTTATTTCAAAATGAAACCTTTGTTTTTCCATAGCTTTGTAGTTTTTTCTATCAAAGCTGAATAGTTTTGCTGGACGACCACTTCCTTTCTTTTGTATTTTGTTAGATTCATTGAGAAATCCTAAACTTAAAATTTTCTTTCTAAAATTTCGTCTGTCGAATTTTTTTTCAAGAATGCACATGTAGAGTTGCTCCAAATCTGAAAAGGGAAATTCTTTATTCAGTAAATCGAAACCGATTGGCTGATAATGCAATTTTGCTTTCAGGCGCTCTAGCGCTTTATCAATTATTTTATTGTGATCAAAGGGCAGTTTTTCAATTTCATCAATTGGAAACCACTTAGCATCGCTGGCATCTGTATCAGGGATAAGGTTTAAATTTTCGGGATTGACGAGTGCAAAATAGGCTACTGAAATAGTATGGCCTCTTGGATCACGTTTGGTATCGTCCCCAAAAGTATAAAGCTGCTCTAAATAATTGACTTCGATGCCCGCTTCTTCTTTTAATTCTCTGTTTACTGCGTTTGTTAACCCTTCGTTGTTTAAAACGAATCCACCAGGGAGAACCCATTGGCCTTTAAATTTTCCATATTTCTGTTTGATTAACAGAACAAACAATTGATTGCTTTCATATCCGAAAACTATGGCATCGACAGCGACTTTTATTTTTTGTGTATTGGACATTTATTGTGTAAACTTTACGCAATATAATGAAAAAGTAGTTAGTACAAAAAAATCAGAACAAAGTAGAAAGACATTTTTGGGACAAGCTTTGTGCAATGATGATGTTATAGATTGCTAGACTAATTTCTAGCATTTAAAACCTGCTTTTTGCGGAAGTGAAAAACAATGATGTACAATAACCAAAGAAGTGTTAGAAGCATGGATGCTTTCTGAAATACAGGTAGAGCTTTGATGAAAATTTCACTGTAGTAAATGACGTTAGTGATTAGAAGAGAGGCGATGCAGATGAAAGCCATTGTCAACTGCTTGAACATTTGATTCTTGTAAAGAGACAGCAATATTCCTATGAGCGCTACCAATGCGAAGATACTTGATAGAATGCTCAATAAATCGTGATGTTCTGTGAACAATCCTGCTGCTAAGGCCATCGATACTAATCCACCAATTCTAATGCCCCATTTCCAAGTGTTCGTCGTTTTAATGTAGGTTGGAAATTGCCAAAAAAATAGACTGATTGAAACACAAAGCAAGAACATTGCAAAGATGGCAGGTTTCATTGCAGGGTTGATTTCACCATTCAAGGCTTTTGGGCTTAAAAGGTGGCACCAATAATTGTATAGCCAACTGAACCCAACGGACTCAGAATTCCAAGTTGTGCCGCCGGGATAAAGCCTAGAAGCATAAATATAGAGAAGGAAAAATGCGATAATTCCAAAGGCTGAAACTGATCTTAAAATATTGGAACCACTATTCTTTGGCATATTTTATCATTATATCCAAAGGTACAATTTCAAGAGCTTTGCTATGGGTGCTTTCCAAAATAACAGGAGGAG
>CALBCY010000047.1 GCA_937927195.1 uncultured Chitinophagales bacterium
ACCCTGAGTTCTTCTAGGCTGGCTGCTTTGATTTTTTGTGGTGATTTGAAGTGAACCAGTAATTCTTGGACACTGGCAGGGCCAATTCCTTTGATTTTTAAAAACTCGGAATCAAGTTTTTCTTTGGAGCGCAGCTTTCTGTGAAAGTTAATGGCAAATCGATGTGCTTCGTTTCTAAGCTGCTGAGCCAGTTTAAGGCTGGCTGATTTCTTGTCGATGTATAAAGGGACGGGATCACCAGGAACATAAATTTCTTCGAGTCTTTTGGCTATTCCAACGACAGCCATTTTACCTTTTAAATTCAGTTTCTCCAATGCATCCATTGCGGCACTTAGCTGTCCTTTTCCGCCATCTACGATGACCAATTGTGGAAGCGGTTTGTTTTCTTCTACAAGCCGTCTGTAGCGCCTGCCGACCACTTCTTCCATAGAGGCGAAGTCATTGGCTCCTATAACAGTTTTTATTTTATAATGCCTGTATTCTTTCTTTGAAGGTTTGCCATCTCGGAATAGAACCATTGAAGCTACGGGGTTGGTTCCTTGAAAGTTTGAATTGTCAAAGCATTCAATATGACGTGGCAGTTCTGTCAGCCTGAAATCTTTTTGCATTTGCTGCAATACTTCAAACTTTCTTTCATTTGCTGATTTTTTTAGCGAGGCGTTTGTTTCTTTTTGCTTTCTGTAGTAGGCTGCATTTTTCCGCGCAAGGTCCAAAAGTTTTTTCTTGTCCCCAATTTGAGGAATGGTAACCTTGATGTCTGACTTTGGGAAGTCAATTTCAAAAGGAATGATTATTTCTTCTGAATTACTGTTTACTTGCTCTCTTAAATCTATGATGGCCAGGAGCAATAATTCTTCTGGGCTTTCATCTAGTTTCTTTTTTATCTCAACCAGCCTGGTTTGAATGATGGTTCCATTGATTACCTTGAAATAAGAGACCGCTGAGTACTTGTCGCTTGTTTCAATCGCAAAAACATCTACATTGTTTATGCTGACATTAACCACAGTAGATTTACTTTGGTATTGATTGACCAAGCTTAGCCTCTGTTTGATGTCGTGGGCTTTCTCAAAGTCGAAGGCGTCTGAAGCTTCTTGCATTTTGGTTTTGAAGAAACGCTTTACACTTCCGTAATTTCCTTTTAGTATTGATTTAATTTGACTGATTCCGTTGTCGTAATCTTCCTGTGATTGGTGGCTTTCACATGGACCCAAGCAATTGCCTAGATGGTATTCGAGGCAAACTTTGAACTTTTCTGCTTCAATGTTTTTCTTGCTGAGGTTCAAGTTGCAGGTTCTCAAGGGGAAGATCTGCTTTAAAAATTCCAGAATATATTTCACTTGCCTTACGGAGGTAAAAGGCCCTAAATAAGTCGATCCGTCTTTTATTAATTGACGGGTTAGGAAGACTCTTGGGAAGCGCTCGTTTTTTATACAAATATACGGATATGACTTATCGTCTTTGAGCAGGATGTTGTATCGGGGTTGCAATTTTTTTATCATTGCATTTTCCAATAGAAGAGCGTCTTGTTCTGTTTCAACAATGGTAAACTGGATAGAATCTATTTTGCTAACTAGAATTCTCGTCTTGGCATTGTCGTGTTTTTTTGTGAAATAAGAGGCGACTCTTTTCTTTAAATTTTTTGCTTTGCCCACATAAATCACCACCCCCTCAACATTGAAGTATTTATAGATGCCCGGTTGTTTGGGCAGCTGACTCATAACTTTTTCGTAAGCTGGATGTTTAGACAATTGTATGTATTGAAGTATTAATCAAATTGATCACCGTCAAATTCATCTTCGTATTCGTCTGAATTAGCTTTAGAGGGATCAAGAAAAGTTGGGTCTTCGGGAAGTAGGTCTAGCGGACTTTCGTATTTGCTACAATCCAACTCAATGTTAAGTCTTTCAGGCCTTTTGAACTGATCAGTTTCAGTGATTCCAAGATCTGGATCATTGTAAACTCTTTTCATAAACTCAGCGTAAATTGGAAGAGCCATATTTGCGCCTTGTCCGAGATTGGTGGTTCTGAAGCGAACCACTTTTTCGTCTCCACCAGTCCAGACACCTGCTACAAGTTTGGGAACGATTCCCATGAACCAACCGTCTGAGTTGTTGTTCGTTGTTCCAGTTTTCCCAGCTATTTGCCCTTTGAATCCGTATCTCGATCTCAGTCTTACACCAGTCCCAAACTGCGAGACTCCTTCCATAAGTTTGATCATTGCGAAAGCTGTTTGTTCACTTAGAACTTCCTTTTCTTCTGGAGCAAATTTTTGTAAAACATGACCATTTTTGTCTTCGATTCTGGTAATGTATAGCGGTGTGATGTTTACTCCACCATTTGAAAAGGCAGAATAAGCGCCAACCATTTCAAGCAAAGAAATATCAGGAACTCCCAGACAAATTGCTGGAACGGGTTCTAATAAACTTTCTATACCCATTTCTTGAGCAAGGTCAACAACTGGAATAGGGCCACCAACTTCTCGGAGTAATCTTGCAGTAACCCAATTTAGGGAGTTTGCAAGAGACTTTTGGAGTGTTAGCATTTGTCCGTCCAGGGAGGTAGATCCTCTTGGTGACCAAGGTTTTGGGATTCCAAATTCTCCTGTTTGGAAAGTTATGGGAACATTGGGCAATTTCTGACAAGGCGACCAACCATTTTGAACAGCTAGTGTATATACAAAAGGTTTGAATGTAGAGCCGACTTGATTGGTGGCCATTACATTGTCAAATTTTAAATGACGGTGATTGATTCCTCCAACCCATGCTTTAACATGTCCTGTTTCGGCATCCATTGCGATCATAGAAGTTCTCAACAAACGCTTGTAATAACGTATGGAATCATTTGGTGTCATCAATGTGTCGATGTCTCCTTGATAGGAGAATATTCTCATTTTAACAGGAGTCTCAAAAGACTTTTCAATTTCAGAAGTGCTTGCATTTTTGGTTTTTAGCACACGGTATCTTTCGGATTGTCGTTGAGCTCTTTCCATAAATTTCTCATCGCCGAAGTTTTTGTCTTCCCAAGGATCGTTGTCGTCCCAGTGCTTATCAAAATCTCCTTGCAATTTTTCCATGTGGAGCAAGGCAGCTTCTTCCGCATATTGTTGAAATTTGGAGTGGATGGTTGTATAAATTTTTAGTCCATCCGTATAAATATTGTACTTACTTCCATCAACCTTTTGGTTTTTCTCTGCCCATTTATTGATGTCTTTTTTGACTTGTTCTCTGAAATAAGTAGCGAGTCCTTCGTTGTGATCTAGTTTTCGATAGTCCAGTTCAATGTCTTTGACTTTTAGAGAGTCATAATCAGCTTGGGACAGTTTTTCGTATTTCACCATTTGTTGAAGGACAGTGTTCCTTCTGTTTTTGGATCTTTCAGGATTTCTTCGAGGATTGTACAAGGTACTTCCTTTAAGCATTCCGACGAGTACAGCACCTTGTTCAATTTTTAACTCTTCTGGTTCTATATTGAAAAAAGTTTGAGCGGCTGATTTTATTCCGAATGTATCAAAGCCGAGATGTACAGCATTGAAATACATGGTAATTATTTCACTCTTGGTATAGTTTCTTTCCAGTCTAACAGCAATGACCCATTCTTGTAACTTTCTTAGCAACTTTTGAAAGGTGTTCATTTTCTTTCTGCCGAAAAGGTTTTTGGCCAATTGTTGTGAAATGGTTGATGCTCCAGATGTTTGCCCTTGTATGGTTCTTTTGACAGCAGTTAGCAATCCATAAAAGTCTATTCCTGAATGTTCGTAATATCTACAGTCCTCGGTTGCGATCAAGGCATCGACCAAGTGAGTGGGAATTTGCTCGAATTGTACGTTGGCTCTATCCTCAATATAGAATTTTCCCAATAAAACGCCATCAGAAGAATAGACTTCGGATGCGAGGGAGTTGGTCGGATTTTCAAGAGCTCTTGAGTCGGGGAGTGGATCGAAAGGTTTCCAACCTTTGGCGATGAATAGAACCAGGATGCCAAAGCAGAGAATGCCTAAGAAAAAAAGCGACCACAAAAGTGTGAAAAGACGTCTTAGAAAAGAGCCCTTTTTTTTCTTTTTTTTCGGTTGCTTTTGATGTTCCCGTTGATCGGTCTTATTTGAATTGCTTTCCATGAAAATTCGAGGTATTAGACTTGTTTAGAAGACACTAGATTTGAGATCTGTTATTACATCGCAAATCCTTGTCTGTCTATAGTTGATATTTTGTCATTGGTTTCAATAAAAATTGAGGCTAAAATGTCCTAGGCATTCAATTTTATATTTAACGCTGCAATTTACTAAAAATTGAGTGATTATGTCCTTGAAAATTAGCGCATTGAGGAGGATTTTCTTGAAATGAGTTTGGTTTTATATGATTTGTTGCTTAGGATCAATGTTACGTTGACAAAAAAATTCTGTTTTGCAGGAAGTTTAGCTTAGGGATTGCAGCGGTTAAAGGAGGTTCTGATGTTGTCCAATAAAACAGGAAGGAATGGAGCTGACGGCAGGAAGATCCCATTTCCGACCATGTTTTATGACAACAGCTGACGCTCCTTTTTTAGCGGAAAGCCCGGCCCCCTTACTGTTTAGATTGTGGTATGGTGAATTATAAAAAGGGGGCAAGCCCCAAAAAGATCAATCGATTAATTCTAAATTTTATGATTTGGTTTAGTCAGAAAGAAAAAGCCCTGAACGATCTAAAAACAGATGGTTCAGGGCTTCGATTTATTTCAGAAACTTTAATTTTTGTTGAGGTAGTATTGATCGAAAAATTCGAAGTACGTTGCAGCATCTTTTGTGCTGAAAAATTTGGTGAAATTCTTCTTAGAAATCACGAAAGAAGTTGATTCAACATTTCCCGTTTTATCGAGTAAAGTGGCTTGTTGGGCTTTTACTTTTTTATAATATTCAAGTGCTTTCAATCCGTCTTTAAATGTTTTAACCAATAAGATTTGGTTCTGTGGATCGAGCAGCATTTGAGTAACATTTAGATTGTCGAGGCTGTTGTTTTCATTGTTGTAATCGGTGAAATTGTTGACAGTTTGACTGATGCCATCGACAAAGCCATCGAAAGCGACGACGTAATAATGACTTGCCTTTACATCTAGTTTGTATAGTTTATTGTTGTTGGCATTTGTCTTGCTGCCCTTTTCAATATAGCTAAGAATTTCTTCAGCTTTGGTTTTTACTGGATCTCCAGGGTAACCGTTGACGATGTTTTTAAGAGCTATGATGTATTTCTCTTTTTCTTGCGTTTGGCCGATAGCAAAAGCAGTTAGCAAATCGAATTGTGCTTGAAGAGAATTTGATTCGAATTTTGTGGAAGCATTTTCTGAACGGGTCATTACTTCTTCATAATTTCCGCTGAGATAAAGTCCATAAGTTTCTTCGTAATATTTGACCAATTCCAAATTTTGAGATTCCATGATTGTTTGGTAATCAGGATTGTCAATTAGTTTGGAATAGATGCCTTTTTTGTCATTTCTGAGTACATAATTTTTGTGCTGCTCGGCCGAAGCGGTGTTTCCATTTTTAGATTCCAAGAGGAATAAAGTGTAATGGGTTTGAACGGCATAATCGCAATCTGGATATCGAGTCAGTAATTCATTATAAGTTTCGATTGCTTTGTTTTCATTTAGCAATTTGTCTTTGAAAATGTTTCCAGCTTCGAAAAGTGCATAAGTGATTTTCTTATGCGAGTTTTGCATGGATTTGCTGTCCAAAGGTAGGTTGTTGATGAGTACATCTCTGTTCAAGCTTCCTGATCCGAGCAAGTCAATAAGAACGTCAGCATCAGGGGTGGCAGAAGAGCTAACTTCCTGATTTTCATCATCAAATGCGATTGCTTGAGAGTTTCTCCGCCAGTCGTCCTGTAGGGGTCTTCCTCCCCATTGGGCGTTGAAAACATTGCGTCCTTGGTTTTTTGCAAGCGGGTTGTAGAAATACCATTTTCCTGCATTATTGCCTATTGGATCCTTTGTATCTATGGGTTGGTTTTTAGCTTTTTCGGCTTGTTCAGCTTTTAGCCTTGCTTGTTCTTCGAGGTCTGCGATTAATTCGTCAACAAAAACATTTCTTTGCGCTTCAGGCATAAGTGCAATCATTTGCAGACTGTCTTCAACTTGAATGGTTTCTAAATGCTTGGCAAGATCGGCAAGGATGGTTTTGCGTTCTAGAATTTCTTCGTAGTTCGGGAATTTTTTTGAAAGTGAAGTTGCCGCACTGTCGTAGTAGTAGCTTGAGGTAAGGAATTCTTCTTCTTCAAAGAAGAGCTCAGCAATCTTAAGGAATACTTGTCCTTTTTGATCTTCACTAACGGATTCATTTTGAGTTGCACCTTTTAACATTGCAACGGCTTCGTCAATGTTTCCATTGGCGATTTCAATTTCAGCTAGGGCAAGATAAATTTGATCCTGAACTTCTTCATTCTTTTCATCCTTAAGCATTTTATTGAAGTAGCGTTGAGCACTTTCGCTATTGTATTCTCCAGCCAATAATTTTGTCTTACCCAATTGAATTCTTGCACTGAAATCAAGTGGGAATTCAGCTTTGGATTTTGTTACTTTTTTGTAAGCAATTGCTGCTTCAGAGTGATTGCTTTTTTGTTGTTCTAGTTGTGCTTTGATGTAATACAATCTGGCTTTTTTTCTTTTGCCTCTTGTAACGGAAATCGCATCGTCAACTGCGTTGTATGCTTGATCATACTCTTCTGTAGCCAAATGATATTGAACCAGATTTCCGTAGAGCTTGCTCTTTAATTTTCTAGGATATTTTTTAGTTTCTAAGGCCTTGTCAAGAATTTGTTTGGCATCATCATATTGTTCTTTGGCCAAGAAAGTTTTTGCTACCCAGATCATAGATTCATGTTTGGCTAGTTTATGGCCCATTGATGAAGAGCCTTTTTTTGCTTTTTTCTTGCTGGCAGTATTTCTTGCACTTGAAGTTTTGGAATCTTTCTTTTTCTTTTCAGGTTTGTCTTCCTTGACCTCTTCGGGTTTTTCCTCCTGTTCGGGTTCTACTTCTTCAACAATTTCCTCTTCGATTTCAGCTTGCGCTTCTTCCTTTTCCTTTTCTAACTCATCAGCAATTCTTTGGGCTTCTTCTTCAGTTGCTCTTTCCTCTTCCAATAATTTCTCTTCTAGTTCGGCAGCTTTTTCTTCCTTTTCTCTTTCCTTTCTGATTTTTTCCTGGGCGTACCATTCTTTTTTCTTTTCAGGGCTCATTTTCTTTACTTTGGCCCTGTCCTTTTTTCTTTTTTTCGCTTCCTTTTCTCTTTCTTTTTTGAGCGCATCTCTTTCCTTGGCTTTTTCCTTGTTTGACTTTTCTTTTTCCTTGATTACTTCATCTCTTTCCTTTTGAGTTTCTTTTCTATCCGATGCTCTTTCTTTTTGCTTATCCTTTTTTGATTTTTCCCTTTCTTTTGCTTCTGCTTTTCTTTCTCTAGCCTTGTCTGCTTTTTCGTCTTCTCTTTTCTTCTGAAGCGCTTTTTTAGCGTCTTCCGTTGTTATTTTATTTCCACCAACGTTCACTCCTCCGCTACCTTGAACAGATGGGAAGCTTCTATTCTTGTCTGTACCTGCTTTGTCTCTTGCGACAAAAGATTCAATCCTTTGTTTGTTATCAAACTCTTTGTTGATGTATTCAAGATTTTCGAGTGCTTCGGTATAATTGCCTTTTAAATATTGAGATTGTCCGATGATCAGGTAGCAATCGTCCACCCATTTACTATTTGGGTGTAATTTTATATCGACAGAAGCTTTTTTGATAGCCACATCTAATTGGGAGTGCACAGAATTTGCTTTTTCTCCACCTTCGTATTCAAAAACAGGGATTATAGCATTAAAATCGTCTTTGTGAGCCTCTTCTAATTTTTTTAAGCTTTCCTTTATGATTAGATTCGCATTAAAATAACCGTTGTATTTGGCAGTAAGATCCTGATAAGCGTTTCTAAACGTTGTGGATTCCGTCTTTTGTTTTTGTCTTGAGGATCTTTTAACCCTCACTTTTTGCTGAGCGAAAGCATCATTGAAGACAAGGATACAAAGGAGAAAGGAGAAATATTTAAGATATCTGTACACTTTTTTCTTTTTTTACAACAATATATGAACTATTAATCTGTATAAGAATTGGTTAAAAATTCAAATAATTCGAATTTTAAGCCGAATTCTGGGCGATAATACGAGTAATGGATATAATTTTGCCTAGAATCCACCTATTTAAACACTTTACGGAGGGAAATATTATATGTTTTCACCGTAAAATATCAATTAATCACAAAGATAGTCAACTGTTTTTGTATGAATGAGAGACTTAGAAAGATATTCAAGCAATTAAATGACAAATACCGTTTGGTAATCATGAATGATATCACGCTCGAAGAGCGTTTATCCTTGAGATTATCGCGGATGAATGTCTTTGTTGTTTTTAGTACCATTGGGGTAATTTTAGTAGCCTTGACAGTGGCATTTATTGTGTATACACCATTGAAAGAGTACATTCCTGGTTATCAAGACGTTACACAAAGAAGGCGTTTGTTGGACTTGACAAGTCGCACAGACTCTTTGGGTAGTGTTGTGAACTCACAAAACAATTTCATCAGAGGTTTACAAAAGGTATTAATGGGGGAGGTTGATTCTGTTAAGAATGATTTTGGGCAGGTTTCGATATCGCAAAAAGGGGACTATTCAAACATTAATTTGAATGAAATTTCACCCGAAGATTCCATGTTGAGAAAAGAGTTAGAAGATGAGGGAGTTTACGAGTTGTTTAATGAGGATCGTCGAGCGGATGCTGAATTGTCAGATTTGTACTTTGCGAAACCTTTGGAAGGGTATGTTACCGACTCATTTAACGTTGCTAAAGAGCATTACGGGATAGACTTGATAGGGGAGAAAGATGCCCCAGTAAAAGCTATACTTGATGGGGTTATAATTATGAATGATTGGTCATATGATACGGGATATGTAGTTGGTATTCAACATTCTTACAATTTAGTCTCTTTTTACAAACATAATTCGGTAATATTAAAAAAAGTGGGTACTTTAGTAACTGCTGGGGATATTATTGCCATCGTTGGAGACACTGGAGAACTATCTGACGGGAAACATTTGCATTTGGAATTGTGGCATAATCAATCGCCGGTTGACCCATTAAAGTTTATTATTTACTAAAAACCAAAACCAACAAGTCGCTATGTTTGGCATTCGAAAAAAAAGCAAAGAAAACTCTGGAGAACCCACTCTAAGTTTAAGTACAAATAGCAAAAAAAACTCAGGTGATGTTCAATCATCAAATAGAATTGGACAAGGAACCAAGATTGAAGGAGAAATAATTACAGAAGGAACGATAAGAATTGAAGGAGAGATTGATGGTTATGTAGAATCTAAAAGTCGCATAATTATAGGTCCAACGGGTGTAATTAAAGGAGATATCCTTTGTGAGAGCATTGATATTTCAGGCCATGTTGTTGGCAAGATCAAATGTAAAGATATTTTGTTCATGAAATCTAGTGCCATTGTCGATGGTGAGATTGAGACTAATAAATTGGTCATGGACCAAGGAGCAACCTTTAATGGTAGTTGTAAAACTAAAGTTGGAAGCTCAGCAGGTTCATTCTTAAATGACAAGGCAGAGAACAATGCCGACCTCACCAAAAAAGCAGTCTAATTCCAATAAGGCATTGCGCTATATGGGTTTGGGTTCACAAATGATAGGAATTATATTGTTGGGGACCTTTGCTGGTAAGTGGTTAGATCAATATTTTTCAACTAGCAAACCTTTGTTTACTGCTGGTTTGGGCTTAATTTCGGTTTTTGCCTCTTTGTGGTTCGTATTTAAAGATTTGCTTATAAAGAAATAATCATGTCGTTGGCTGAGGTGCTTTTGCGATGGTTTTATCTAACTCTAGGATTTGCCTTGATTATTTTGCTGTCCTTACAATGGATTGAATTTCCAGTTTTCGAGCGATTTACCTGGATTTGGTTCGTTTTTTCAGCTCTTTTGTCAGTGATTTTATTTCCCATTCTCCGTTTTTTGAAAACGAAATATAAAAAAGCTGAAACTACGGTTTTTGTGTTTTTTCTTATCGGTATGCGTCTTCTACTCTCCTTTGGCTTTTTAATAATTTATATTTCCCTCAATCACCCTTTGCACAATTCATTGGCTTTGCCATTTATTGTAATTTACACAGTTTATAAAATTTTTGAGGTCTATTGCCTTATTCAATACAGCAATTACATTGACAAACGAGTTAAACAAAAAATTATCTGATCAATTGAGGAAATTTATTCCTGAATCGTCCATTCAGGGAATTGTTTATTGGTTGCAAAAGTACAATGTTCAATTGACGGTAACGCGTCCTCGTAAAACAAAATTAGGGGATTACCGATCTCCTTGGAAAGACGCAGGACATCGAATCAGTATCAATGGAGATTTAAATCCATATGCATTTCTCGTAACACTTATCCATGAATTTGCCCATCTATTTACTCATGAGGAATACAAAGAACGGGTGAAGCCACATGGTCCGGAATGGAAGTCTAATTATAAAATAGCAATGGATTATTTTTTAGACAAAGGAGTTTTTCCGAAAGATATTGAGATGGCCATTCGTTCATATATGATTGATCCTGCGGCCTCCTCTTGTGTTGACCAGAATTTATACAGCATCCTTCGCAAATACGATGATGAGGAGCAAGAGCCCGATGGCATGATCCAAATTGGGGATTTAAACGAGGGGGAAATGTTTGCTTTTCCAGATGATAAAAAGGTGTTTGAAAAAGGGCCTTTGATGAGAAAACGCTATCGTTGCAAAGAGTTGTTAAGTGGAAGAATGTATGCAGTAAGTGGGATTGCTAAAGTTTTTCCTCTCAAGCCTGAAATAAACTGAAATACTTCTCTGCCATCACTTCCGATGAAAGGTTCGCCTTTGCATATTTTAAAGAGGCCTGTGACAATATTGTTCGTAAGCCTTCATCGGTAATAAGCTGATCTATTGTTGCTGCCAATTCTTTTTCATCTTTCAGTTTTACCAACAGTCCATTTTCATTGTGAGTGATAACATTATTGATGCCTTGGACATCATTTGAAATGATTGGTAGTCCAGTCGCTTGAGCTTGCATGATGGCGGTGCTCATTGTTTCACCGAAGGTTGGATGTACATAAAAATCCAGGCTTTGCAGAAAAGTAACGATTTGTTGTTCTTCTAGAAACCCAGTGAAGATGACATGCTTTTCCAAACCAAATTCTTTGGTCATTTTTTCAAGTGGTTCTTGGGTTGCTCCACCACCTGCAATGTAGAGTTTTAATCGATTGAAATAGGCCTTGTCTTTCAAGAGTTTCATTGCTTTTAAAAGGCTCGGATGGTCTTTGTCAACAGTGAGTCGGCTTAAAATGCCAAGACTGATTTCTTCTGTTTTATTTTGGGATTCATCGGGTTTAAAAACATTAAGATCGATTCCATTTGGAATGATGCTGGTGCTTCGCTCATTCAATTTTAATCCAAACTTTTCTTCTATTTCCTTCTTGTAATTTGGTGTTAAGTAGACGGTGTGATCAGAAAGTTTTAAGTTCAATTTTGATAAAGTCCAAAGCTTTCTCCTTTTCAACTGATTTGAATGGTGTTCTACTGCAATTAACTTACAATGTGGATTCCTGAAACGATGGCCAAAACAGGCGAAAACGGTGAGCATTGAATGGTTAATAATGCCGTCTGGGTTGATTGCTCCAATTTGTTTTCTGATTTTATTTTGGGTGGAGAAATCCAGTCCTGGTTTTTTGTGAAAATAGTAATGTTTTACCCCTAACTTTTCGCAGTTCTTTTGATACTCTTCTCTTAAGGGTTCAACCCCATAAAAAATTGCATGGTGTTCAAATGCTCTTCCAAGGTCAGAGTCAACCATTGAAAAAAAGACTGCCCCCGTTCCAGCTAGGCCTGAATATAATATTTGAACAATTTTTTTCAAGGCTTTTTATTGGTGAATTTTTTATAATAGTTTCTTAGAAGATTAAATCCTTTATTTCCCAGTTTTTCATTGAGGGAATCTCTCAAGTTCATTCTGAAATTATGGTATTTAAAATGGAAGTAAGTATTGAAACCGAGGTGGCTTTTCCATTTTTCCATGAATGAATTTACTCCTGAAATGTAGGATTCGCCAGAGCTGGTAATTTGATTGCCATGAATGGTGTAGTTTACTAAGCAGTTTGGGAGAATTCTAATTTTAAGTTTCGTTTTTTGAGTCAACTGCAAGTAAAAATCCCAATCTTGGCAAGAGCTTAATGATTCATCAAACAAAACATCCTTTTGATTTTTGAATATAAAAAAGGAGCAGCTCCCAACATAGTTTTGTTCCAGTAGTTTATTGAAATCAACGGTTAAGTCTTTTTTGATTTCTTCCTCCATCTCTGGATTGTGCTTGTTTTTGATTTTATAAGAACAACTGACTCCAATAATTTGATCATCGGTCATCAATAGTTCCATTTGCTTTTCCACTTTTTTTTGCAGCCATTCATCATCGTCATCCAACAATGCAATGTAATTTCCTGTTGCTTTCTTTAGTCCAATATTTCGTGAATAGTTTGCGCCTTTAGATTCCTTATTTGAGTGAAATTTGAGCCGTTCATCTTCAATGGATTTCAAAAAATCAATGGTTCCATCATTTGAAAAATCATCAACTACAATGAGTTCTAGATTGCTGTAGCTTTGGCTCAATACAGATTCAATGGCTCGCTTTAACATTTCAACTCTTCTGTGGGTTGGAATGATAACAGAAACAAGTGGCTGTAAAGGATTTATCTGTCGCATTATTTAATTAAAATCCTGATGAAATTACGAAACTTCGGAACGTTTAAATAATAAGTTTGGCATTTTGACAAAGAGATTTTTGAGATTAATGAGCAGTCCATCTTTGGAAAAAAAATCCCAAGCATTGTAAGCCGTCTTTATACAATCACTTGGTTCATCAAAGCGATTAACCTTTTTCCAAAGATCGGTATTTTTGTAAGCAATTGCTCAACAATGTGTTTTTCAAGAATATTGGATTTTATGAAGAATGAATAACACAATAAAACGATCATCCCTCCCAAGATCAACATTGGAACAATTCCCCAGTTTAGTGGGTAAATTAAGTAAAATAGGCCCATTGCAAAAATGGTCGAAAACAGAACCATCAGGATCTTTTTTACATCAAAAAAATCTTGGAATCTTATATCAAGGATACTTAATGTTTTACCTGTTAGAATTGCTGCTACAACTGAAACAGCCGCTACCGTTCCAATGGCTCCTCCAAGTACGCCAATTATAGGAATTAGCCATAGATTTAATCCAAAGTTTACAAAGAATCCTATTAGAAAACTTATGAAAATTGTTCTCGTTTCTCTGGCTATAATTGGGATCTCCTGAAAATGATGAATCTGGAAGAAAATTATCAAATTGTAAACACAAAAGACAATGGCACTTTCAGCATATTTACTGGATAAGTAAGTCTCTATTAGCGGTTGGTGAAAAAACAAAACAAACAGCAAAGGCGGATAAAGGATTGCCGCCGTGTTGCTAATTACTCTTTTTTTGAGGACCGCAATTTGTTTCTTTTCTTTTTGTGCATAGAGCCTTGCTAGTATTGGTAAAATAATGGTAGAAATGGAAGTGTATATAGAGGCTAAAAACGGAATCTGAATGGAGCCATTTCTATAAACAGCATAATCTTCAACGGATAGCAATTTACTAACCATGACCCCGTCAATGGTAATCATTAAAATGGCAATAAGGGAGCCTAGCCCTAAAGGAATCCCTTCTTTAATTTGATCGCGAAAGTGCTCAGATTTAAAAGAGATTTTCGTTCTGATTTCTTTGGGAATGTAAAATGCAGCCATGACGGCCTGAAGACTTATAGCGACCAACAATCCATAAAAAACCAAGTCCATAGAACCATAAACTTGGATGGCGATAATCAATAAACCAATCTTAACCATGTTTCCAGTGATCAAGGTGATAACAGATTCTTTTATTCTATCAAAATAAATCAAGGTTGCATTTAGAGAGTCAAATACGATAGAGATTAAAATGCTGAAGCCGAATATGCGAATGTATTTTGTCAATTCTGGGTTGCTCAGAAAATCTGCGATGAGCGGAGCCATCAAAATAAACCCTATGCTGGCCATAGTTCCGAAAATTATCGCTGCCAAAATATTGCTACCAAAAATACTGCTTTGTTCCTTTTCGTGATTGGCGAAATAAACAAGGATGATTTTAGCTAAGCCAATGGCAAAAAGAAATTTGAAAAAGTCTGTGGCCAAAAGAGTTTGGCCATAGGTTCCATATTCAGCCTTGGGCAATGCTCTCGATAAATAGGGAATGAATAGCAAACTCACAATACTATTGACTCCTCTTCCAAGGAGCATTGTCGCTATTTTTATTGAATTGTGAGTGGCCAAGAAATGCTTTGTTTTTGAGTTTTTCTATTTTGAAATGGAATCTTTATGAATGAGTTTTTTAGTTTCAACAGAATTGTTTTGGTTGAGTATGTAAAATATACCACAGACCAAAAACAAAAATGGAATGGTTCTATAACGTACGATTGCTCCTAAATTATCTATCGTAAGACCAATTAAAATGAGATAGGAAAAGGCGAAAAACACACAAAAGTAAAAAAAGGCCTTGTTAACCTTGGCTTTCCTAAGAATTAAATAAATTGAAACAAGAAATCCAATAGAAAACAGAAAGGTTTCCAGGCTTGCGATGACTGAAAGTTTATTGGTGATGTCCCAAAAACCTGGTCGAAAAATCGTGTTAAAAATTGCTTGTGGAGTGTTCAATAAAACGCTCAAAAAATTTGGCTCAAGTATATTTAGAAGAACATCAGAATTTCCATTGTAATAAATTAGGTAAACAGATTGAATGTCTACTAATTTTTGAAATATATTGAATTTGCTCGAAACCATACTTATAGCTGTTCCCGAGATCAAGCAGAATCCATAAATTCCTGTGAAAATATACAAAGGGTCGAATTTGGTTTTTCTACTGATAAGAAGACCAGCTAAGGCGGGAATAAACAAACCGAGTGCATAAGGTCTTATTAGAAACAATAACAATACGCTTAACAAGATTGCCAAAATATTTAAGAAACCAGTTCTGTTGTCGATTATCTGAATGGAATTATAGAGTATTAGGCCTAGAGAAAATATGCAAATTGCTTCTTTGTGTATGCCTGAGCCCCAAAATAGAAAAGAAGGGATTAAAAATAAGGCATAAAAGAGATATCGAGAATGTTGAAAGGAAAACTTGTTGATGGAGGCAAAAAGTGTAAGGGTTCCAATCAGCGATAAAAATGCCCAAAATGCTACATGAACAGAATAATATCCAAAAGATAAAAAATTAAGTAAACCATTCAGCCTTACCATCGTATAACTTGATGTCTGATGCCAGAAGGGTATCGTTTCCTTTAAATTGGCTAATTCTGCTGATAAAGGTTCCTGGGGCAAAGGCAATAAGCTTATTTTTATAAAATCCAATGGATTGGATTTGGCGACTTCAAATATTAGTTTGCCAAAATCGAAATAAGCCCAAGTGTCCCCAATGTAGTAGTTTATGTGAATATAACCATATATAAACCCCACAACTACTTTTACTACAAACAAGGCCAATATTTCCCATTTAGATATTTTAATACCACTATTGGGCAACCATCTCGATAAAAGAAGAAATAAGAGCGTGAAATAGAAGATGGTTAATAAAAATCCCAAAAAATGTAAGTGTTTAGTTAAAGTTTCTGTTATATAGCCTCAAATCACTTGGAAATTAGTATTTTATATTTAAGATTAGGCTTAAAATGTTAACAGAAACTTTGTTTTTTTATGAACAAAATACCTGATTTTATTTTTTTGGTATTGTTTTTGGTTAACTATTCACAGTGACGCCTGGCTATTTTACGACAATTTGCTGTTTTGATATGTATTTTGCAAACTTACCAAAACATTTGGATTCGTACCATAGACCGTTAAATGAATCTATTTATTGAAAATAGAGTATACCTATTAGGTGTTCTCTATAAAATTGAGGAATTATTAAAAATTTGGTAATGAAAACTTCCCGTCCACAAAGACAAATGTTAAGACTTTTGCTACTTTTTGTTGCAGTATTTTGCTTCATGTCTACGACCGATGCATCTGCCCAAAAAGGGAAGCTAAAAAAAGCAAATGAACTCTTCGAGAATTACAATTTTCCTGAGGCAGCAGACATGTATAAAAAAATTCTGTCTAAGGATGATGTCGATGAGGCAAAAATAAATCTTGCTGACTGCTACAGGTTGATGAATAAACCCGTAGAAGCAGAATATTGGTATGAACAAATCATTGACCTGGGAATAGGAGATGATATGGATTACCTGTATTATGGTATGGCACTTAAAATGAACAATAAGTGCGAATTGGCCAAAGAAATGTTTCTTGAGTATGCTAGCAAAGTGCCCGCAGACACTAGAGGGCTTCGTTTGGCTGAATCCTGCGATAAGGAGGATTATTTCAACCAAGATCCAGGAATCTATAATGTTGCTCTTTTAGGCATCAATTCGGGAGAATCTGATTTTGGTCCTGCTTTCTATGAAGATGGAATCGTTTTCGCTTCCGCTAGAGGAGGAAAGTATCAGGATAAAATATATGATTGGACCGATGCGCCATTTTTGGATTTGTTTTATTCTGAGAAATCAGGAGATGCAGATCCACCTGAACACACAAAAGATCCAAAACTTTTTAAAGGCGATGCCAATACTTGGATGCACGAAGGAACAGCAACTTTCTCTAGAGATGGTGATAAAATGTTTTTTACAAGAAATAATTACTACAGAGGTAAAAAAAGAAAAGATTCTGAGAATACTATCCGCTTGAAAGTGTTTACAGCTGATAGAGAAGGAGAAAAATGGTCTGAGGTTCGTGAATTACCGTTCAACAACGATCAATATTCTGTTGGTCATCCAACATTGAGCCCTGATGGAAATTCATTGTATTTCGTTTCGGATATGCCGGGTGGATATGGTGAAGAAGATATTTATGTAGTAACAAAATCAGGTGACTCTTGGAGTGATCCAGAAAATCTTGGTCCAGAGATAAATTCCGAAGGATCAGAAATGTTTCCTTTCTTCCACGAAGATGGAACATTATACTTTGCATCTGACGCCCTTCCAGGCTTGGGTGGATTGGATATTTTCTCTTCTTCAATGCAAGATGATGGAAGCTGGACGCCTCCAGAAAACTTGCGTGCACCTATCAACACAAATTACGATGACTTCGGTTATATATTGAATGAAGATGGAACCAGTGGTTACTTCGCTTCTAACCGTCCTGGCGGAACAGGAGATGATGATATCTACAGCTTCGGAAGAACTTCATACAAGATGAAAGGTATCGTTATAGACATCGTTACAGAAGAACCAATTGAGGGAGCTATTGTTCAGTTGATCGAAGATGGTTTGGTTGTTCAAGAAAGAACGACTTTCGCAAACGGTGAATTTAATTTCCCAATCTTACCAGGGAAAACATACGAAATAAGAACTTTCAAACCCAACTATCAAGATGGTATGCAGACTGTTTCAACAGAAGGTATGACCAGCTCAGAGTTGGAAGTTAAAGTCCCAATGACGCCAGATGAATTTGGTGGAATACAATGTGAATTGAGAGGACTGGTATACGAAGCAGAAACCAAAAGCCCAGTAAGTGGAGCAACAGTTAGATTGGTTAATGCTGAAACAAAATTTGAAAAAACTTTTGTAACAGGTGAAGACGGAACTTACTTCTTTGAGTTGGATCCTGAAACGGATTATGTTGTCTATGCAACCAAAGAGTTGTATTTCACAGCAACCAAAAGAGTTTCAACAAAAGGAAGAGATTGTTCTTCTGCATTGATGAAAGATTTGGCCCTTGATATCGAATTGACTAAGATTAGAATAGACGAAAATACACCACAGGTCATTACTGAAAAGATTATTCCGGATCTTGATTTGAGTCATATTTACTATGATTTGGACAAAGCGGATATCAGACCAGATGCTGCAATGCAGTTGGATAAAATTGTTCGTTTGATGTATGAGAATCCAGGAATTATTGTTGAATTGGGATCGCATACAGATTCCCGTGCTTCGGATGATTACAACTTAAGTCTTTCTCAACGTCGAGCTCAATCTGCTGTGAATTACATTGTAAGTAAAGGTATTTCACCAGATAGAATTGTTGCGAAAGGTTATGGAGAAACACAATTGGTAAATGAATGCTTCAATGGAGTGGCTTGTTCAGAAGAAGAACATCAGTCAAATAGAAGAACTGAATTTAAAATCATCGGTTATTCTTCCAATGCTGTATTCAGTGCTCCAAGATATTATGGTGGAGGTTACGGTGGTGAAGATGCAGAGTTTAATCCTTACGTTCCACCTCAAAGTTCTATTCAAGAAGAAGTGCCTTTTGAAACAGAATTTCCTGATGAAACACCAGTTGAACGATATGTTGAGCCGACTTATACAGAACCAGCATACACGGAACCAACACGAACAGAGCCGACCTATACAGAGCCGACTTATACTGAGCCATCCTATACGGAACCAACTTATACAGAACCTGTGAAAACTTATACGAAAACCACTGATCCGGTTTATGTAGGAAGAGCAAATTCTGATGATATTTACGATTCTGAGGTGCCTACATACTTTGATGAGAATGGTTCTGCAGTAGAAACTACTACAGGTGGAATTCAATACAAAATTCAGCTGGGTGCTTTGAAAAATCCAAGAATGGATCGTTACAGCAACTTAAGAGACCTTGGGTACATCGAACTTGAAGAAACAGGTGGATTGATCAAGAAAGTTGTTTTAGGATCATTCTCTGACCAAGGCTTTGCTAAGAGCATTCTTGAACAAGTCAGAAACCGTGGATTCAGAGATGCCTTTATGGTAACTTATAAAGACGGTATGAGAACTTACTAAGAATTTTATTCGAGTAAAATTAATATACTTAAAAAAAGCGGCCTTATCGATTTTCGATAAGGCCGCTTTTTTGTAGATAGCAGTGAAAAGTATCTTTGGTTTAGAAATTTAAATTGCATTTGTATTAATGCTGCATTTATGTTAAATTATAGAAGAAAAACAGAATCATTTTCATTCTATTTTTTCCTTAATACCCCATTCTATGAATCATCTGCTATCCCTGCTGTTTTGTTTCCTATTGTCAATCCCGGTGTTCAGTCAATGCAGCGATTTAGAAGGGATCGAATTTACCTATTGTTACGGTGATTTAGAAAATACTGTTCTGGGTACATTTTGTCCTGATGATCCCCCTTATCATTCTGTTAAATTGACCATTTCTGATGGGTATATTGATAACAATGACTTCTTGTATATTTATGATGATGACAATTTAGGCCCATTTACAATGGGAAGTATTTCGGGGGAAAGCACGAGTAATATTTTCATCGCTACTAATCCGACAGGTTGTTTAACCTTGCATCTTACTTCTGATTTTGTATTTAGCTGTTCTGAACCCATACCGGGGCAGGAATGGCCAGAGATAACTTATTCGTTTGAATGTGTTTGCGTTACTCAGACGCTCAATCCTTTCAGTTTAAGCACCCAAAATTTATGTGTTGGTGAGGTTTTTAGCTTAGATGCTAGTTCATCGCAAGTCAATGAGGCCTTAGGAGCTGCTTATCATTGGGATTTTGGCGATGGGACTTCAGCTGTTGAGACAAGTCCTCAAATAGAGCATTTTTACAATGAACCAGGCATATATTTTATATCACTTGAGATAGTTGATGAATATTGCACAAGTAGTTTGATTACAAGAATGGTCAATGTTTTAGGGCAGGTTGAAACGAATTTAATACTTCCCGACACAATTTGTTCATCAGAAGTTTACAACCTTTCTAGCCAAATCATCAATACTTATTCAAGCCCGATTGTTGCAGGGGAATTTTCATCAGGGCAGATTAATGAAATAATAATTGGGCAGGGGCCCAATGTGGTCAATACTTCAATTTTGGTCGATGTTGAGGAAGGAGTGTTTATAGAAGATGTGTCCAATTTTCAGGTTTCTTTGGATATTTCTCATACATGGTTTGGTGATATTGGCATTTATTTAATTTGTCCAAATGGAACTGAAATTGCCCTTCATAGTCTTATTTCCTGGGCTGGATACAATTATGATTTGACAGGTTGTTGTTATGATTTCACCTCAAATGCTGAAGAAACCTTGAAAGCCACTTCAGATAGTTTGGGTGACGCTCAGAATGTGCCAATTGGAGCCTTTTTACCATCGGAAAGTTTTGAGCTATTAATTGGCTGCCCGATTGCTGGAGATTGGGCTTTGAGAATAGATGAAAGTCATCCTTCTGATGATGGAGTTCTTCACAGTTGGAGTATAACTTTTGGTGACAGTTTAAGCCTTGATATAGGAAGTCTTATCGACGAGTCTGCTGTCTGGAATGGACCTGGGTTGGCTGAAGATGGACTATTGACAGCTCCTGATTCTGCAGGGATTTATAGTTATTCACTAAGCTACTTAGATCCACTTTCTTGCGGATATTTCGAAGAATTTGACTTGGAAGTAATTGCTTGTCAGGAATTGGATGCAGATAGTATATTTTTAGAATCAGTTTCAGAAATTTGTTTGGGAGAGTACTTTGTACATTCAACTGGTATTGAATTTCAAGTGTTTGGAGATACTATTATTGAAAATATAGGATTGGGTTTAAATTCAGATGGCTACAAAGAGTTTGAAACAGTAACTATTTTAGCATTAGACAAACCTGTAGTCCTTGCCGTTCCAGCAAGCTTATGCGCTGCTATGCCAGAGTTGAATTTAGGGTCTTATGCAGGCGTTAGTCCACCAGGTGGAAGATGGTTTTTTGGAATGGATACTATCGGCCAAGAGCTTTTAAATGACAACTTGATTCAAACAAATTTAACCAATGAATCTCTTTTTTACTATCAGGTTTCTAATGCTTCGGGTTGTATTTCTGGAGATGTTTTGTTGATTGAAATGGTTGACGCGGAAATAATTTATTCAGAGGCTGAAGTATGTATAGGAGAAAGTTTTCAGCTTGGAAATGGCATCGAATTTCAAGTGTTTGGAGACACCATTATTGAAAATATATTTATTGGATTGAATGAAATGGGTTGTGAAATACTTGAAAACCTTTTGATAACTGGGATTGAAAAACCACTATTAGAAATTGAACCAGCTCAAATTTGCCCATCCAATAATGATATAAATTTGGCCAATTACACGGGCGTAAATCCAAATGATGGAACTTGGTATCTAGGGAGCGATGACTCAGGCAATCCATTAACTGGTGATGATTTATTTCAAACAGATCTAGATGAAAATGCCCAGTTTTATTATGAAATAACAAATGAAGCTGCTTGCAAAACTGGAGAAATCCTCAACATAGAATACTCCGATACCTGCACCCAAACTACCATTGCTTATTTGGCTGATGATTTTGATGGCGACCAGGAACATTGTTTTGAAATAAGCCAGTTTGGAAATGCTCAGTTTAAAATTGATTTCAAAGATTGCTTAAGCCATGATTACAAAACCATTTTATTCGACAATTCAGGACGAATGATTGAGCTTCCAACTGTTGATTTTTCGGGTAAAATATACCATACAGACCATTTGCCTTTCGGACTGTACCATTTGCTAGTATTTAATATGAATAAAAGGGCTTATGTAAAGCTCTTATTAGGGAGTTAAGGCTAAGTAAACCTGTTCAAAAACACAGGCGATTTGTCTTATTTTCCACTTATTAATCTTCTTGTGAAACGAATACGACACTAATGCCATATTAATTTTCCTTCCATAAATGGCTTCTGCCAATTTTTCATTAATTTAAGCTACAATAAGCAGGTTAAACGGCATTGAATTCTAACCTTATTCTATCAATGGAACATAAAAATCATTGATTTTCTTCTGCATTGTGAGTTAAATCTATTTCGAACGAAGTTTTTTTGCTTTTTCCGATGCTAATTTATGAGTATTTATTGGTTCGAGCATGTCGTATTTGTACAAAGAAAGGGGTATAAAATGAAACAAATAGCATTAATTTTATTGGGATTCTTTATTGCAATCCCAGCATTTAGTCAATGTAGTGATTTTGAGGGGATAGAATTCTCTTATTGCTATGGAGATTTTGAGAATACGGTTATCGGAACGTTTTGTCCAGATGACCCAGCTTCTCAGTCTGTCATGATGAGTCTTACTGATGGCTACATGGATACAAATGATTTTTTAAACATATTTGATGGCGAAAATACTGCAGCTCCTCAAATCGGATCAATAACTGGAGAATCCACTCAAAATATTTTTGTATCTGCCAATGCTTCTGGCTGCCTTACCATTCAAGTTGTTTCTGATTTTATTTTCAGTTGCACTTCTCCAATTCCAGGTCAAATCTGGCCTGAAATTGCTTTTGAAGTGGAATGTGTTTGTGCGCCCCCGACTTCTGCTTTCAGTGTTGCCTTGGAACAATTGTGCAGCGATGAAGCATTAAATGGTGCTGCTTTTGAAATGACATTAGATGCTTCTGCTTCTTCCGCCCTTGGTGGTCAGACAATTGTTGATTATAACTGGGATTTTGGAGATGCAACAAGCATTACAAGTGCGACGCCAAATATTACCCATGACTATTCAGATCCAGGAGGGTACATTGTAAGCTTAACTGTTACAGATGAGAATGGTTGTGAAAGTGAGATAGTTCAAGCATTCGTTGAAGTGAGTGGTCAACCAGAAGTGCTCATTGTTGCACCAACAGCCATTTGTCCAGATGAAGATTTTAATGCTACTGGTTCTGTCAATAACGAATATCAATGGTCACCATTACCGGAGACCGTTTCTTCTGGGAATGTAAATGATGTCATTAACGGTCAAGGCCCAAATGCGGCAGTGTCTACTATTTTTGTAGACGCTCCAGAAGGTTTGTTGATTACAGATGTTTCTCAGTTGGTTGTCTCCTTGAATATTTCACATACTTGGTTTGGTGACATTGGAGTGTATTTAATTTGCCCGGATGGAACTGAGATTGCCTTGCATGGTCTTATTCCATGGGCTGGTTTTAATTTTGATTTGACTGGTTGCTGTTATAATTTTACAATGGCAGCAGGAGAAACTTGGCAGCAAGCTGCCAACGGTTTAGGTGGAAACAATCTTCCAACAGGTGATTACAGACCATCTGTCAATTTTAGTCAGCTAATTGGATGTCCGATTGGTGGTAACTGGACATTGGTCGTTGATGAAAGCCACCCTGCAGATGATGGCGTTCTGCATGAATGGAGCATCGACTTTGGAGCAGATGGTGTTCCAATCATTGCCAATGATTTTACCGTACCTATCAATTTTGATGCAACTGCTGTTTGGTCGGGAACAGGCATGAACAGTGATGGTTCTGCTACAGCGCCATCTACTCCAGGTGATTATACCTATACTGTAAATTACATTGACGATTATGGCTGTGAATATAAAGAAACATTTGAAATAGAAGTTTTACCCGCAAATGATGTTGCCTGTGTAGTTCCATGTCAAGATCCTGTTTTCATAGCGAGTGATACAACCATTTGTGATGGTGGGACTGTCTCTTTGCCAGATGGTTCAACAGAAATGCCTCTGGGAGACAAAGTCTTTGAAAATATATTTGTTGGAACTGATGCAGCAGGTTGTGAGGTTTATGAAACAGTGACAGTGACAGTTGTATTCTTCCCTGATGTAATGGTAGAAACCGTTTCACTTTGTGAAGATGAAGCTGACTTTGATCTGGCAAGTGCTGATGCAACACCAATTGGTGGAACTTGGTACGTAGGAACTGACAATACGGGTACGGAACTTACCGGTGCCAATCTAATGCAAACAGGTTTGTCATCAGGAGATCAATTTTATTATGAAGTGGATGGTGGTTCAGGATGTACGGCAGGAGCTGTATTGAATGTCTTTACAGTTGCTGCACCAATACTAGATGTAATGGTGGAAGCTTGTAATGGAGACATGGATTATGATATTTCTGTTCTTACAGGTCAGGATGGCGCAACCTATACAATTACTTTTGACGATCCTGCCGTTGGGCCATTTGAGGTAGACGGAGATTCGCTTTATGTTTTCACTATTCCAAATGGAACTTATACAGTCAGTTCGAATGAAAGTGGAACTACGAATCCAGATTGTCCTGCAGTGAGTGCAGAATTTTCTGGACCTGCTTGTTCTTGTCCAACAGTTGATTCACTTTTTGTTGAGTCGGTTCCTTTTTGTGAAAGTGGAATGTTAAATGACCTCTCTAGCTATGAAGACATGTCTGCTCTGTCAGATATGGTTAACATAACTGGATTTGCTTGGTATTCAGATGCAGCTTTAACAATAGAAACAGCTGATTTTTCAGTTGTAGGATCAGGAGGCGATTGTGCTCCTGATACAGTAACTGTATATGCTGGAGCGCTTTGTTCCAGTCAACCAGAACCATTGGCTGTTGGGATTTTACATTTGGTTGCATATCCTGATTTAAGCTCGACCAATGTTACTGTAATATTGGAAGGAGAATGTGGTCCGACTATCACAGTTTTTGACTGTGATGGAGTGGATGGAATTGTGCTGGAAAATGATTTGGACTTCAATGGAAGTGTGCCTGATTATTCCATGGTCGATGGAATGTCTCAGGTAACTTTTACTTTTGAACAGACTTATATCTCCGATGCTTTACCTGGAAGTCCTTGCAGTGTTTATGAATTATCAGTTGATTATTTGTGTTTTACTTGTCCATCAATGTTGATGCTTTCGGCCGATGCCGAATCCGTTTGTTCAGGAACAGATGTGCAACTCATTGCCAATGTAACTGGAGAAGGGGCGACAGATTATGCTTGGACAGGTCCAGATGGTTGGATGACCGATGAGAAAAACCCATTGGTCAATGTTACCAATGATGGATGTGAACCTTTGGTTTATTCCTTTAACTTGGTTGCAACATGTGAGGGAGACGGAACTGAAGTTGGAGATGAAACAATAAATATTACAGTTTATCCAACCAATTTAGAAAACTTTGTAACAGCTTCTGGAGATGGAACCTGTACTACTGAAATAGAGATTGATGCTGATTGCAATGGAACTTTGACCGCTGATGTTTTAACACAAACGGCAAACCCTGGAGATGGAACTGGCGATCATGTTTATAACTTAACCTATGACGACGAAGGACTGAATTGTTCTCCAACTGAAATTACAATAGAATACAATTGTCCTGCTTTGACATGCTTTGGTTCTGATTTTGACTTCGCGAATACTGCTAGTGAAAGTATTTGTGGGGCATTTATGCCACTGGCATTGCCAGTAGAAGGTGTTGGGTTTGTTATTGATGATCCAAGTACTTTAGTCGGATCCATCGATTGGTATTTTGATGACAACAATCCTCCAACGATGGCTTACAATGGAACGGGAATCGTTCACTCAGGTGCAGATGATTGTGCACCAGATAATGTAAGTCTATATGCTTTTGCTGAATGTGATAGCAATGCTGATGGTATTGGAGATAGTTGGATAATGGTTGCTCAACACAATGTTGTTGTTTATCCTGATTATCAAATGCCAACTATTTCAGGGCAATGTACTTATACGGTTACTCCGATCTGTCCAGATGATGTTGTTGACAATCCTTCTTTTACTTTTTCACCAAATACACCAGCAGGGACAGTCGATGTAACAGTTAGCAATATAAACAATCCATGTAGTGATGAAATTTTTACATTAAATTATCAAGAATGTCCATCAGCAAATTGTTTTAGTTCAGACTTTGATTTTACAAGTCCGATAATGGAAAGTGTTTGTACCAATTCTGTGCCGACAAGTTTGCCGGAAGAGGGCAGTGATTTCAATATAGTTGATCCAACAACGCTTGTAGGCGGAATTGCTTGGTACTTTGATAGCAGCACACCTCCAGCTCAACTTTATGACGGTAGTGCTTTGGTTCATTCTGGGGCAGATAATTGCGCAGCTGATAACGTAACATTATACGCCTTCGCTGAATGTGATACTGATGCAGACGGGGTTGGAAATGAATGGATATTAGTGGCCGAACATACTGTTTTGATTTACCCTGAAATGCAGACTCCGTCTATTTCAGGCCAATGTGATTATACCATTACTCCGGCTTGTCCTGGTGATGTGTTTGATATAGACGCCAATTTTATGCTCCCTCCAGGTTCAGCAGCTGGTGTTGTTGATGGAATAGTTTCTAATCCCAACAACCCATGTGCTGATTTGAACTTTAGTTTGAATTATCAAGAATGTCCTTCAGCAGATTGCTTTAGTTCAGATTTTAATTATAACAATCTTATGATAGAACGTGTTTGTACAGGAGGAAGCCCTGCAAACTTGCCAGTTGAAGGAATAGATTTTACTCTCACCAATCCAATGACTTTTCTTGATGCAACTTTATGGTACTTCGATAACAACAATCCACCAACCATGCCTTATGATGGATCTGCTTTCAATCATTCAGGTGCAGACAATTGTGCATTTGAGCCGATCACTTTGTATGGCTTCGGTCAATGTGATACTGATTCAGATGGATTGGTCAATGATTGGATATTGGTTGCTCAGCATGAAATTGCTGTTTATCCTCAACTTCAAACACCAACTGTTTCAGGTCAATGCGATATCGTAATTACTCCAGCTTGTCCAGCATCAGATGTTTTGGACAATTATGGATTTAGTTTGTCAGTTGGAGATCCTGCTGGAACAGTGGATGTAATGGTCAGTGATCCTATCAATCCCTGTGCAACCCAAACCTTTACTTTGAATTACAATGAATGTCCAGCTGCAGATTGTTTTGAAATAAACTTTACAACTGGTGGTTCTACTGCTATTTGCAATAATACAATACCAAGCCTTCCAGTGGAGGGAGTTGATTTTGCCATTGATGATCCAACGACCTTATTGGGAACGATCGATTGGTATTTTACCAATACAGACCCACCAACCATGCCTTATGATGGTTCAGCTATTGTTCACAGTGATCCAACTTCTTGTGATCCTGAGACCTACAATCTTTTTGCCCTCGGACAATGTGACAATGATTTGGATGGAGTAGGAGATAGTTGGATTCAAATAGTTGCATTTGATGTCGTCGTTTATCCTGAATTTCAGGAGCCGACCATTTCTGGTCAATGCAACATCGTAATCACTCCAGCCTGTCCAGATGATGTATTGGACAATACTGGATTTACTTTGTCTCCAGGTGATCTGGCAGGTTCAGTTGATGTGGTTGTAAGTAGTGCAATCAATCCTTGTTCATCGGTTTTGTTTCCTTTGAACTACAATGAATGTCCAGCCCTTGCTTGCTTGAGTAGTGATTTCGATTTTAACAATACAGCAACAGAAATACTCTGCACTGGTACTGCTCCCTTACTTCCAGAAGCAGGAACAGATTTTACAATAACAGATACTGACAACACACTTGTTGGTGCTGTCACTTGGTATTTTGACAATTCAGCAATGCCAGTAAATTCTTACGATGGTTCCAATTTACAACACAGTGGAGCCTCGAATTGCGATGCTGAACAAATTAGTTTGTTTGCCTACGGTCAATGTGACAGCGATTTAAACGGAACGGTTGATGAATGGATTTTACTTGCACAACATGATGTAACGCTTTATCCTGAAATTCAAAACCCGGTTATTTCAGGACAATGTACCTATACAATAACGGTAGCTTGCCCAGATGATGTTTTGGATGTTCCCGATACTTTTACTTTGGATCCAAGTTCACCTGCAGGAACAATAGATGTGGTGGTTTCGAATGTTAACAATGCTTGTCAAGATTTGATGGTGCAATTGAGTTATGTTGAATGTCCATCAGCTGCTTGTTTTGACAGTGATTTTAATTTTGCTGCTGTTCAAACAGAAAGTATTTGTAATCAATCAGCACCTACAGATTTCCCAATAGAAAACACTGATTTTACCATAATTGATCCAACTACTTTGGTTGGAAATGTTACATGGTACTACGATAATAACAATCCACCTGTAAATGAATATAATGGTGAAATATTAGACAATACAGATGCAAATAATTGTGCGGCAACAGCCTATTCATTTTATGCTTATGGCCAATGCGATACAGATTTGGATGGAACGGGAGATGAATGGATATTGGTTGCAGAACATCAAGTAATGGTTTATCCTGAAATACAAACTCCGACCATAAGTGGTCAATGCCTTTACACCATTACACCAGCTTGTCCCGGTGATGTTATAGATGTCCCAGATACATTTACATTGACACCAGGTGCAGCAGCGGGAACCCAGGATGTAATCGTTTCAAATCCAGATAATCCTTGCGCTGATGAATTGTTTGCAGTTGCATACGATGCTTGTCCGAATGCTTCTTGTTTGACAAGTGATTTTGATTTTGGAAATGTTTTTACAATCTCTTTGTGCAACGATGATATTCCAACTTTACCTGCATTGGGAATTGATTACAATATAGACGATCCTCAAAGTACTGCTGTTAATTTGGACGTGGTTTGGTTTGAGGACGACGATCCACTTACTTCAACGGTCTTTGTTCCTGGCCCAATTGCTCACTCAGAAGTTGATAATTGCAATCCTGATGCAGCGAACACTATTTACGCTTATTTAGAGTGTGACAACAATGGTGATGGTGTTGCAGATGATTGGATCAAGGTAGCTGAATACACTTATCAGGTTTATCCTGAAATACAGGAGCCAACTATTGTTGGACCATCCATAGATGCTGACGGAAATTGTACTTTTACAATAACTCCAGCCTGTCCAAATGATGAAATTTCAGGTAACGATGAAGTAGTCAGTCCGCCAGACACGCCATTAGGAAACGTGGCTGTTAATGTTACAGTAAATTCTGCGGGTTTTTATCCTTGCAGTATAGGCGACTTTACATTGAATTATGCGGCTTGTCCAAACTTAAACTGTCCAAACTTGGCGACGGTTCCGCCGTCTTCAGATTTGTGCAATGGAAGTGATGTTTTGGATTTAACATCTTTAGAAGGTACGGGTATTGAAGCCGGTGTTTGGTCCATTAGTGATGCTCCTGTGGGAAGTACAGCGACCTTAACTGGAACAGTATTCGATGCTACAGGCATTGAACCTGGAGTTTATGAATTTACTTATACGCCTGATGTAGTGCCTCCCGCATCTTGCGATCAAGTGGCTATACAAACAGTAACAGTTAATGAAATGCCAACAGCAGATGCCTCAAATGATGGTCCTGTTTGTGAGGGGGACAATGTAAGCTTGTCAGCAATGACAGTTGTTGGAGCCAGTTATGAATGGGCTGGTCCAGGTTTTACTTCAATGGATCAAAATCCTGAAATTACGGCCATTGGTACTACTGGTTTTGGAATTTACACTTTGACTGTTACTTTAAACGGTTGTGTTGCAACGGCTACTACTGAAGTTGAAGCTTCCGTTTCGGGTTGTACTGATCCAATTGCTACCAACTATGACGCTACTGCAATTTGTGATGATGGTTCTTGTAGTTTTACCGATGGATGTACCGATCCAATTGCATGTAATTACAATGTTAATGCAACCGTTGATGATGGTTCTTGTGATTATGGTGTTGCGACATGTCCAGACCCTTGTGATGCAGCAATGGGTTGTGTAGACGGAACAGCTTGTAACTTTGATGCTGCAGCGACTTGTGATGATGGCTCGTGTATTTATGGAATAGTAACTTGCCCAGATCCATGCAATGACATTGTTGGATGTACAGATGCTACAGCTTGTAATTATGATCCAGCAGCGACTTGTGATGATGGTACTTGTAGTGCAATTGCAGTAGTTGATGCTGGTTCTGCTGATCCAGGTTGTCCAGAAGAAGAAATCTTCCTGTTGGCAACGGCTGATGCTTATACGACTTCGACCTGGAGTGGAGGAAATGGATACTTTGTTGATGTGAATGTATTGGAGACTAGCTATTTCCCAGCAGATGGAGAAATTGGTCAGGTTGTGTTGACTTTAACGGTAACTGGTGATTGTGGCTCTGCAAGTGACAACGTAATGGTCACAATTGGTGATGAAGATCCAAATCTTAATTTGGATGATTATGACGTAAATATTTGTGAAGGTGAAAATCAAATCTCGATAGATTGGTCAGCAACCAGCTTTATGGGAGTTGCAACTTCTGTTGGATTGGTCAATGAACTTGATCAAACTTGGGATTTACCAGTTCAAAATTATGTGACTGGAACTTATGAGGATTATTTGACCGTTACTACTGTATGTGGTGATTTAATTTCAGATACTTTGACAATAAATGTACTGCCATTTGATACATTGGATGCTGGTGAAGATCAGTCCATTATTTCGGGTGAAAATGTCATCCTAAATGTTGCAGCAGATTTCAATATTCAATCGTTCAACTGGTCTCCAGATGCTTCGTTGGATTGCGATGATTGCCCCAACCCGGTGGCTAACCCAACTGAAACGACCACTTATATAGTGAGCAGCAATACTTTGTGTCCAGGTGTCGATTCTGTTACTGTTAATGTTGAACCAGTAGGAGGAATATTTATTCCAAATGCCTTTTCACCAAACAATGATGGTATTCAGGATGTTTACAGAGTTTTGGGAAGTGGATTTGAATTGTTGTCCTTTAAAGTATTCAATCGATACGGACAGCTCATGTTTGAAACCAATGATGTAAATGATGGTTGGGATGGTATTTACAAAACGGAATACCAAGAAATGGGTGTTTACTCTTACTTCGTTGAATACATTCCAAATACTGAACTTGTAACAAAAAAACTAGCGGGTAATGTTACTTTGGTGAGATAGGAAGAGAGAAGAGAACCAAGATCGATCGCTGGCTAAAAGCTAATAATCTGGTTTCTTAAAAAGAACATTTTAGTCTTTGTACTTAATGCTTTCTTTCTGCTCAAAAGATACCACTGAATGAAATTTTTCGACATTCTATCGATGGCCATGCGCTCTATTAGGGGCAACCTGTTAAGGTCAATTTTGACCTTGAGCATCATTGCTATTGGAATAACTGCCTTGGTTGGAATTCTTACAGCAGTTGATGGAATTAAAGCGGGGATTACCAATACATTCCAAGGTTTAGGAGCCAATACTTTCAAGATTCAAAAAATGGGTTCTGGTGTAATGGGTGGTCATGGACGAAGACCTGTAGAGTACGACGCTCTAGACTTCGACGCAGCAATGGAATTTAAAGAACGTTATAAATATCCTGCTAAAATGTCGCTTACAGCCAATGCTCGATTTATGGCTACGGTGAAATATGAGGAAGTCAAAACAGATCCCAATGTTTTTGTGAGTGCGATTGATGAAGGCTATTTGACCCTTGGTACAGCTGAATTGGGTTATGGTAGAAATTTCACAGAACCAGAAGTTCACTCTGGAACCAATGTTTGCATCTTGGGCCATTCTCTGGCAAAGAAATTATTTAAAAAGTCGGAAAAGGCGATTGATGAAACAGTCAATGTAGAAAACAAGAAGTATCGAGTTGTAGGAGTGCTTGCCAGTCAAGGGGCTTCAGGCGTATTTGACAGTGGGAATATGGTTTTTGTTTCTGTTGTCAATGCCAGGTTAAGGTTTCCAAATGGAAATACTTCTTACACCATAAATGTGGCAGTTGATTCTGGTTACGATATTGATGCAGCAACCTCAGAAGCTACTGGCTTAATGCGAAGCATCCGCAAATTGCCTTTGGGGGAAGAAGAAGATTTCATGATCAGCAAAAGTGATAAGCTCTCTTCTATTTTTATTGATCAAATTTCTTATCTCGCAACTGCGGCTTATATAATTGCCGCCATAACGCTTTTTGGGGCAGCAATAGGATTGATGAACATAATGTTGGTGGCAGTGGCTGAGCGAACAAGAGAGGTGGGAATAAGCAAAGCACTGGGTGCAAAGAATGGAACGATATTGAGACAGTTTTTAAGTGAAGCCATATTGATTTGTCAAATTGGTGGATTGGTCGGGATTGTATTTGGGATCATTATAGGCAACCTTGTTTCGATGTTGCTGAAAGGTCCATTCATCATCCCTTGGTTGTGGATATTGGTTGGCATCAGTTTTTGTTTTGTTGTAGGAATTGGTGCTGGTATTTATCCGGCGATCAAAGCTTCTCGCTTGGACCCAATTGAATCCTTGCGGTATGAATGAAATGTCAGTGCAAAGCGTACAAAAAAGAGTACAAAGTATCAAGTACAAGTTAAAATGCTGGACTTGTCTCACATCAACTTACTCACCAAAAAAATCATTCCAACACAAAGAAAAACACTGAGTAAAACATAAAGCAATGCCAATCCCAATTGTTGGTTTTGAATAAGTTTAAAAGTTTCTAAACTGAAAGTAGAAAAAGTACTAAAGCCACCGCAAAAGCCAGTGGCTGCGAAGAGTTTCCATTCGTTGGGAGCATCGGCAAATTTCACGATAAACAAACCAGTTAACAAGCCCAAGACAGCTGAACTGCAAAGGTTGGCAATTAAGGTGTGAATCGGAAATTGATCAAAGTAAGGAATGGATATTTTGGAAATCAAGAAACGGCAAATGCTACCCAATCCTCCTCCAAGAAAAACGGCAAGGTATTGCATGGCTTATTTGATTACTCAATAAATTTTATGAGAAAATATTAAAGAAGTGTTTTGTCTTTAATTCTAGTTCTGCTGATGCTTCGAACAGGCTGAAGAGCAGGCATTTTCTTGATTTTATTATCTTTTACTTTTACAGCTTCTTTGGCAAGGTTCCTTTTGTTGTTGATATTGTATATCAACTGAATACTGCAAAATAGTATAGTGAAATATAGAAAAGCAAGGACCGAGCAGAAAATGGCATATTCAGTAATGTAGTTGAAAATCCACACTCCAAAAAGAATAGAAACGGTGGAAATCAAAGCAAAAGTTTGAGCAACTTGCTTGTCTTTTAATCCCCATACTGCCAAATTGTGAGTGGTGTGATCTCTTCCTCCAACAAATGGAGATTGACCTCTGGAAATTCTGCGAATACTAACAGTAACACTATCGATAATCGGTAAAACGAAAACTACTAGTGGCAATGCAAATTGACTCCAACGCATCATCTGGCTTTCGTTTGGTACCTGATAAACATTCCAAAGAAACAACATCGAGATCCCGGCTAAAAAGGCTCCAACGAACTGGCTACCCGTATCGCCCATATAAACCTTGGCAGGATTCCAATTGAATTTCATGAAACCAATAATGGCACCTAAGACACCCAACATCAATATTAAGTAAGGTGCAGAGAAAGAACCGCTGACGAACATGACAGCTATTGAAGCCACAATTATAGCGATAGAAGTGATTCCACTTATTCCATCCATATTGTCAAGCATATTTATTGAATTCATTACACCAACCACCCATAAAAGGGACATGACATAATTGATTTCAGTTAAACTGCTGATTTCAATAAAGATACCTGAAAAGTAGAGAATGTTGGCGCAGAAAAGCTGGCCAAGAAATTTGACCATGGGATTGATGTTTTTAACATCATCGGCAAGGCCAATTAAGAATGCAAGGCTAACGGATGTGAAGAAGCCCAGAAAGGCAGGATTTGAAAACAAAGCATCTTGACCACCTACAAAACAAGCAGCTACAAAACTCATTACAAATAGAATGAAAAATGAAATACCACCAACAGCAGGTTTCGTTTGAGATGTCCAACGAACCAAGTCGGTTGTGTTCAAATCTCTCACTCCTAGGCTGACAGACCTGTTCAGCAACCAGCGATTAATGAAAATAGCAAATGCCGAAGCTGCAAGCAGCATCAAGATGTAAATGTAGTATTGGCTAGATAGTAGCTCAGTCAAAGCAGTTTTGTTTTATCCTGAAAATCTTTCTACTTCAAAAATAGAGAAAAACTATTGTTATTTTGACTTCTGATTATCTAAAAGGCTTAAATAAAGCTTTTTATGCAAAGAAATCATGTTTTTAAGGCCAAATTTATCTATAGTTTGATCCTTTTTAGATGTTTGACTTCTGATTTTGTAGTCGTATTTAGCCATCAAATCCATTGTTTTTCGTGTAAAATCGTCTGAATCATCGCTTTCGACCAGCGGAAAGTCTGTTCCTAGGACATCTTTTACACCACCAACATCTGTGCTAATGACTGGACAAGAGGCTGCAAGTGCTTCAATTAGACTGACTGGCGTGCCTTCGTTTAATGAGGTCAAACACACAATGTCAAGCCCAGCGTATACTTCGTCAACATTTTTCAACCAAGAGGTGAAGATTAACTGAGCATTGTCATCTGCTTTGTTGTTGAAATTGATTCCCAAGGCCTTTGCCTTGCTTTCAAGATCGGCTCTTAGCTCTCCATCTCCAATTATGAAAGCCTTAAACTTTTTTGTTTTTTGTTTGGTTAAATTTCCGATAACCCTGAGAAATAAGTCATGGTTTTTTATTGGAACGAGTCTTCCTACAATTCCGATTGCAATTTCATTCTCTTGAAGACCCCATTCCTGCCTGAAAAATTTTCTTTTTTCATCCGTGTTTTGATCGAATGATTCCAAGTTGTAACCCAATGGAATCATGGCTATTTTGCTGGGATCACATATTTTATAAGTTGTTCCAATGTCCTTTTTTTGCAATTCACTAATGGTGATGATGGCGGAGGATTTAGAAGCAAAGTATCTTTCTGCTTGAATAAAAAAATTGGTCTTTAGTGGAGAAAAATACGAATGAAAAACATGGCCATGAAAAGTGTGAATGATGACTGGAACCTTTGCTGAATGAGCGGCCAAGCGCCCTAATCCACCAGCCTTGGCAGCGTGCGTATGAACGATGTCAGGTTGGTACTCTTTGATGTAGTCTTTGATGAAATGATAGGCTTTCCAATCTTTCGATGGGCTGATCGCCCTTTGCATGCTAGGGATGTAAGTCGGTTTTATGCCAGAGTCCTCCAATAGATATTCTGCATTTCCTTCCGAGGGATCAATTTGACCTGCCAATAGGCGTATTTCAAAATCATCCTTTAAGTAGCGCAGTAAATTGGCCACATGGGAGACCATTCCACCAATATTTAATCGATTAATAATTATGAGCACTTTCGGCATGGGCGCAAATTTAGGTAAATCATTTTTATTAGAGGCTGCTGAAGGTTCACAGCATTGGGAATTCGCTCTTGTATAGAACAATATTTATTTGAATTTGCATCTTTCCGTTATATAACGTATATTTACGTTGAACAACGGATTGTTCCATTGATTTTTAGGTTTTATTGATACCATTTAGCGAATTATGAAAGAATTAACGAAGGTAGAAGAGCAGGTCATGCAAATAATATGGAAGAAAGGCCGCGGATTGGTAAGAGACTTTATGGAGTTATTGCCCGAGCCGCATCCTCCTTATAGCACCATTTCGTCTGTGGTCAGAATCTTGGAAAAGAAAGGTTTCGTTGCACACAAAGCCTATGGCAAGACTCATGAATATTTTCCGGTTATTTTAAAAGACGATTATAAAAAATTCATGATTGATAATTTATTGTCGAAATATTTTTCAGGTTCCATGGGCAGTCTGCTTTCTTTTTTCACCAAAGAAAATGACTTGGACTTGACTGAAATTAATGAGATAATTGCATCCAATAAAAAGGCGGATGATCAAGATAATTAAGCAATAGGTAATGCTTGAATAAATAGTTCGAATGATTTAGTTTTTGGTTTGTTCTAAATAAAATTACTATGATGAGTTTTATTATTTACCTTTTTGAAGTGAGCATTTGCCTGATCGCATTTTATGGTCTGTTTAATTTGTTGTTTAAAAGGCTAACCTTTTTTAATTTAAACAGACTGTATTTAATACTCATGATATCGATCTCTTTTCTTCTGCCCATGTTCGATTTTGGTTTGGTGAAAAGTATACCAATTTTAAGTGTAACAGTGGAAACTGTAGAGATAGGAATGCGATCATTGGAGCAAAGTGCCTTGACACTTCCTACAGCATCTGATTTCTTAATTATTACTTATGTTTTGGTTGCCACTATGTTCTTTTTGAGATTGATTTTTCGCTTGTTTTCAATTTTTAAGGTAACTAGGCTAGGAAGCCGAGAAAGAATGGACGGTTGTAATTTAATAAGGCATAAGAAGCAAGAGTTTGCCTCTTTTTTCAACTTCATTTTTGTTCCAAAAGATTTCAATAAAGAAACAATTGAAAGTCAAACGATACTGCAACATGAACTTGTACATGTTCAGCAATTTCATAGCATGGATTTGCTTTTTGTAGAATTATCTTCAGTGCTTTTGTGGTTCAATCCTGTTCTGATTTTATGGAAAAGAGCAATGAAGCTAAATCATGAATTTATTGCAGATCATGCTTGTGTGAAAAACCAAGAAGAAAGAAAAAATTATATAGAATTAATATTAAGTCAGAGTATGCCAGGAATAGATTTTGATCTGGCCAACTCGTTTTATCATTCACCCTTAAAAGAAAGAATAGTTATGTTGAACCAATCAAAAAGTAAACAATCTTTTCGCTGGATTTATTTATCAATTTTACCAATGTTGTTTGGAATGTTTTTCCTCTTTTCTTGCTCAACAGAATCTGAGCCTGCGAATGGATTAGAAAAAGTTGAACAACTCACGGAACCAAGCGATGTGTTTAAAGTTGTTGAAGAAATGCCGGAATTTCCTGGAGGTCAGGATGAAATGATGAAGTATATTTACACAAACATCACTTACCCACAGGAAGCTAGAAAAGATGGAATTGAAGGCTTGGTGGTTGTGCAGTATGTCGTAGGTAAAGATGGGAAAATAAATGATGCCAAAGTCGTACGCGAAATTGGTGGTGGCTGCGATGAAGAAGCTTTAAGAGTGGTTAATTCAATGCCTAAATGGAATCCTGGAAAACAAAGAGGAAAAATAGTTGATGTTCAATATAATTTACCTGTCCGCTTTAAACTGCAATAAGAATAATAAATTTTATCAAATCAATGCAGGGAGAACCCCATCCCTTATAATCCAATTTACATTGGAGTAAAAATCCCCCCGAATGCTTCGGGGGGATTTTTTTTGCAAATTATTTACCAGAATTTTAACAATCGCTTCTAATATCCCTGCTAAATGGTATGGAAATATTAATTAACTTCGTCAGTCCTCTATAATTTGTTAAATAAATCTTCGATGTGAGCAATTATTTCAGCGGTTGGAAATTAATTATTAATCCAGTTTCAGGCACAAACAGAAACTTGGATAAAAACTTATTGATTAAACTCCTGAAAGAGAGCGGGTTTGATTTTGAGACCAGTTTCACAGAACGCCCCAAACACGCTATTGAACTAGTACAAGAGGCACTTTCAAAGGGCATTAAGAAGTTTATTGTTTCTGGAGGAGACGGAACTTACAATGAGGTCATTAATGGAATTTTTGGTCAAAATGTTGTTGATCCATCTGAAACGGTAATGGCCATGATTCCAGGGGGAACGGGCAATGATCTGGTTAAAACGATCGGCTTGCCTAAAAATCTCAAGAAAGCTGTAGAGGTCTTGGCCAAGGGTAATTATATTTTACAAGATGTCGGTAAAGTCAGTTATTTTGACAAAGATATCCAAGATGAAAATTATTTTCTCAACGTCGCTGGAACTGGCTTCGACGCATATGTTGCAGAGAAATATTTTTCGGGTGATGCTAAAAAAGGAAAATTGACTTATTTCTTAAGTATTTTCAAAGGATTGTGGTCCTACAAAAATCACCTTGTCAACATTACCTTAAATGGCCAGAACATTCAAACAAAAATATTTCTATTGGCAGTTGGCAATTGTCGCTATTACGGAAATGGAATGAAAGTATGCCCCAACGCTGTTCCCACTGATGGAATGCTTGATTTAACATTGGCAAAAGACTTGGGCAAATGGGATGTTATAAAATTGGTGAGAAAAATTTTTAGTGGAAAATTTCAAGACCATCCTAAGGTTGATTTGCTCAGATCAAGCGAGGTGCGTGTAGAATCAAAACAGCCTATTTATTTGCAGGCTGATGGTGAATTGTTGGGACACACCCCTTTCGAATTTTCAGTGCTGCCCAAACAGCTTAAAATAGTGGTTGGTTCTGTCCTCAATTGGGAGCCAAGGGAAGCAACACATAATTTGGCCTGAATTAAAATGTCCAGAACTCAAATGTCTAAAACTCAATAGTAGATATCTCTTTTGAATTGTGGGAATCAAATGTAAATTTTTTATATTGATGTAGTAATTAAATTAAATCAGTATGAAAAAAACGAATTGGTTATTAGGTTTTATCCTTTTTATTCTCGGTTTTTTCGGTGTTCTATCTTTATTGACAGTCGATTTCTCTTCTATTTTAGATACTTTACCGCAAGACAAACTAGATCAAATTCCAGAAGAATTGATGGACATTTTGTTGTTGATCAATCCAACATTGTTTTTGGGTATTGCCGTAATTTTTGGAACGCTGTTTCATAAAAAAGTAAATCTAGAAGTTCCCACTATTCAAAGATTACTAGGAGATTCTGTTGTTAATAAAATCACTTTTCTCGATCAAGTAAAGTTTGGAATACCTTTGGGGATCGTTTCAGGATTGCTCATTAGCTTGGTTATGTTTTTTGGCAAGCAGCTCTTTCCCGAGGTCATTGAGCAAATGAATAACTCCGTAGAAATGGGCTTTCTTCCTAGGTTGCTTTATGGTGGAATTACAGAGGAGATTTTACTTCGATTTGGTTTTATGTCCACCATCGTTTGGCTGCTAAATTTAATTTCAAAGAAACCATCTCCTTGGATTTACTGGCTTGGAATAATTATATCGTCAGCTATTTTTGCTCTTGGACATTTTCCAGCTGTTGGAGCATTTATGACAGATCCAACTCCTCTGATCTATCTGGTGGTTTTTGTTGGAAATACCATAGGTGGCTTAATCTTCGGATGGTTGTATTGGAGAAAGGGATTGGAAAGTGCATTTGTTGCTCATGCTTTCACGCATTTGACAATGGTTCCCTTGATGGCTTTGGCGTGAATTGGTAGGTGGTATGTTGATACCGCACTGGCAGCGAGGCTTCTCCCGTCATGTGCTGTTGGTACGATTGCAATGTCATTGACTTAAGTTTTTTTTCAACAGGCAAGCTTCACTGTTGTATCAACAACAATGCGAAGGCAAGACTGTTCGACGCTTCGCATCTGTTGGAAATATGCATTGGCGTTTGTATTAAATTGGAAATCCCAAAGTCCAACAGTCCAACAGGCCAAATTGGTTGAAGACCAATTGCAGCAGTACCAACAAGAATGCCGAAGGCGACTGTACCAACCGCGCAGGCGAAGCCTAGCGTTGTATCAACAACATGCCGAAGGCAAGACGGTTCGACGCTTCGCATCTGTTGGAATATGCAATGGCGTTTGTATTAAATTGGAAAGTCCAAAGTCCAAAGTCCAACAGGCCAAATTGGTTGAAGACCAATTGCAGCAGTACCAATAAGAATGCCGAAGGCGACTGTACCAACAGCGCAGGCGAAGCCTAGCGTACCAACAGCGCAGCGTACCTCTTCTTCTACTGTCCTATCTTTCTAAACTTCTCTGGAACTATAATGTCTTCGACAACATCGAGTAGATCGTTGGTGTCTTTCACTTTCAATTCTACTCTTCTATTGAAAGAGCGACCTTGTTTTGAATCATTCCCATTTATTTCATTAAAGGCAATAGGCTTTTCTTCTCCGTGAGCGTAAGTTTCTATTTGGCGATCTGCAACTTCTTTGAAGCTTAAATAATTCACAACAGAGTTGACGCGTCGAACGGACAATTGGAGGTTGTATTCGTAACTTCCACGGCTATCGGTATGTGCGTGAACCTCAACTTTGTATTGTTGGTTTTCTTTTAATAGTTGTGAAAGTTTATCAAGATCCGATCGGCCTTCTTCTGTAAGAAAGGAACTGTCGAATCCGAAAAATACATTTCTGATTTTGATGATTTGATCATCCGAATAAATTCTGACTGCAGTCATGGGCGTAGAAACGTTACAAGCTGTTGCACACAGATCAACCAACTCGGATAGATTGATAACTTGAGCGAAAAAAAAACCTTTTGAAGCTATTTCATTTTTGTATTTTTCTGCCTCAAGCAGACTAGTAAAACTTCCACTATAATATTTAAACAATGTTTTTAAGACGATTTTTTCTTCGATTTGATCTACTCCAAGATCTTTGAAATATTTCCGGGACTTTCTTTTGCCGTAGGCAGCAACTTGTACGGTGTAAACGTCATTAGATTGAGCACTAAGGCTTTGCGAATCAAATGATATTGAAACTAAAAATAGGACTATCAATGCTATTGCGGTTTGTGTCGCTTTCATACTTGGCAATTTTTCAACGGAGGGAGCGTATCGATATTGAAATATAAAAAAAAATGAATTCAAACGCAAGCTATTTGGGATAACTTATTGAAAATCTGAGTTGTCAATGTTGGTTATCTAGAAGTCTGTGCCGAGTGAGAGATACCAGAATCCATCATTCCTTCTGCCGCTGTCAATTCCCCAAGCACGATCCAATTTCAAGTAAAAGCCAAGTAGACTTGAGCGTATTCCAGCACCATAGCCAACTACGATTGGGTTTTTAAAATATTGAACTTCAACGCTTACTGGTGAGTTGCCAGCATCAACATCTGGATAGGTATAAGTGAAGTATCTGTTTTCTTCGGTAAATGGATTGCCAACTTCCCATGCTGTTCCAATATCTGCAAAACCAACTATTTGGAAATGACGCAAAAACTGTGAACGCAATTGCCTTTTTGCTAAATATAAGAACAAAGGAATTCTTATCTCACTGTTTACCAGTCCATAATTGCTTCCATTGCGAACATTGTATTTGAAGCCTCTTAGATTAGGAGTCAATGCTTGGAATGCATAGTTGGCATTTCCCTGTGGATCGATTGGCGTGTTGTTGTCAAAACGTCTGTCTTTTTTATCTGGTATCGATCCAGAGAAACTAAGCCAGTTGTCAACACCACCAAGGAAATAAACCACTTTTTTCTTGCCAAAAGAACTGGCAAAACTGAATCTGTTGGCCCAGATTATTTGACGATGAATTTTTTGATAATGTCTAAAATCTCCACCAATCACTCCAAGCCATCCTGTATCTTTCATGTTGAATGAAAGTTCTGAATCATTGACTACTGCGCTAAAAGGTTTATGAAATTCAGCATAAAATTTATAACGAGTGCCATAAAAAACATTCTGATCTACCTTCAATGTATTGTCAAAAACATATTCCAATTTCAACTGTAGCCACTGCGAAAGTTCTGGTCTTTTATCCAAATATTCAGAGGAGCTGAGGTATTCTTTTTTGTATTGTCTATATCCTGCATGAAAGGCAACTCTACTAGTTATGTCCAAAGGATAAGCCAATCCATACTGAATGAAATTGGTTGAGACTTTTAGCTTGTTCGGTACGCCTGTGTTAGAAAAAGATCCATCTTCAAATGTATGCGTTTTCCTATAATAAGTCCATATCTTATCCAACTGCTTTTTTTGATTTCTAAAATTGACATAATATTCTATTGGATTGATTCCTGCGAAGGAAAGTCTTACTCCACCTGTTACTTTGTAATCCTCAAAAAGATCGCTGATTCCCAAAAGCAAAAAGCCCTTGAGGTTTGGATTAAAGTTGCCCGCAGGTTCAAACTCTAAACTCTGGTAAGCATCAAAAGCAGAAACACTATTGTTGAACTGTGCCAACATGTAGTCAAGAGAGAATTTTACAGAGTAAGCTCTTACTCTTGAAAGCCTCACGCGTTGCTTCTCTGCCAGCTCCTTTGCTTGCCTTTCTAAAATTGAAGCTTCTGATTCTACTTCATTCTTTTTGTTTTCTAGGAAATCAAACTCACTTTGAAAAAAGTAATTTTCAATGTCAATTTCATCGGATTTATCTGTGCTGTCAATTTCAATGTTTTCAAAAATGGATTGATCCCATACTGGGCCAATCAATGTTGAATCGACTATGGTTTTTATGGTGTTGTCATCAGGTTTCTGTTCTGTTGTAAGGCTGTCTTTTATTCCAGCCATCCTTTTCTTTAACAAGTTTTTGTAAGGTGTATTCTTTAATTTTATTTTACCATAATTTTCAATACCAGTAGACTTTTCATACAAGCTGTAAACACCATCCTCTTTGAGCAGTTCAATGGTTTTGTCTGCTTTTTTTGCAACTGTAAAACTGCTTATATTTGAATTGTAATTACTTATTGCTTCTGAAATTCCAGTCAGTTTGTAAAGGTCCTTGGTTTTAATAGAATCAATTAAGAAGCTACTGTCAATAGGCTCTTGGGGATTCAACCAAATGGAATCACCTGAGTAAATAAAAGTGTCTGTTTTGATATAAACGCTGTCAATTGTAAGGGCAAATTTATTGTGAATTCCATTCAGGTCACTTTGATAGCAAATGTATTTGTCATTGATTTGGCCAGCGTTTCTTTCGTTGATTTTTTTTGTTTCAGTAAGGCGAATGAGCGGATCATAAGGTTTTGCCAAGTCATAAAAATATAGATCAAAATACCTTTGGGGAAGAATCGTATCAAAACGAGCCAGTCTCATTGTGTCGTTTGGCCGATTGGAACTGAAAACTATTCCTTTTCTTCCAGCAATTTCAGCAAAACTAATGTCAATGTCATCATGATAATCATTGGTTAGTTGTGTTATTTTTGTGGTTGGTATGAAATATTTAAACAAATCCGCTTGGCTTCGATTTACCGCAGAAAGAACAATTGTTCGATCATCATTGGTGAAATCAAAATCGAGTACTTGTTGAAATTTACTAATGAAAGCTTCCTGATTTTCTCCGGTTTTTACATCAATAATTTTAAAGCGTATTAAATCTCTCTTTTCATAGATGATTCCTAATTTGGTTCCTCTTTTATTCCAAGCCATTAACGGATAAATAGCTTCTGTTGGTAGGTTGTAAGAGCGGAAGCCCGTTTTCAAAATTCGCTTTTTTTGACCTGTTTCAAGATCTTTTAAGAAGACCTTTATCAAACCATTTTCATTGGTGGAATAAACCAGTTGCTTGCCATTGGGGCTAATTTCAATCCTATTTAATTCTGTATCTCTGTCTTTCTTTTTAGATTGTAAAATTAAATTCCCAGCGTTTATGCTGTCTCTATTGATGTCATTATTGACAGACATTTCTTGCACGTATTCCCACCATTCCTCAACAAGCTGATCAACCGTACTACCGAGCACAAATATAAATCCGCTATCAACACTTCTATTGATCCTGGTTAGGTATAAAATGTTTGGAATAGCGGCAGGGCCATAATACTGAGAAATGTATTGCCAAATTGAATGGCCAACAAATTCTGCATCATGAGTATCCAACTTATTCAGCTTCTTAAGTTCTGGACGATTGGACATCTTCCGCAATTGGTCGTCAAGTTCTGTGTTCCAGTCTTCAGTAATATAAGCGATCAATCCTTCGGTAAACCATTCTGGGAGATTAAGCAAAAGGGCATTTTGAACGATTTCCTGAATCCCTGAACCAAACAGCAAGCTTTCAAAATGTACTTTCGAAACGCCTTTAACAATTTGCTTTCGAAGGTGATCGTGATCCCCGTTGAAATAAACAAATATTTTGTTGGCTGCAAATCTGGCCTTGCCACCCGGATTGGCCCATTCATAAGATTGACCGATATTGGTTTGTCTTATATCTGAAATATTGTGATAGACCATCAATTCGACTTTCTCTCTTAATTGATGTTCTAATTTGTTCTCCGTATTTGACAATTCAGCTTCTGCCGTTCTAAGGGCATACTTAGCCAAATCTTGGCCACCTTGATAAAAGTAAACAATGAAATTCTCAGACTCATAGAACGTCCATTCAAAATCATGGTATTGGACCCTGTTTTTGCCAAATTCTGTTTGAAAGCCTTGGGCTTGTGTAAAGACAGGGCAAAAGAATATTAATAGGAATAAAATTCCATTAAACTTTTGGAGAATATTTGAATTAAATAGGTTCAAAATCAAACAATATTGTTCATTTTATGAAAAAACAGACAGCATTAACATCTTCTTTACGAACAAATGGGGTCTTTTATTGAAAATTAATGAAATTATAGCAGATTTGCAGATAAATTTAGCTCAACAAGTATGATAAAAGTCCATTCCTTTACTTTTAGCCCTTTTGCAGAAAACACTTATGTCTTGCATGACGAAAGCAACGAAGCGATTATTTTTGATCCCGGTTGTTACGAACAACATGAAAAAGACCAGCTGAGTGATTACATTAGGCAGAACAATCTCAAGGTTGTTCGATTGATTAATACGCACAGTCATTTGGACCATGTTTTCGGCAATAAGTTTGTTTCTGAGACCTACAATGTCATTCCAGAAATGCATCCAGACGAATTACCTGGCCTCAAAGCAGTTCCATCTTATTCAGCTAGCATGGGCTTGACGGTAGAACCATCGCCAGATCCGACATTTTTGCCTGAATCGGGGACGATAGAATTTGGAAATTCAAGCCTTGAAATTTTATTTACACCAGGTCATTCCATTGCCAGTCTGTCATTTTATTCGAAAGAAGATCAGTTTGTAATAGCTGGAGACACCTTGTTTCAAGGCAGCGTTGGCCGAGTCGATTTGCCGGGAGGCAATGGTCCCACCTTGATTAAAAGCATCAAGGAGAAACTAATTCCTTTGGGAGACGATGTCAAAGTTTATTCAGGACATGGAGATCCTACCACGATAGGGTTTGAGAGATTGAGTAACCCATTTTTAACAGGCATGATTCCAATGTAAAATGAGTAAATTAGAAATGTGAAATTTCACTTTTCATTTTGTATTATTGCTAAAATTAATTTCAAACAAAAAACAAAAAACAGCATATGAATTTTCCTGAAGATATTAAATACAGTTCCGACCATGAATGGGCTCGAGTTGAGGAGGATTTGATAGTGATTGGCATTACTGATCATGCCCAAAGAGAGCTGGGAGACATTGTTTTCGTTGAAATAGATCAATTGGACGAGGAAGTGGAGCAAGGAGATGTATTTGGAACGATAGAGGCTGTTAAAACGGTCTCAGACCTCTTTATGCCAATCAAAGGAACAATTGTTGAGTTCAATGAAGGACTTGAAGATTCACCAGAAAAAATCAATGAAGATCCTTATGGTGAAGGGTGGATTGTAAAACTAAAGCCTGATAACATCAAAGATTTGGAAGAATTGATGGATGCCTCGGTTTACAAGGAGGAAATTGGCGCATAATCAAATTACATTCGAGTCTGTAATTACAAAAAATTAAAGCCCAAATCTCAGCAAAGCTGAGATTTGGGCTTTTTTAGTAAATTGGCTTAAAGCCACTGGACCGTCCTCTTTTATTCAGTTTTCTAATTTAAACTGTTTTATACCATTACGACATAAAGCAAAACCATTAGGAAATAAAAAAAGAGCTTGTAAAGAGTCTTTTTCATGATGTGACAAATTAGGTATTAATAAAATAGAGAAAAATTTGAAAAAAGGAGAGTGAAAAAGAAGGGGAGAGCTGGGGTGCCTGGGTGTTAAATTATTACTTCTTAGTAATTTATTACCAATATAGAACATGTATAGTTTGCTGTCCAGCACCAACAGTTGAAATGCTCTTTTTCGTTGATGAAATGGTCGTTTGAGGAATTGTAGCTGTGGATTTGACATTTCCAGCCTTGGTTTTTTGCTCTTTTAAAGAGCAACTTCATTAAAAATGAAACCCCGGAACAATGATATTCCGGGGCTCACTCTACTTGAAAGATCAAACCTAATTATATTTCAACCAAAAAATTTTCATTAATATGATCAATCAAGGAATAGATATTTACATCAGTCTATAACGACCAGTTTTAAAGTTGAAGACCACTTTCCGACTTGAATCCGTACCAGGTGAATTCCTTTGGGAATAAATTCAGTGTCGATAATGGTTTGATACATGCCTGGCTCCAAAAAATCATCCTGAACAACCATCTTTTCCAATTGACCATCAATCCCATAAATTTCGATTTTGACAGGACCACTTTTGTTTATGCCAAATTGCAAAGTAACAGGTCCTTGTGAGGGGTTTGGAAACATAGTTACTGAGTTCTCCAAAATTGTGGTATTCTCAGTTGTTGTTTCACCGTCTGTTTTGCAGCCCAAACATGGCATTATTGTTCCAAAGGTTTGCCCGATTCCAAATACAGTATTTATATTCACAAAGGTCAAGGTACCATTTACAATTTCAGTTTTGCTTTTTGATACTTGTAAAGTATAATCCTCGACCTCACCTGCATATATTACATCACAACCATCACCAGTTGGAGATTGATTAAGGCTGGTCAAAATTCTTAAGGTGTAAAATCCGATGGCTCTATATTTTGAAATAGCAAATGTCAACTGTTCATTATTGTATGTTGATGCTACAAGTTCATTTGCACTAAACTCACCATTTTTATTCCAGTCAACCCAGATGTAATTGTAATAATTATATTGAGGATTAGCAATGTCAAGGGTAATCTTAACAACATTGCCATAGCCTCTTTTTCCTGAAATGTTAAAATTGGTAAAGTCATTATATCCTGAAGATGAAAGGCCATTGTTTAGGTTATGAATGCCCGGATAGGATGCACCATTTATGTATGGTAAATAATCATAAACATTACTTATCTCTGGCAGACAGTTTCCATTTGAAGTAGTTCCAGGACCTAAAATGTTAATGGTGTAATCTTCTACTTCTCCATACTGGAAATAATAGCAACCATCTTCGTTGTAAATTAGATGCACGCTTGTGGTCAAACGAAGGGTATATGAGCCAGGTTCAACTCCTGCAGGAATTGTCATTGAATAAGTACTAGCCTGCCCACTGACCGTCGATCCACTAGCTATAAGCTCTTCTGAAGCAAATAGGCCATTTTTATTCCAATCAGCCCAAATATAAAAGTTATTACTTGAGGTAAACCCACCTGTTTTTAAGTTGATGTTGTAAGCAGAATTTTCTAAAAGATCAACACTCAAATTTTTAAAATCGGAATAGCCTTCCAATGGTGGTGCTAGATCAACATTAGAGAGGGTACTTCCATTGTGTCCCAATACTTCAAAGCTTTCAATATGAGCATAATCTCCATTCGGATTTTCTATTTCAGGAATACAAACAGTACCCGGATCTAAAATTCCCAGTGGAACCTGAACATTGGCCTCGTTGTTCAAGACTAAAGATTCAAAATAAGGTGTTGGGCCAGAAAGGTCTATTGAAAGCCATCCATAATATACTTCTCCACAACTTTTAGAAATTTTTACAGCGATGTATGCTTCGTCCGGTGTAAAAGAATCCATTGCCCAATCCCGTAGATATAAATCTTCATGGTCATTTGTTGAGCCTGGTACAGGGGCCATGCCGGCGATTGATGCACAAGCCTCACTGCCCTTAACGCCATTTTTACAACTTTTATATACTCCGCCTCCCAAAGCATTTTGTCCATTCGAATGGAGTATCACTTCTCTTGTATTTGAAAAGCACAACATTTGAACTTGAAGAAAAACGTTTGCATCTTGGTATAAAAGAACGCCCGATTGAGCTGTAAATGGAGGTCCACAATCATAAACGACATGATCAATTGGTTGAGCGAATAGATTTATCTTTTCCAAAGATCCAGTACTCGGATTTAGATCATTGTGATCGAAAAGGTCTAATCCCAGCACTAATTGATCTACTCCATCATCTTTATGATCACTTTGAACCAGTTCAAATCCTTCAGGTTGGTAAAAATCAACTTTGATTTTACCATCACAGGGCATGGTCAAACCAGATGGAATACTATTTGAACTGAAGCAAGCTGCTGGCAAAGACAATTGAAACAGTTCCTTTTCAATGCTCACATTTGGATATGCTCCAAGAATTTCTAATTCTACTTCTTGCGGTCCAATGTAATTCATTTGGAAATTAACATTGCTGATATTGTCTCCCAACATTTCGAATGCATTGTTGATATTTGTAGAGAAAGAAAAATTGGATGGTTCTAAGCGGATTTTAATTCTTTCTGCGAAGCTGCCGTCATTGGTTCTGTTCTCTTCAATAACACTAGAGGAGAAACTGATAAATGGTTCTGTAAAGTAACCGATGTTGACTGCTTGGTGTACATTTGCATTGAAATAATAATCATGGATGACGATGTCTCTTTGACCATTACAATTAACTACTTGCATTCTCAACCAGCCATATCTTTCAGAGCAACCTTCCCGATAAATCATCCCTGCATAAAAATAACCATCGGCATCTGTTGAGATTGAGTTTTCGTCCAAAATAATAGGTATTACAGGATCATTAAGATCGCCAATGCTAGCAGAGATGAAGTTGCCACTGGAAGATTGTATCCAACCACCAGAAAATGTTTTGAGATTACCAGTTGCTGGGTCAACACAAAAATCGATAGAATGCAAAGGAACAAACTGAAATTCATTTTCATAATAATAAACATTCAGAGTTTCATCTCCAATTTTGAATTCTGATGCTGTTAAACTATTTGGGCCCAATTGAAAGTTTGGACAAATATCCTTGTAACCACCATCAAATTGTCCAACATTAATGTTTAGTATTTTGGACCTATTGGTCTCTGTTATATTTGTACTAAATATGGAATTGTCGAAGGTGATAAGCAGATTGTCATAATCTTGAATTTCAGATTGGTTAAAAACATTTAGGACCTGCATTTCGGCCGTCTGAGGTCCTGTTACCTGAATCTGTGCATTGAAGTAGGTATCAAAATCAAATAAACTAGGGGAGATGTATGAACCTGGTGAAATGCCAACAAATTGGCAGTCAACTAATTGTATTTCTAACACATTTTCCATTGTTGCAGTGGAAGCTGCATCTTGACAAATTTCAAATGACGAATTAGAAAAAACAACTCTCGGGTTTAATGCATCATCATCATATAGTGTATAAATTAAATTATCTTGAATTGATTTTCGGTCTGACAATGTACTATTTAAAACGCATTCCATGTATCTCACCTGACCTCGGGTAAAGCCTTTGTAACATCTTGAATAGGCCATTAAATTATCATAAGCGTAATCAACGCCACTGCATTCATTTTCAGGTATGGAAGCACAAACGGTATTGTAATCAGGAGATTTATGATGCCCGATACAATTTGGTGTGTCATTAAATAATTGTTCAACTGTCGTGTTTTCTGTCTGTAAAAGATCATTAAGACCGTCAAATGCGGCTGTATCAAGGTCAGTTAAAAAGCTAAAGTCATCGACGCTGCATTGGTCTGCTCTTTCTTCTCCGCCCCAGATATGTCTTAGACCTAGCCAATGACCAACTTCATGTGATATAATAGAGGCATAATTCGATTTTGGATTTGTCAAATCCGGTTCTTGAATAAAAGACCAGTAGGGCATAGCTACACCGTCCGTTAGCTCATCCGCATCTGTAATTTCGGGATATTGTGAAACACCGGAAAAGGGATCATTTGAGTTGTAAACCACATAAAGATTGAGGTATTTGTTTCGTGGCCATTGAATGACATTTCTCAGGGGAGATCCATCTCCTTTTGATTGATAACTTATCGGGTCTTTGGTTCTGGTAATCCCTGAAGTTGGGTACCCAAACATGTCTTTTTCAGCCAGTTTAAAGGTAATGTTGGCCTGCCCAATATTGTTCAGAGTATCACCCGAATCATCAATGTACTGGAGCGAATAGGGACTTGCACAATCCAATACCAAATTTTCAGGAATGTCATTGTTGAAAGTGGTATTACAGTTGTTCATATCGTGATCAACCGCAGTCAATCCTTTGAAATCACTGTTTAATCTGTCAATTGCAGTTTGAGCATTTTCTAAAGTAATATACTCTGGCCCATTTCGGTCTCCATAAATATTATGGATTACAACCGGAATTACATAATTACCTGCTGCACTTCTGTTCAAGTTCTGGTCTCGTAAAAATGTAACAGATTCTTTGATGAAATTCTGAAGCGCTTTTTTTGCTTTTTCTTTGGCTTCAGGATGTTCTTTGTGATACTTTTTTGTCGCTTCCGACATTCCACAAATTTCCACAAATTCAGTATTGGGATTTTGCTGGTTTTTTTGACCTTGAGCAACTATGCAAAACAGCAGTGTAGAGGTGAAAAATAAATGTTTTAAAAAATTTAATGTTTTCATGGTAAAAAATGTTTGTTAAATAAATGATTGAAAATTTTGTTCTTTTATGGGCAGACCTATCCTGTTTCTGATCTTGTTTTTTTTTTGATCAGATAATTTGTCATAGGGCCAGGTTTTTTCTTTGGTCGTTAAATTTTTGTTGTTGTATTTTTATTGCATTTACATCATAGGCATTTTAATTGTTTATTTGTTTGATGGTGTAAATTAAAGCCAATTTCAATAAGTAGGCAATTACAATTTTAGGATTTACTATTGTGTTGAAACAATCTGTTTTGTGAATAAAATTATTGTAATGCGTTGATTTTCAGTGAAATAAAATTTTGATTTTTATTCTTTAAATTTCAGGTTGACCTTCGTTTTTAATGCTTTTGTTTTCTAATTGGATAAAAATTCGTGAATTTTTGATGGTTTTTTTGCAATTATGTATAGTGATTGGTGTTGCAAAAAAGATATTCTTGATTGTGAAAAAGCATATGGTGTAAATGCAATTTTTGAATTTTTTGGTTTAGGGGTTTTGTTTAGGTGTAAATGAAGATCGGGTTTTGTGGTTTTAGAAATGTAAAATTCTTCAAAATCAATCATTCTTTTTCTATTGAAATAAGGAGCTTGTATTCTCACTGACCGACAATTTGAATTTAATTCAAAAAGCTGCTTTCTTGTAGTGTTGTCACCACTGCATGTTGTTGTTGTATTGCTATCTTTTGGTCTTGTCACCAAAAGCTCGGCTAACCGATTTTATGCCATACAACAGCAAATTTTTAGTCCTTTCACGAAAATTTTAATGTTTTCTTTTATGACAACTACGATTGGGGCTGCTTGCATTTTATAAAATCAGAGGGCTTGTTCCAGACCCAATCTGAGATGCTTGATTTTTCTTTAATTCACAATTAATCCAGTAGTAGAGGCATGGACATATTCGGTTTTTTATTGAATTAACTAAAAATAAATCTGTCGTGGCTAGAGACAATGTGTTTATATTTATTTCTAATTTCACGTTTTGGATAGGGGGCTTTGTTTATAATTTATTTTATTTGTAACATAGGTTAATAGCCCACAATATTGGAGAATCGGAACATCTCGGAAATTTATAAGAATTGGGAACATGGTTAAAAGCAAGTTGATTCAACTTTTAAGGACACTTACTGTGGCTGAAATGAGGGAGTTTGGCCGCTATCTTGAATGGGCATCATTTAGGAAGAGCGGTGCAGTATTCAAACTATATAATTATCTTCTAAAGGCTCATCCGGAGTTTTTAGAAAAAAAAATTGCGAAAGATGTTGTTTATAAAAAGGTAATAGGAGACGGAAAAGAAGTTGGTCAAAGATTTTATGATTTAATGTCGATCCTAAATACTTCATTGGAAGACTATTTAGTCAATAGAAAACTTGAGGAAAAGCAAACGGAGAAAGAGTTTCTTTTATTGGAGGTTTTGAAAGAGAGGAAATTAGACAAACTTTTTTTTCAGAAAATAAGTAATATTGAAAAAAAATGGGAGAAAAAGCCACAAGCTGGTATTCGACAATTACAGTATGAATATCAGCTCTTGGAAAGTTTCCTTCATCATCCCAATCATACTTTGTTTAGCGGAGATACTTCTATTGACAGGAAACTACTAAAGAAGGCGGATCAGCATTATCTTGCTTTTAAATTTTACCATATTCTTACATTATATAGCAAGGAGAAAACTTTAACTATAAATAGCGAAAATCAAGCAAAATTTTTCAAAGAGCAATTTTTACTAGAAGACATTTTATCCCTTATTAAGGACGAAGATTTTATAGATTACCCCAATATTATTTTATTAAAGAATATTTTAGTCTCCTCAATTAACAATGACCATTCAGATTTTGATAGGATAAAAAATTCTTACTATGAGAATTTGGATTTATTTGCTCCTAATGAGCAGGTTGATTTGTATTCTATGATTCAATTGATTTGTGTAGAAAATTATTCTCGCGGAGATCAGAAATTTTTGCGGGAGTTGTTTCAATTGTATGATTTCAATTTGAGGAAAGGAATACTGGTGGAGGATGGTTATATAAATCTCTTGCGATTTAGACAAATTGTTCATGTTTCTTGCGCTTTAAAAGAACTAGATTGGACAAGGAAATTTCTTGATGAGTATGGATCTTGTTTAGAGGAGGCAGCAAGAGAAGATGCCCTAAAACTTTGTTATGCACTAGTGGATTTTAACGAACAAAAATACGAAAAGGTAATCAATACTTTTTTAACAGTAAAGTTTCAGGACCCTGTTTATGCTATTCAAACTCGTTGTCTTTTGTTGCAATGTTATTTTGAATTGGACGAATACGAAGATCAATTTTTCAATTTAGTAAAGTCCTTTACAGTATTTTTAAGTAGAAACCAGACATTTTCTGAAGGGCTAATTGAACCTACAAGAAAGTTTGTTAAATACACCAATAAGCTAAAGATAGCAGCTACGGATCCAAACATCGATAAAAGGAATCTAAAAGAAGAGATTGAGGGCTTGGTTCTTGTGAGCAGCAAGGTTTGGCTATTGGAAAAGGCAAAGGAACTTTAAAGCAATTTTCTTTGTGAATAAAAAGTGCCGCCATCAAAAATGAAATTTTTGATGGAGGCACTTTTTACATTTAAAGGATTAAAATCATTAAATGCGCTCGATTGTTTAATTGATTATTAGTTGCAACAATTGACTGGAATAAAAACTGCGTCAGATGCGATGCCCCCACCTATATGCTCGATGGTATGTTTGCAACCATTAAAGTTTAACTGCTCATCGTTTAAATCCTCAAAAGAATTAAAAGAATCGCCAAAATCACGATTCCAATCCCAACTTGCTACAGATGCATTTTCTTCTATAGTTAAGAATCCAGTATAAATTAATGAGTTATCAAATTCGTCTGTTAATGAAACTACGACTTTATATTCGTTGTCGATTGCTGGCGAAACAAGCAAAGGTTGTTCATAAGGGGCTGTGTCGATAACTAAGGGGTCATAACCGATTTTGTTAATGGTAAAGTAATTAAATGTCAAATTTTCATTTATGTTGAGCCTTACATTTACAAGTGCTAGGACATAACCAAAGTCAACTTCAACACCAACATTAAATGGATTGAGAATATCTACTGCATTATAATTGTCATTTACGTTTTCAAAGCAAGGGCCGTTAAGAAGTAAATCGTCTTCCTGCGAGGAGTTTGAATCGCTTGATTCAGATGATGTAGCATTTCCTGGAAAAGGATTAAGGCGATCACCTGATGCCTCAATGCGGTTGTTGTCATTAAATTCCTCTTTCTGACATCCAATAGAAGTGATCAATAATGATAAAGTCAAAACAAAAAAGATTCTTTTTAAATAATTCATGTTAAATTTTTTGGTTGAAATAATTGTACCCTTAAAAGGATGATCCAAAGTAAAGCCATTAAGGAGCGTTTTACAATTACATAATTTCAGTTCTTTAGTCAAAACAAGATAATTCTTTACAATTTTTTAGCTGGTAAGTCGCAGGTAATCAATTGTTTGTGTGATATTTGTTCTATTCTTTTTCTGTCCGAAAAGCCCAATGTTTTTGTGTTTATTTTCTAGATTATTACTTGATAATGACAGTTTAGGGCTGGCAATCTTATTGGCAATTTCCAATTGCTTAATTGTCATATCTTGTATAATGATGAAATTTTGCCCAGAAGAGCGGCTTAAGATAATGCAAGCGACCAATGATTTAAAGCTACAATCATTCTAGGCACGCCTATGGCCAATGAAATAGGCATATGGCCAATTTGGGAGTTTGATTTTGCGATTGGAGCGATTTAATAGCCCTACTGTTGAGCAATGCCTGTTTTTAATGAGTAGAATCATTCTGTTGTGAAAAAAAACTGCTAAATCGAAGAGTCGAACCATTTTATTGGCTTTAAAATTGGGCCTAAAAAAAAGCTCAGAATATTTCTCGATTGATTTCAATGAAAATTGAAATCAATCCGCAGAAAATGAAGTGCCACATCCACAAGTAGAAGATGCATTGGGATTGTTGAAAATAAATCCACGATTGTTCAAACCATTAAGGAAATCGACTTCCATGCCAATCAAATACATTCCATGAGCTTTATTCATAAAAACAGAAATGCCTTCAATGATGTATTCATCATCCAGCTCTTTCCTTTCATCAAAACCTAAAATATAGCTCAAGCCCGAACATCCGCCGCCTTCAACACCTACACGCAGGCCGTGGCCTTCGGGTACTTCTTTATCGTAAACCAGTTGTTTGATTTCATTCAAAGCGCCTTCGGTGAATACGATAGGGCAATCTGCAGTCTTACTTTCTATATCTTTACTCATGATCTTTTAATTGTACAACAAAACTATAACAAAGAATCCAAACTATTTGGTTCCAATCAGACAAATTGAATTTGAATAAAAATTAACCGTAATTTCGGCTACCTTTGTAAATCATTGTTTTCGGGAATGTTTTTTGCAATAAATTTCATGAAATACCATGAAATGCATTTTAAACAAGCCTCTAAAACAATACTTTACTTGGCTTTGCAGTTCTTTTTACGAATTTATCATCGACTAATACATGGAATTTAGTACTTTTTTTGAAATAGTTAAGTTTGTTGTCCCAAGTGCCTTTGTTTTTTTAATGGCTTATGTGATGATGAGAACCTATCTTGACAATCAGCTTGAAATGCGAAGAGCGGACAGCAATGCAGCTCTTGAAATGAAGCAAACTGAGATTCTGATGGAGGAAAAGAAAATTTTACTAACGACCAGTAAAGATGCGATTCCTGTAAAATTGCAAGCTTATGAACGACTTGTTTTGCTATTGGAAAGAAACCACCCATTTAAATTAATTCCAACCTTATTGAATCAAGAGTTGACCGCTCCTGAATTACAATTGATTTTTATCAATTCTGTTCGTACCGAATTGGATCACAATCTGACACAGCAACTATATGTTTCAGACGATGCTTGGTTGGTTATCCGTTCCGCAATAGAAGAATTGATCAATACCGTCAATGTGTTGGCCAAAACACTCCCTAGTGAAGCCACAGGGAAAGATTTGAGTAAAGTTGTACTTAATTATTTTATGGAAAATAAATCGGCTATCCCAAACGAAAGTGCTATTCTGTTCTTAAAGGCCGAAGCAAGGCAAATGCTTGGTCAATAATTTAAGAAATGCATTGACTGGCATTGTTTACTATACTCATTTATTCTTTTTGTTTAGGCTGTGCCCCTTCGGGTCAGGCTGCTACATAGCTCGCTAAACGCTCGGCCTCTCCTTGCAGTCGAGTCTGGTCCTCCTGCGTCGGTCCACTATTCCGTATCCTTCACAGGAAATTTCTCGTTATAACGCTGTTAGTGTTGCAGACCCTCTCTTCTTTTTCTAAGAATAATATTTCACAATATTCTTTACCTTTGTAATGAAAAAATCGAAGGAATGAAAAAGAAAATCCAGGAACGAAAGGAATCATTTAAAACTGATTCGGGAATAGAGATACAGAAAACTTATCCTGTAAAAGAGGGCAGAGTAGAAGTTCCCGGTAAATTTCCATTTACCCGTGGAGTGCATCCAAGTGGTTACAGAAGTCGACTTTGGACCATGCGTCAATATGCAGGGTTTTCAACAGCAGAGGCATCCAATGAAAGATATCACTATCTCTTGAAACAAGGCGTAAGCGGATTGTCTGTTGCTTTTGATTTGCCAACCCAAATTGGTTATGATTCGGATCATGAATTATCGGAAGGAGAAGTTGGGAAAGTAGGAGTGGCCATAGATTCCATTAGAGATATGGAGGTTTTATTCAAAGGAATTAAGCTTCAAGATATTTCAACCTCCATGACCATTAATTCTACAGCTTTTGTTTTGCTTGCGCTGTATGTGGCATTGGCCAAAAAGCAAGGGGCAGATTTAAGTAAAATTTCAGGGACAGTTCAAAATGATATTTTAAAAGAATACGCTGCAAGAGGAACTTATATTTATCCGCCGAAACCCTCTATGAAAATCATTACCGACTTGTTTGAATATTGCAGCAAGGAAATTCCAAAGTGGAACACCATTTCGATTTCAGGCTATCACATTCGAGAAGCAGGATCGACTGCTGTTCAAGAATTGGCTTTTACTTTGGCCAATGGGAAAGCGTATTTAAAAGCAGCCATAGACAAAGGTTTGGACATCAATGTTTTTGCGAAACGTCTATCTTTCTTTTTCAATGCACACAACAACTTTTTTGAAGAAATTGCCAAGTTTCGTGCTGCCCGACGTATGTGGGCCAAAATTACCAAGGAGTTGGGTGCAACTGAACCCCGTGCCCAAATGCTCCGTTTTCATACCCAAACTGGAGGTTCGACGCTGACCGCTCAACAAGCACAAAACAACATATCAAGAGTGAGTTTGCAAGCCCTTTCAGCCGTGTTGGGTGGGACTCAATCTTTGCACACCAATGGTTTCGATGAAGCCTTGGCTTTGCCAAGCGAAGAGGCCGCAAAGATTGCTTTGAGGACCCAGCAGATCATTGCTTTTGAAAGTGGAGTTACCGATACGGTTGATCCATTTGCAGGATCTTATTTTATCGAAAACCTGACTGACGAAGTGGAGGCGAAGGCTTGGAAATACATAGAGAAAATAGATGCTATGGGCGGTGCTGTTTCTGCGATCGAAATGAATTATATGCAAACCGAAATTGCCAATGCTGCTTATGAATATCAGAAGAAGATGGAAGCTGGCGAAAACATAATAGTTGGCGTAAATAAATTCACCGAAAAAGAACCTGATCCTAAAAACCTTTTGAGGATTGATGACAGTATTAGAAAAGTACAAACAAAGAAGTTGATAAAACTGAGATCGGACAGAGATCAACCAGCTGTTGACAAATTGATCAAGCAATTGAAAAGCAAGGCAAAAGCAGATGAAAACATAATGCCGACTGTAATTAGCCTTGTGGAATCCTTGGCGAGTTTGGGTGAAATTTCAGATGCCTTGAGAGATGTTTACGGCGAGTTTACAGGGGTTTAAAGTCTGTGTTTTAACGAATGTTAAATCAAGGTTGTAAATCAACGCTGTCAGCGTTTTCATTTGCTGCTAATCCGTAAGTGTTAAATTAGGTTGGTATAGATTTGTTAATTCGCTGATTGTCAAATGGAAATTGTGTTAAAAAAGCATGGTCGTTAGGGTCCGCATTTTTAGCTCAAAAGTTTTGTTAAAAAATGTTAATTTTTTATTGAATCTGGCTAAGCACATCAATCAAATAGGCATAGTCATTTTCTGCAGGAGCACTTTCGGTTTTCAATTCAAACTTATCTACTAATGGTTTTTTTGAAAAGAATGAAATTGTTTTGTTTAGGTTCTGTGCGAAGACTGAAAAATCAATGCTGGTATTGTCCATTTCCTCGAATTTGAACAAGCCTCTTTGAATGATTTTTTCACTCTTCTTGCCAAATTGGTTGAAGCTGAGTGGAATGTTTGAGATGGTCAAATTTACCTTTTTCAGTTGATCTAGTTTTAGTCCAGCTGCTCGGTTTGCGTTCCTTTTGTTGAAATAGAGAATCAAGCCATTTTTTAGCAATTCCATCGTAAAAAAGACCACTTCATTGTAGGCAACAATTTCGGCTTCTTCAAAAACCTGCAAGCCACTTTCATAGACGATTTTTTGAGAGCCAATTCCTCCCAATTTTATTTTATCGAAAAAAGAATAAGGCCCACCAAATGTGTATTTTTCTGTGGGCGTCATTTCTCCACTGGCATCTAGTCTGATTTCTTTCAAAGGCTTTTTTTAGTATAAAGTAACAAGTGCAAAGATACAGTATTGCGAATTAGTAGAATTATTTAAATTCCAACAGGCAAATTTGTCGAAGACAAATGCAGTCCGTACGAACAACAATGGCCGGTAGGCC
>CALBCY010000048.1 GCA_937927195.1 uncultured Chitinophagales bacterium
CCAATAAGTTTCACCTGGATAAGCATCAAATACAAAATCGATCACCAAGGTAGCTGGTGTTACAGCACAATTTTGAGGTATAGATAAAACGACAGGATCTCCAGCACAAATCTCAGTGAGGTCTGTTGAACCAGCGCTGTATGCAGAACATTCTGTCGGAGCACAAGCACCTCCGTTTATTGAAACGGTTTCATTGCAACCTTCTTCTCCAGCTGTATTATTTTGAATCGTAATATCAACCGTTGGATTTGTAGCAACACTAATATTATTAAAACAATAGGTTCCAGCTGCTCCATTTTGAGCAAACTGAATAGCAGGAGATATTGTCATTGTAAATGATGGATCAGTAGCAGTGAATGTTACACAAGCATCATAAGTTGTTCCATTGCAAGTTGGTGAGCTGTCAGTAACAACTAAATCACAAAGAGCGAATCTGTTAGAAGCAAAACCATCAACATTGGCATTGTTATTAATATCGGTTGTTTGCATGTCTGAAAAGGAATGCATACAACCATCATTTAGATAATCCATAAAATTCACAAACAAATCTGTTCCTCCACAAGGATTAGAAACTGCTCCTCCACAACCTCCTCCAGAAGGACAACCGTAGTTTGACCATGCTTGAGCAGGAGTATCAGAATAACCGTCACAATTTGATCCACCAGCACCATTACAAGAATTGGTTCCAGTATTGCTTCCAGTGAAATCGTCACCACAGAAAGTATGTTCTAAACCAAAGAAATGACCGACTTCATGAGTTGCAGTTGCTCCTCCATTATATGGCCCTGAAGATGGTCCTGCTGAACCGCAGGTAAAACTTCCAAAAGCTGCAGCATCTACTATAACTGTATTATTAGAAGTTGCACTTCCATTCAAAGGTGCAACACCCAAAATGCCCGTATTATCTTGAACCAAGATATTCAAATATCCAGGCCAATCAGTATTCGTACAAGGAGAAGGACAACCATTTGGTGCAGGACAACCCGCTCCAGCATTTATAAATGGAGGGCAAGATTGAACACCAGCAGTAACTGCTGGATCACCATTTGCCAATCCAGAACTAGCAGGATGATTCTGATTTGCAAGTACGAATTGTATACAAGCATCAGATCCACCACACATTCCCTTTAATCCAGCATAATCAGTGTTCATGATATCCACTTGATCTTGGGCCAAGGTTTGCAAGCAGGTTAAGGTAGTTCCCAATGATGCAGCTGTAGATTGGAAATGCACAGCTACTGGAACCTCAATATTCCCGTTTGGACAAGCTGCTGATCTATTGGTATTTGCTACCCAGTGATCTACCATGCTTTGTCTTGCTTCAAGAAGTTGCTCGTAAGCTTCTGCATAGCCAGGTTCAGCATTCATGCGTATTTCATGAAATCCAGTTGACCCGCACCGCTGAATGTCTTGTCCAATCAAATTGGAACAACACAGCGCTACCATGCAAAAAATAAAAAATAGAATCTTTCTCATAATACAATTTTGAGTTTAACGAATGAATTAAAAATATTTGATTTGTAAATTGAATTTGTTAATTGAATTTGTTTCAAAGGCTACTAACAAGAAATTCGGGCGAATTTCATTAAGAATGAAAATGGAAGGATAATTAAGATTGTTTTCGATTGTCATATTTGGTCAGCAGTAATCCAATAAAAATAAAAGCTCTGAAATCTAAACTGTTCCTCTGGCGCTATCTGTGGGCTTTAGCATATTTCACATTAAACAAAGTTAAGAAAGTCTTTATATTTATTTATCAGATGATGCCAATATTTTGTCCCTAATGCCCCAAAAAAGGGTCAATAAAATGACTAAACGAATGATAGTGAGTTTTTATGGGCTAAAATTATAGTTATCAAGGCATTTACGCCTACTTACCTAATTTAAAGCATATTCAAATTATTGAAAATAGACCAAAATGAATGCGTAAGATTTAGGCCTAAAAACCAATTTTATTTCCAATTTGTTTAATTACTTTTGCAACGGTTATTATGACCACTTGCATAATTTTAGAATGGGTATTCTGTCATTATGATTTTACTTATACTTAATAAAGCCGTGATCGTTTTTCACGGCTTTTTCTATTTCAGGCACCTTCGATTAATAAGTTTTCTTTAATTATGCACAAATTTACGTTCATAAAGAGTGTGCTTCGCAGGAGATTTCATTAACATACGGAATTTATTCTTTGGAATTTGTTGTGGTTCTTTGAAATCAATCGCAATAGATTGAGTTATTGGGAATATGTGAAATATGTGGAGTGAAATTTTATAGATGCCCACACTAAGCCTTGTGAAATTTTTAAAGGCTTTCAAAGCTTGGCCTTTCAATTGGAGAACCACAAAAGTCGTAAACCAATGATTATTAAGAATTTAAAGCAGGATCAGATTTGATCTTTTGAAGCTTCTTGGAAGATATTTTAGTATAAGCAAAAACAATTGCAAAATTGATTCCCATCATCACCGAGATCGCACCAGCGATTGAACCATCCAAATATGCTGCTAAATAATAGCCTAAAATAGAACTTAAGATTCCAAAGACACAACTCAAAAGAATCATCAATTTCAACTTATCAGTCAATAAATAGGCAGTAGAAGCAGGAACAATAAGGAAGGCAACCACTAAAATAGCGCCGACTGACTCAAAACTTAAAACGGTGGTTACCGAAACAGCTGCCATTAACAAATAGTGCCACAAAGAAGTGGATATACCAATGGCAATGGCATATTCAGGATCGAAAGAGGTCAAGAACAAAGGTTTATATCCAATGAATACGAAAATTAAAATTAGTAAACTTAAAATTGATAAAATTATAGGTTGGGTTGGGAAACTGTCCAAGAAGGTACCAGTTTCAGCCAAATCTAATGGAACATAGGCGATTTCACCATGTAATACACAATCCACATCCAAGTCAATGTTGCCTGTATAAGCCGTTATCAGAATTACACCAACAGCGAATAAAAAGGTAAAAACCATTCCAATGGCGGCATCGGATTGAATTTTTACTGTTCTGTGAAAAAATTCAATTAGAAAAGTGCAAATCAGTCCCATAAGAGAAGCTCCGATAATTACAAGGACAGAACTCAAAGAACCCGAAATCAAAAATGCTATTACTATTCCAGGTAATACGGAATGTGATATTGCATCTCCAATCATTGATATTTTTCTTAGTACCAAGAAGCAACCAAGAATACCACAACAGATGGAGACCAAAGAGGCAGTTAATATTATCCAAAATGCATTCATATAGCGGATATTAATTGGTTTGAGACTCCATTGGAAGTTTTTCGGTTCTCAAAACAATTGTTTTGGGTATAATTCTATGTTCCAGAAACTTGATTATTGTTGAAATTTAGAATCGTTCATTCTAATCAATACCAATTGAACTTTGAAACTTGTTTTTAAATTTATTATGCTACTCATCTTGATAAGGAATTTTACTGTTGTGTGGATCAAATTCTGGCTTATTCAAAATTGTTTCCAATTGAGCTTCCAATTCAGGATTTAAAATATGTTCCATTGCCTCTGCAGTTTCATGAACATGATCAGAAGGCAATTTGAGATATTGAGTTAAATACACTTCCCACAATCGGTGCAGTCGAACCATTCTTTTTCCAATGATAACCCCATTTACAGTAGCAGTCCATTCGGCTGATTTTTTTTCTACGAGTCCTTTTTTTTCTAACCTTCTAAGGGTTTGTTTCAATTGTTGCTCTCCCATATTTCTCTTGTCGAGCATCTGGGAAATATTCCATTCCTGCTCTTTAAAACCAGTTTTCTCACACAATTGGAACAACAACTTTAAGACATTTTCTTCGAGTATTTTTCTGTAATTCTTTTGCTGCCTCCATTTGTTTATCAATATTCCTCTTGATGGAGAAAAGAAAACGGCTAGCATAGAGAGGAGCATTAAAACAACAATTATCCAAGGGCCTGTTGGCATTGATGGGGCAGTATATGAAATGAAAGTTCCAATAATACAACACACAGAGCTGATCAATGCTGCTATCAAAAGCATATAGTTGAGTTTGGAAGTAAGGAATCTAGCAGCTACTGCAGGGGTTATCAATAAAGCTGACATCAAGACCACACCTACCGCTTGAATACCAACTGTTACCGCCAAAACAGTAATTGAAGAAAGCATGAAATCATAAAATCGCACGGGCATTCCTAATGAAACAGCGTAATTTCTATCAAAAGATATGTAGACAAATGGTTTATAAAAGAGCAAAATGATGATGAGCAAAAACAGGCTCATCCCAGACAAAACATATAAATCTTGCCTGAGCATAGAAGCTATGTTGCCAAAAATAAAATGATCCAATCCTGATTGAGCAGCATTGCCTGAATGTTGAATAACTGTTAGAATTAAAATTCCAGCACCAAAAAATACCGACAAGACAATTCCAATGGCAGCATCACTTTTAATGTTGGAATTTCGTTCAATGTAATCCACCCAAATTATTGATAACCATCCGGATAAAAAAGCTCCACCAAGTAAGACAAATGGATTTTTGGAATTGAACAACAGAAAAGCAATGCAAATTCCAGGTAAAACAGAATGTGAAATTACATCACCAATTAAAGCCCTTTTCCTCAATACAGAAAAACATCCGACCACAGCAGAACTTGCTCCAATCAGGATGCTTCCAATCATTACAAAAGTAACATTGGCATCGGTAAAGCTGAAAAATTCTTTTAGTGTTTCCAACATTGAATTTCAGTATTGTCTATTTTTTAGATTATGAAATGTTATTCGCGAATGGGTAGATTCTTTTGTTTGATCAAATTGCTTATGGTGCTCAAAAGCGGCAATTTACCGCCATAGGTATTTTGGATAACTTCTTCAGTCATAGCATCTGCCGAAGGGCAAGAAGCAATCAGACTTGTGTTGAGCATAACCATCCAATCAAAATATTTAAAAGCAGTTTGTAAATCGTGGTGAACCACAAGAATCGTTTTGCCTTCCTTTGTCATTTTGATTAGTAACTGTAAAATAGATTCTTCAGTAGAGGCATCAACCCCAGCAAAAGGTTCATCCATCAAATACAATTCAGTTTGTTGGGCAAGGGCTCTGGCTAGAAAAACTCTTTGTTGTTGACCTCCTGATAATTGTGAAATTTGACGATTTGCAAAAGCTTTCATGTTTACCTTGTCCAAGCTTTCAAAGGCAATTTCACGATCTAATTTAGTGTATCTTTTGAACCAACTTTTTCTGGAATACCTTCCCATCAATACCACATCCAAAGCGCTGGCAGGAAAGTCCCAATCAACCGATTCTCTTTGTGGAACATAACTTACACGGTCTCTTATTTCATCAATGTTCTTATCGAATATTTTGACATAGCCACTTTGAGGTTCTATCAAACCCATGATAGATTTTAGTAAAGTGGATTTTCCTGCACCATTTGGACCAATGATTCCCACCAACTGTCCTTTGGAAATGGAGAAATCTATATTCCAGAGGACTGGTTTGGTGTGATAGCTTACGGTTAAGTCATGGACCTCAATAAGCGGATTCGGAACCTGCTTGATCATGCCAGTTTGTTTAGGATTATTTACTTCAATGAATTGACTATTGCTTTCAAATTATGTTTGATGGCTCCTAGGTAGGTTCCTTCTGCAGTTCCTTCTGAACCCAGAGCATCTGAAAACAACTCGCCCCCAATTGCCACTTCATGCCCTTTGGCTTTGCAACCTTCAATAACGGCTTCTAAGGGTTTTCTAGGAACTGAACTTTCAACAAACACTGCCTTGACTTTATTGGATATAATCTGTTGAACCAAATTGCTGACATCTTTTAAACCGAATTCTGAGGAAGTGGAAACCCCTTGCAATCCCTTAACTTCAATATCATATGCTTTGCCAAAATAGCCAAAGGCATCGTGGGCTGTAATCAGAATTCTCTGCCCGCTTGGAATGGTTGAAATCTGTTTTTTCACCTCTTCATGAAGTGCAAGCAATTCAGCTCGATGCTTTCGTGCATTTTCTTTATAATAAGCCGCATTTTCAGGATCTTGATCCATCAATTTGTCTGCTACAAATGGAATAACTTCCAACCACAATCCTGTATCAAACCAAATATGAGGATCTGGGACCTTTTTTCCATTTCCATAATGTTCTATGTAGATCAACTTATCTTTATCAAGCTGATTTGTTACAGCAAAGACAGGTTTTCTCTTTCCGAGTTTTTTCAAAACCTCTTCCATTTTACCCTCTAAAAACAAACCATGATAAAAAACAATGTCAGCATCGGTTAATCTTTGCAAATCTCCTTGAGTTGCCTTGTAAAGGTGAGGATCTACGCCAGGTCCCATCAATGAAACTACATTGGCCTTGTTTCCAGCAATGTTTCTTAGTAAATCACCGATCATTCCCGTTGTAGCAACAATTTCTATTTTGGAGTCTTGTCCAGATACTTTTGTTTGATCTGAGTTCTTTGAATCTGAATTTGTAGAAGGGTTACCACAAGCTGCAAAAAGAAAAAGCAAGCCGACAAATATTGATTGATAGCATTTCATAGTAATAAAATTTCATATCAAAAATACGACATTTTTTTAGAACGAGGTAAAAATATTTTTAGACGAATCTAAATATTACTTTTGGCCTTTAGACTTTAGCCTTTGGATTTGGATTTGGATTTGGATTTTGGGCCTGGATTAGCTGTTCGATTAAATGGTATCTATCAAACAACATAGAGACAATAGTGAATTGTCTCTACAAATTTTCTCTATAAATTTTCTTTACAAATTGCTAGTAGGCAGATATTTTTGAGGATTGGGTCTTGGATTGCAAATAAATCCCAAAAGTTGTGATGGGCTTTAAAAAAGCTAAAGGCTAATAGCTAAAGGCCAGCGTTTAAGGTTCATTTTGAAAGGGCAAACTTTCTTTGAGTCGATCAAAGAAGCCTTTTTCTTTTGGAAGAATATGCTCTTGTTGAGCTTGAACAGAATCTAGAATACCCAATTTTTTTCGATAGCGATTGAGTTTCCTTTGGTCTCCATCTCGAATAAAATCAGCTATGGCACTGAATGGGCCCGAAACAACGAAAGTTGCACCACCAGAGTTTTCTCCTGCCGCATTCGGAATGTATTCTATGGGAATTTCACGACCAAAAGTCTTTTCATAAAATGCTATTGGGTCGTCTTTTATATCTAATTTTAAAAACTCTCGTTTAAAATTGCCTCTTGTAGGCCAAGGATACACGACGGCTTCTGCCAATGTGAAGGTATCGGTTTCCATAATATGAACAATAGAATAAATGTTGTCAGTAAGCGTGTCCGGAATGACCAGATAATTGGGCTTATAACCCAATGCTGAGAACAAAATTGTATCTCGTTCCTGTGCGACTACTGAAAACAAACCATCCAAATTACTGACCGTTCCCCTTCTTCTATTTTTCATTCGAATGTGACAATAGAATACTGGCTGGATGTTGTCCTGCGTCGTATCATTGCTAATGATCATTCCTGAAAATTGCAATAATTTCGGCAAATCCTCTTCTTCCTCTGAAATCGTATTTTGACCAATCAGATTCAAGCTCAGAATTAGACCAAGCCCTAGGAAAAACAGAAACAACGATGATTTATATGTGCGCATAAAATTATTTACAACAGGATAACGTAAAAATAAGATAAAAAGATGTCAAAAGTAAATAGCATTTGCCAAGCAGCCCCTTTTTCAAGGCAGAGGACTGTTTAAATAAAACATTTACAAGGTTTTGCGCTAAAATACTCGAACACAGTTATCAATTATCCTAAGATTACAATTTTCCGATTGCCCTCTTCAAAATTTATCCCAAACCAGCTACGCTTTGCTTTATTTCATTGATAATCAAACCCATATTCATTTTACAATACTCAATTACGATTTCCCAAGTACTTAAGAAATTGTCTATAAATCATTAGTCTCCTTTCAAATTGTTTCAGAGAATTTCAATTCATTCATTATGGGGCAAAAAAAATAGGGATTCATCTTGCGATGAACCCCTATTGGATATCTTATAATCTCAAAGGTTTATAAACCTTCGATAGATATGTCACTTCCATTTACTATTACTTTGGCTAAAGGCACAAAATCATCGCCAGCAGCTAAGTTAGTAATGTTTTCTGTTGAAGGATTTACTGTAAGTCCATTAAATACTCCACAACGATCGTATCCAATTGTAATTGGAAAAGAAACTGATGCATTAGTAGTAAATGTTGTTGACCATAAATTAGCCATCAAAGTATACTCACCATCTTCCCAACCGGAAACTGAAAGATGCTCAGGACAAGCGCCTGTTGCAGCATCATAAATTCCTGCATCTGCTCCATCTTTGAACACATAAATATCCAAATCTACATCAGCACAGAAATCCACAGGAACAACAACATCAACCGTATCGATGATTAATGTATCTCCTTGGTAAATGAAATTTTGACCTGTAATAACCTCAGCAGATCCTGCCCAGTCCATAGTAAGATCTAATGCATCTGCATTGAAATCACTCAAAGAAATATCAAGAACCTGAGGAGTCATCGTTACATTCGAAGTCTTCGCATTACCAATCTGGATTTGTATAGTTTCAGTTTCTTCATCAATGCAATCACTCACTATTTTCAATTCCTGACTTGCAGAACTTGCATATGCTGGAATTACAATTACTGATTCGCTAAAAGAAAAATCTTCTCCTAAAGTTGCAGAGCCACTAACTTGTTCGAGATCAACATGGATATCGACTACCTGTGGTGGATCAACTGTAACTGTTAATAAGAAGGAAGTATCTTGCTCCGTCATATTAGCTGGCACTGATGCAGAAATCGTTGCTGCAGAGTTTGCCAAAACTAAAGTGCTGTAATCTGTCGCATCTTCATCACTACAACCAATGGCAGCAAAGAGAACCAAAACAGAAAAACACAATATTAATTTATTTATATTCATTTTATCATTTTAGTAGTTAAGAATTACTGCTTGACCAAGATATCGTCAAATTGACGAGTCCCTGAATCTCTAATGTAGCCGTAAGAAATATTGATGACATCTTTTCCATCATCCATTAATTCAACTTTATTTACACAACTTACATTGGGTAATTCCATTGGATTAGCAGGACAAGTAGCCAATTCATCAGCCCCCCATATAATTTGAGTTACTCCATTCCATTCTTTCGGAATAATGATGTTGTTCTCAGGATCTACTTGGAAATAGAAAAAGTTATCTGGTTCTCCACTCCATGGTCCAATATCAGTCATTTTGTAGGTAATTGCATCTACTGATTCAATGATTCTCAAGTAAGCACCAGCATACAATGAAGCAGGATCTGGAGCAGTACTTGGGTGAACATAAATTCCAGTAGCAATTTTGTAAGTACCAGCTAAACGAGTTGAAATTGCAATCTTAGCAGTAGCGCCATTTAATGCCTTCCCACCAGAACTTGTTTCTGATTCAAATTCAAGTTCCCAGAAATCACCAATAATATAATCAGTGTCTACATTTGATAAAGCTTGTCCATTAACAGATAAACCATCTATTAGTTGTCCAAAGTTTACAGTAAAGTTTTCAATTGCCGTTGCGGTATTCGCAACATTTAATGTGGTATGTAAAATTCTATTAGAAGAAGTAGCTCCAGAAGTGAAAGACTTGTAAACATTAATTTTAGTAGTCTTAGCTTCTCCCTGATAAACTTTTAAAGATACAGGATAATCAATATCGTCACCAATGACATAATTAATTAATCCAGTATTTACATCAATTAGACCTCCTTCTACGGCGTTTTCAGTAACCAAATCCTGAATATCTTTCTCGCAAGAAGTAGTGATTAAGAAACCACATGCTAATAAGAAATAAAATATATTTTTCATTATGATTAATTTAAGATTAAAAAATATTAGTTACCCATCCACCAAACTTTGGTAGTCAATAGATTTGGGCCCTGTGCACTGACAGCACCACTATAACCATCTACATTGACAGATTGTTCAATTGCAGGGTAAGTATATCTAGATGGAATCTCATTGATTGCACCTTCGATAGCTGGTTCCAACTCTGGGAAACCTGTTCTTCTCCATTCAGTCCAAGCTTCAAAACCTTGACCAAACAAAGCCAACCAGTTTTGCTCAGCGATTTGCTGAAGAGCGATGCTAGAATTATAAGCAACAAACCCTTGCTCCATATAAGCAGCTAAACCGTCTGTCACACCATTTGTTTCAAAATTAGCTCTGATGCCCTCATTGTAATGAGTTGCTGCATCTCCACTAATCAAACCTCTTTCTGCTGCTTCTGCCATTAAGAATTGCAACTCTGAGTAAGACATCATGTAACCAGGCAATTCTGGATTTAGGTAAAAATCACCTAAAGGAGAAACATTGTTATACTTGTATTCATCATTAGGAACATCAAATATACCAGAAGGCTTTCCTCTGTATTCTCCAGTTTCAATTGGAGCAACAAATACTCCTAATCTTGGATCAGAAAGTTCTTGTAACTTGTCTACTAAAACAGAATTTACTTTCCACTCCCCTCTTACACCGAATACAATTCTCTCATACCAAGGATTTGCATTTGGATCATTCGCTAAGTATTGTAGTTTAGCTTCATCATCATTAGAACCAAACATTGGCTTTCCTAACAAATCTGTCAACTGTGCTCCTACATCCTTAACTCCAGAAATACGCATTAAAGATCTAAACTTCAAAGAGTTTGCAAATTTTTGCCATTTAGCAGCATCACCACCATAAAGAATATCTGATGTTGCGTTAATGCTTCCTTCAGCTAATTCCAATTTAGAATTCGCATTGTCTAACAATCCTAAGATGCCAGTATAAACGTTTTCTTGTGAATCATAAGCAGGAGAAAAGATTTCTGAGGTAGCTTGAATGGCTTCAGAGAATGGAATATTTCCGAAAGCATCAGTCAAAATTGAATATCCGTATGCTTGTAGAATTAAACCAACTGCTTCCATAGCAGGATTTTCTTCTTCAATGGCTAACAATTCTATTGACTTAGAATCAGCAATTACATCTTCATAGAATCCTTTCCAAACTAAACTCTCAATGATACTTTCACGAGGAATGTATCTAGCTTCGTCATTGTATTGAACTTTAGCAATGTGCTGTGCCCAACATCCACCCATATCTCCACCAACAAAGGTATTGTATAGGTTATTTGTAGAAACTCTTACTATATCGGCAATCAAAAGACCCGATGGAACTGCGCTTGGCTCGTTTGGATTCGCATTGATTTCTTCGAAATCTTTGTCACATCCAATATTTGTAAACATCATCAAGCCTATAAATAGAAACAAAAATGATTTTTTCATATTTATTTTATTTTTTAGTTATTAATAAATAGACTTTATGAATTAAAAGTCAAAATTAAGGTTAAAGCCAATGCTTCTTACTGAAGGTATTTGGCCGAATTCAAGCCCTTGATCACCATTTGAACTCGAGAATGCACTTTCCGGATCAATGTGTGGAACTTTTTTGTACAAAATAGCTAGGTTTCTTCCTACCAAAGCAATACTCGCTTTCTTGAATACTTTGCCTTTAAACAATTTAGAAGGTAAATCATATCCGATTACTATTTGACGTAATTTCACAAAAGATGCATCAAATACTGAACCTTCAGCAACTGAATTACTGTAAGCAGCTTTGTTGTAACTTTCAGCACCAACAACAATATCATTTGGTGCGTATACAGCTGGAGTAATTTCATCACCTGTATCTGGATCAACAACTGCAGGCGTAACAACTTTAACACCTTCACCAACGATACCAGTTTCTCTTCCTTTAAGTGTTTCATCAAGAACACCTGCATAACGTCCCCAAGTTGTTGTCATACTGTAGATATCTCCACCAATTTTGGCATCGACAACTGCACCAACTGTTATTCCTCTGAAGTTAATATCCAAAGTAACACCACCTGTCCAATCTGGAGTAACATTACCCAATATTTTATTCTCTGTGTCAATTTGAGGAAGTCCATTAGCGTGAACGATGCTTCCTTCGTCATTTCTTAAGTATCCAGGGCCAAAGATTGTTCCGTAAGGTTCCCCTTCTCTCGCTTGAATATCAACATTCCATTGTCCACCTAAAATCAAGGCATCTAAGTCTCCTAAAGACTTTACAAGGTTTGTATTTTTAGCAAAATTAACTCCTACATCAACTGTTAAGTTCTTTCTTTTGATAGCAGACAATCCCAATTGTAATTCAACTCCACTGTTTTGCATTTCACCAACATTTTGGAAAGCAAATTCATAACCAGAAGCAGCTGAAATTTCAGCATCTAAGATTAGATCCGCACTAGTTTGGTTGTAGTAAGTTGCATCTACCGTAACTCTTCCTCTAAATAAACGTGCGTCAACACCAATTTCAATTCCAGTAGTAGTTTCTGCAATTAAGTTAGGGTTGTTCAATGTTTCAGGATTGTAAGGCAATAAAGTTGATCCCCAAGGATCGTCTCTAAAGCTATAAGTTTGAACCAATTTGTAAGGATCCAAAGCTCCGATACCACCAACTTTTGACCATCCACCTCTAATTTTCAAGAAAGAAAGAGTATTTGATGTAATGTTGAATAAATCTGATGCGATAACGCTCAAATTAACTGCAGGATAGAAGAAAGAATTGTTGTCAGCTGGTAATACAGATGCCCAATCATTTCTACCTGAGAAATCAAGGTAAACTGCATTTCTAAAGCCAATTTGACCAAATCCATAAATACTATTGATACGGCTTTTTTCAAGGAAAGAAGTCAATACTGGAGAAACACCTGAACGGATGTTAGCCAAGCTGTAAACACCTGGTAATTCCAATTGACCAGCTTCACCTGAAAGTCTTGTATACTTTCTGTCCATTCTGTTCGCACCAACATTAAAGCTGAAATCAATGTCATCAGACAATCCTTTGTTAAACATTAACAATGCTTCTGTATTATTTTCAGAGAATTTTCTTGAACGCTCTCTGTAGTAACCTTCAGAGAATTCATTACTTCCTTTTGCTTTACGCTCCGTTGTTACAGAGTTCCAGAAATCTGTTCCTGATTTCAAACTAACTCCTAAGAAATCAGTTATTTGGTATTTTACTTGAACACCACCAATGATTCTGTCTTTGTCAATTCCATTCAAATTGTTATCCAATACCCAGTAAGGGTTGTTTTGGAAAACTGTATTCCAGTTTAATGGAGTTCCTTCAGCAGCAGTTCCTTCTGGAGATAATGGTAAATTTTCGTAATCTTTTAAATCTTCAAAGTTTACATTTCTTCCTGACCAGATCATTTGCTGAACAGGGTTTTCATTGTCATAACCACCCGTTGGTAAGTTATCAGCTTGTCCTTTAATGTAATTCAAGTTGAAAGTAACGTCTACTTTATCAGCAATTCTCAAAGAAGATGCACCACCAACTGTGTAACGTTGGTAATCTGTATTTGGAACGATACCTTTTTGGTTCATGTTACCCAAAGACAAACGGTATGTTGCCACTTCATTTCCACCTGTAAATGACAAGTTGTTGTTTAAAGTTCTTCCAGTATCGTAAAAGTTTTTAATGTTATCTGGCTGAGATACCCAAGGTTTAGGTTGACCATCTTCAGAATCCCACTGTACATACTCTAAACCAGTATCAAGTGGTGGTCCCCAACTTTCATCAACTCCACCATCAGAACTTGAACCATCAACCCATTCGAAGAAGTCGGCATTACCACCTTGTCCGTAAGAATTTTGGAAATCAGGAATAACCAATGGAGTCTCAAATGTTGTACTAGAGTTAAAGCTAATACCCAATCCTTTTCCTTTAGTACCTTTTTTAGTAGTAATAACAATAACACCATTTGCAGCACGAACACCATAAAGTGCAGCAGCTGTTGGGCCTTTCAAAACAGATAAACTTTCTATATCGTCAGGATTAATATCGGCAATACCATTTGGCGCATCAAATCCACCACTAGAGGTAGCAGTACCATAGTTACCATTGTCTATTGGAATACCATCAACAATAAATAGAGGTTGATTGTTTCCTTTGATAGAAGAAGCACCACGAAGTGTGATTCTTGTTGATGCACCAACAGCTCCAGAGCTGTTGTTAATTTGTATACCAGCAACTTTACCATTTAAGGAGTTTACAATGTTGGCTTCACGGGCAGCTGTCATATCTGATCCTTCAACCTTTTGTACAGAGTAGCCCAAAGACTTTTCTGATTTACTTACTCCTAAGGCCGTAACTACGACCTCTTCCAGACCTATGAGGTCTTCTCCCATAGTAATGTCCATAACTTTTTCTACACCAATCAGTTTTGTGATTGATGTGAAGCCTATAAATGAATAGACTAATTCTGTAGCGCCTTCAGGTACTTTGATGGTGTATTTACCATCCAAATCGGTAATTGTACCAATTGTTGTTCCTTTGACAACCACGTTTACCCCTGGTAGTGATTCACCTGTGTCATCGGTGACTACTCCAGAGAGAACTCTGTCCTGCGCGAAAGCTGAAATAGCAAAGCCGAACATTAAACAGAGAACAAGATAAAATTTCTTCATAACCTTGTGATTTTGTTAATAAATAATGCAAATAGTTAAATAATAATAAATAATTATGTTTCGTTTAAGAGTGCAAATCTAAAAATAATTATAGGTTAACAGAATATTAACGAACTAAAATGTGACTTTAATCCAGTTGATTCTGTCCTATTGTATTGATATGATATATTGGAATATGGTTGCAAGTTTTAAAAAAAAGTTAATATCCTTTTAACATATATTATAGTAAAAGTCTCCACGTTCTATTGTAAGCCATTCTTTATCAACCATTTAGTCAAGGAATCAATAATTCCTTGTATCTTCTAATAGTTTCTTCCAATCCCAAATACAGGGCATCTGTTACCAAAGCATGGCCAATCGAAACCTCTACAGTATTAAATATCATTTTATTGAAATATTTAAGGTTGTCTAGATTCAAATCGTGCCCAGCATTGATTCCCAATCCCAATTCTGAACAGATTTCTTGCCCTGCAATGTATTCCTTAATAGCGGCTTCTTTGTTTTCGTGAAATGAATCTGCGTAGGGTCCAGTGTAAAATTCGATTCTATCTGTTCCTATTCTTTTTGCGCCTTCTAGCATAGCTCTTTGAGGATCAATGAATAAGGACACTCTGCAACCGTAACTTTTTAATTGACTGACTACATCTGTGAGGAATTGCTCATTTTTAATGGTATCCCAGCCATTGTCCGAAGTGAGTGCTTCGGGTTTGTCAGGAACCAAAGTACACTGAGCTGGTCTTACTTCTTTGATGACTTTCAAAAATTGCTTACTAGGGTAGCCTTCTATATTGAGCTCTGTGCTTATCTTTTCTTTCAATAGGTAACAGTCTTCCCATCGAATATGGCGTTGATCTGGACGTGGGTGAACTGTTATTCCATTTCCTCCATACTTTTCAATATCGAGTGCAAACTTTATTATGTCTGGATAATTTCTGCCTCTGGCATTGCGTATCAAGGCAATCTTGTTAATATTGACACTTAAGCTGGTCATGAATAATTCATAGTTTTGGCTTCTTGAAGCTACTAAATTCAATTCCCATGCCAAAATTTTTGATTGGGTTTTTGGTTTTGGGTCGCACCAAGGCTTCGCGCGGCCTATGCTTTTGGGTCAGCCTTTTGGGTCAGCCTTCGGCCTTTTGGGTTCGCTTGGTTTGTGTTCGGAGGCAATCGCTGCGCTCGCCTTGAGTTAACTGTTCTGATTGAAAAATGTTCCCAATGGTTCGTTTTGAGTATCTTTGTGAAATTCTTTTTTATAAAAACAATTCTTTAGATCTAATCAATGGAAAATCAAGAACATAGAGCCGGTTTTGTCAACATCATTGGCAAACCAAATGTAGGCAAATCCACTTTGATGAATATTTTGGTAGGTGAAAAGCTGGCCATCATTACTGCAAAAGCTCAAACAACCAGGCACAGAATCATTGGAATTGTAAATGGTCCCGATTTTCAGATTGTTTATTCTGATACGCCTGGAATTTTGGACCCGAAGTACAAATTGCATAAATCAATGATGCAATTTGTAAGTCAATCTTTAAAGGATGCTGATTTGCTTTTGATCATGGTGGATATTAATGAGAAGGTGGTTCCTGATTTTTGGGAAAAAGTCGCTCAGATAAAAAGCTCTAAAATATTCATAATGAACAAGATAGATTCCATCACTAAAGAAGAGACTTTAGAGCGAATGGAGTTTTGGAAGTCGAAGATTGAAGCCGATGAATATTTTGCAGTTTCAGCCCTTCACAAGCACAATGTTTCTGAATTATTAGCGTCCATCACTAAGTATTTGCCAGTACACCCTCCTTATTACCCGAAAGATGAAATGACGGATAAGCCATGGCGATTTTTTGTTTCGGAGATTATCCGCGAAAAAATCTTTCTCAACTACCAGCAAGAGATCCCCTACTCTACTGAAGTCGTTATCGAATCTTATAAAGACGAAGAAAAAATCATCAGAATTTCTGCTGTAATTTTTGCTTCCAGAAAGTCTCAAAAACCCATATTGATTGGTCATCAAGGAAGTAAACTTAAGAAAGTTGGAACTGAAGCCAGATTGGATATTGAAGCTTTTGTTGGAAAAAAAGTTTTCCTTGAATTGTTTGTGAAAGTTAAGGAGAATTGGAGAGATGATGATTATATGTTGAGGAACTTTGGATATAGTAAGTAGGGTTTCCAGTATCTGACAATGGGCATCCGATATCAGGCTTCCGACAACGGGCATCCGATATCAGGCCTCCGACAACGGGCATCCGATATCAGCCTTCCGACAACGGGCTTCCGACAACGGGCTTCCGATATCAGGCCTCCGACAATGGGCATCCGATATCAGGCTTCAGACAACGGGCATCCGATATCAGCCATCCGACAACGGGCATCCGATATCAGACTTCGGAAACCGGATGTCGGAAACCGGACTTCGGAAACCGGATTTCGGAAACCGGATTTCGGAAACCGGACTTCGGCTTAGGGATAGCAGTGTAAATGAAAAGCCAAGATAAGCGTTGTGTAGCGAGCAGCGAGGAGGCGACCGAAGGAAGCCACCACAGCGCACGCGAAACAGCTTAACTGGCTTTGAATTGCAACGGATAGCCCGTTAAAAGCCCCTGAAAAAATCCCAATGGATTGTATTCTTTCACTATAGATTAAACAGATTTAATCAGATTTTATTGGTCTATTCGTAATATCTACTGATAAAGTGTGATATTTGCGCAAAATTAATGTAATGAGCTTTACAGTGGCAATTATTGGCAGACCGAATGTTGGAAAATCGACCTTATTTAATAGGTTGATTGGACAAAGGGACGCCATTGTGGATGATGAAAGTGGGGTAACTCGCGATCGTCAATATGGAGTTTCCGATTGGAACGGAAAGAATTTCAATGTGGTTGATACGGGTGGATTTGTTCCTCGATCGACGGATATATTTGAAAAAGCGATTCGGGAACAGGTTAAGATAGCTTTGGATGAGGCCTCTTTGGTAATCTTCATGGTAGACGTAACCTGTGGAATCACCGATTTGGATGATGAAGTGACCAAATTGTTGCGGAGAAGCAGTAAACCAGTTCTTTTGGCTGTTAACAAGGTTGACAATGGCAAAAGGGAATTGCTTGCGGCAGAATTTTACAGCATGGGATTCAAAGAGACTTATTTTGTTTCTTCGATTACTGGAAGTGGAACGGGAGAATTGTTGGATGCCGTGGTTGAATACATCAAAGATCCAGAGCCGGAAGAAGATGATGAAAGACCGAGAATTACAATTGTTGGTCAGCCAAATGTTGGAAAATCTTCGCTTTTGAATGCAATGGTCGGTGAAGAGCGAAATATTGTCACAGATATTGCGGGGACAACGAGAGATACGATTCACACCCATTATACCAAATACGGAAAAGATTTTTGGCTGATAGACACCGCTGGTTTGCGGAAGAAGGCCAAAATGATGGAGAATTTGGAGTTTTATTCGGTGATTCGAGCACTTAGAGCAATTGACGAGGCGGATGTTTGCCTTATGATGATAGATGCCACAAAAGGTGTTGAGGCTCAAGATTTGGCTATTTATCGATTGATACAAAAGAAAAACAAAGGGGTCGTTGTTTTGGTTAATAAGTGGGATTTGGTTGAGAAAGAAACCAATACTGCGAGGGATTTTGAAAAAGTGATTCGCGAAAAATTGTTGCCATTTAATGATGTTCCAATTATTTTCGTTTCTGCCTTAGACAAAACCAGGGTCTTTAAAGCCATCGATATTGCAATTGATGTGTTCGCACGTAAGATGACTAGAATTTCTACTTCTAAATTGAATGTTTGGTTGGAAGAGAGTATGCAACGACATTCACCACCATCGATAAGAGGAAAAGTTATCAATATAAAATACGTAACTCAATTGCCATTGCGTTATCCGGCTTTTGCATTTTTTTCCAATTATCCGAAGCATGTTCGTTTGCCTTATCAAAACTATTTGGAGAACCGATTGAGAGAGGATTACGATTTTACAGGAGTTCCGATGCGACTTTATTTCAGGAAGAAATAGATGGTTGAATGGATTGAAAGTCTGTTAGGTATTTTGATGAGGCGATAAATCGCGTTTCCACATAAATACCAACACCAATACCGAAAACAGCTAAGTAAAACAAAAACGGGAAGTTGATAAATTATCAACTTCCCGTTTTAAGTTTAAAAAGCTTAAACTTTTCGATTTCTTAAAGACTTAAGCGGCTTGTAATTCAACGTACTTTAAAGAATCCGAATACACTCGCATTAGGAATCTTCTTGTCTCGATGAATAAAAAATGTTTGTCTTCAAGATCCTCATTTTGGAACCCTATCTCATCGGTAATATCGATGAAGTCAGCACATTGACCAAACGCCTCGTGACATAGATTGATAAAAGAATCCCAGGCATCATAACTTATATTGCCTCGATTAAAAGATTCCATGTCGGATTTGTTAATGGTAACGAAATGACGTTCATCGCTGACGATGAGGTGCAGGGGTTTGACTACTTGGTCCATAATTAGTTATTTAATAAATGAGAAAGTTGGAAATATATAAAGCGTACCGAATATAGTAATTGAGAATAACTATTAAAAAAAAACAATAGAAAATTATTTATATTTTTATTTTTTTAATACCAAAAAATGAACATTTAATTTTTTACTTAAGAATACCTCAAGTAAATTAAGGGTTTACTAAGCTAAATGGCCGATACTGTTCATTTTAGACATTGAAAGCTACAAATTTTACTAAAGCCATGTTCAAGAAAAGAATCTGCTTGATTATCAGTCAAATAAGACTTAAAGGGCTCGCAATATTCGACTTCGAGGTCAAATTCCATGCATGAATGATTCTTCCAAATTTTGAATTTAAACATTTCATTTTTAACATATCCATCCTTATTGGGGGTATTTGGACTGTCGCCAAAAACCATGATAGAGTTGTAAATTCCATTCCATTTTAAGAAGCCTGCACACTTTTCATGGCACTTTCCCTCACAATTTGAGTCTTGTTTTAACTCGTCGGAATAAAATAGGCCAATGCAATCTCCTATTTCCAGGTTCGAGTTTTCCTGTAATGATTCTGGGATAATAATATTGTGAAAAATTTCGGTGGTTTGAAATGTCCAGTTGGGATGCTGGAGCTTCTTGGGGCTTTGATCCGTTCCTGAGACGTCCATGCATTCGGGCAGCATTAGCCATAGAATAACTAAAATCAATGATTTCATAGCTCCACAATTAATTTTGACTTGGAGGAGCAATCAGATTTTGGTTGAAAATTGGATTTGCCTATTTTAAGTTTTTGTTTTTAAATAGGTCTGTATTGTATTAAACGAATTACGAAAGGCCATGTTTCAGATGAAAAAGACGATTTTATATTGCTAGTTTTTCTGGGTATGCGGGATGTTAGGTCTCGAAAAAGCAATTAATTGGATTGGAAAGCCAGTCGCGCGTCCCATACCGATCTGAGGCAAGGACAAGTTTAAGCCAATCAATTCGTTCACATGTGCCCGAATTGATTGGCAATGATAGAGTTTTGAACTCCCTAAGTATTTTGTTGTATAAAATTATTGAAGAACAATTGGCAATTCCACCAACCACTCTTTGCTGTACAATCTAACCACCATTCCCTCACTCACGCGATTAAGGGGAAAAGTAGTGTTTATGGACTGCCCTTGATTAAATGTGTTGGGGAGATTGGCTTCCAAGCTTTTGACAAAGTTTTGATTTTCATCATATATTGCAATGAAATATTCTTCAATGTCTTGTTTGACATTGAAGGAAAGTTGTAGCGTTTGGTTTTCGTGAAATGCTTGTTCGTTTTCGATAAAATCAGCACCATCAGATTTTTCGAATATCCCAACAATCTTTTTCGTTTTGTTGAATGGCCCATTGCCTTCTATAATGGTTGGGATTCCAATGAATGATTTTATACCGAATAAAGACTTCTTCCAAATCAGGTATTTCCCGTTGCTACTTTTCTCTCTTAAACGAATGGCCATGTCTCGTGATTTGTAGGTGGTATAGCCCAATTCAAGTGAATTCAGTTTTCGCCGATTGGAACGTCTTTCCCTTCTTGACAATTCTGTAAATGTCCCTCCGGATTGAATTGATTTGGCAACTATAATTTTATCACGTTTTCTCATTTTGGGTTCGTATTTAGGAATAATCATAAATAAGGGACTGCTCTCAATATCAGAACAATTCATTACCAGTTCAGGGTATTCTTCATTGCTTGTTTCATTGATAAATGAGGAATTCCATGTCGTCTTTTGATTCACTCTTACAAAATAGGTTTTGCCCGGAAGCAACAAGCCAATACCATCTACCCCACCCAACCTGTCAGGCACAAAGGCTTCACAATAATCTGGATGTTCTATGTATTCTACTTTATCAATCATGCCATTGAAAAAATCGGTGGGAGCCATTGGATATTCTAAAGGATAAGCAAAATAGTTTCCTCCGTATTTAAGTTCAAAGTTGTGTTCATCAATGTCCAGTTTGACTCCATTTAATACAATGCTGTCTTCGGTAGTCATGCGAATTTGGTACGGAACACCAGCTTCAAAAACAAAGTCCGTTCCTTCACCCGTTGTGAAATTGTAGTTTAGGGGTTCCTCCTCTATTTCAAGCCTTTGCATCGTTCTAATGTATTCTATTTTACCCAATAGAGGTTCAAAAATCTGACTTACGGTTGCATCATTGATTGGTTGAACACAGGCTGAAACCCAATTGATTCCAGGAGACAGGTTCATCGTTTGATATTGATCTGCCACAGATGGAATTTGAATGGCATAATCTTCTACTTCTCCAAACTGAAAAGAACCACAAGCAAAATCATCAATATCAGGATTCATCGATAAAACAATTCTCAAATCTCGTTTTCCTGAAATGAAATTTGTTGCCAAGGTGGCTGAAAAAATAATGCTATCGGCCGTTTCTGTACTTGACAGTTTTCGATCAACTATAAGCTCTCCTTCTGACTTATTGAATATTCCATTTTCATTCCAATCACACCAAATTGATACATATCGATTGTAACTCCCCGAAGCAGCCATCTTTATTTTACCTTGCAATGCTAGTCCTGCATTTACATCTAATGTTTCAGATTCTCTAAAATCGGAATAATTGGAAGGGCCAGAATCTGATGTCATTACTTTATTGAATCCAGATTTCAATTCAACTTCATCAATCCAGATAAAAGGGTTCCCTGAATTGTAGGAAGCCATTGTACATCCGTTCAATTCCTGAATGTGTTTATTGAACTCAGTCTCATAGGCTACACCAAGAATACTCAATTCGTTTTGATCGTTTTTATCTGTTATGATCCATGCATAGGTTGACTCATCGCAATTGTGTCGAAATCTGGCATAAATAAAATTTATCCCTTCTGGTGTAATCTCCAATTGTTGAGCAGAAATAGTGATTTCACCAGGATCAGGAACGCCGTCAAAATCTCTTCCTCCACCTCCAATGTTAACAAAATTCTCTGCCGCCACCAGCTCTTCTAAATCATTGGGAATCTTTTTAAACATAACAGCTTGAGGGTTGATCGCAGCAGGATTGGTGGACAAGACCTCAATTCGATAAGGAAGAAAAGGGGCTTTAAAAAACAAATAGCCTTCCTCGTTAGGAAGTGTCAATATACCTAATTCAGGGCCAAGCTCATTTTGCAAATGCCTTAGTTGAAAAGCTTCAGAAGCAAAGGATTGCACCGAAGTTCTTGACTGATGAGGAATGCCGGAAATCATGGCCCATTCAACTTGATTCTCTCCTCTAAAATCGACTGTTATCAATCCATCGTTTGCAAATTGGAATGATTGGTAATTGCCTTGAAAAATGGCTGATTCATCGTTCCAAATGATTCTAAATTTGAAGTCATCGTATTCATTCAAAGTGCTTAAGTTTAAGCGACTGCTGTTCAATTTAATACTGGCAGTTTTATCATCGCTCAGTAAAATCTGAACCAAATCACTGCTATTCATAATCATTGGATTGTCTTGCAGATCACCGCTTATCGGATTTATTCCTTCTTCCAATGAAATCATAAACAGGTCAGCAGGAATTTCACCGGCATTGACCAATGAAGATTTGAATTTATAATTGGGATTAGACGAAACCAATTTCAATTCTATTTCGGTCATTTCATTGTCAATTTCACGAATAAAATTATCAGAAAGTGTCGCCGTTAAATCGGTAGATGGCACCCTTCCTATAACAACTGGAAAGTTGCTAATGGCATTGTAATAAGCCTTGTCCAATAATTCTATGGCTTGGCAATTGTTGCTATTGTTCCATTTAGATTTAATCCAAAAAATCTGATTTGTTGCAGTTTTGAATGCCAAGTAAAAAATTTGACCATCGTCGAGAAGGTCTGTATTTATTTCAAAACCGGTTTGAGACAAAGTGCTCGAAAATGTGTCACCTGATCCCATTGTTGGATTATCATTGGTGAATAATTTGGCTTCTTGAGAGCCATTTGATTTTACACACAATTCTATAAAATCTGATTCAACAAATTTAACTAGAAATTGACCGTTTTCATGTTGAATTATGGGATTTGCAAAAGGGAATTCAACAAAGCGAACAGCATCGGCTTCTGGGCCAACAAAGAAATTTTGTGGCAGGTCTTCATACTCGAAAGACCTTTCTATAAAATCTATTCTAAAGACCTTTGTTAGGTTTGTTGGCGAAAGATTTAAAGGAATGTTTTTGAATACTGATTGATTAAACTCGAGTAAAAAATCTGTATCCTCAATGTGTTCATTTGCATTGCCAGTTATTCTTAAAATGCCACTTGTCGATGAATTGATTTGTATGTTTAAACTCAATCCAGCAGGCAATCCCGTTAACTTGTATCTACTGGTTGATAAATTACTACCATTTAAAAAACTTTGGAACTGAAGATTGTCACCAATAATTTGGAAAGGAATTGTTTGAGTAAAACTTCCCGAATTCGAAACCGTTTCATCAAAATAATCGTTTTCAAAAACCACTCTATCGGAAGGTAGATTTCCCATGTAGAATTTGTCTTGGATGTTTTCCTCCCTTGACAGTAAATTACGATCAGCAATCGAACTGTTTAAAACGAAATTCCCAAAAGTCATTTGCCCTGGGCTAAATCGAGATGCATCGTGCACGTAATCCATAAAATTATCAACAAATGGCGTTTCCGATCCACAGCTTACCTCAGCTGGATTTACAATGGTATCTCTAACACTTGTGAAACCTTTGGTCGGTGGTGTATCGTTGAATTGAGCCAACAGTTGTTCAAACAAAAGTTGGTCTTGATTGGATAGATCATTCTTAGTAACGTAAGTTTCCAGAAAAGAGAAATCATCGTTATTGCTCAAGCAATTATCTTCAAGGCCTGGTGCATTGGTGTTTCCCCAGATGTGTCTAAGTCCCAACCAATGTCCAATTTCATGAGCCAAAATATAGTGGTAATCTTGTCTATTGCTGTCATCTGGGTTGACAGCCCAATGGGCCATAACGACACCATCATAAAACTTGGCTTGTTCACTCGCTGGATCATTGGGATTCAAAACATGGGAAGTTTCAGGATAATGTGCTACCCCAGAATTATTGAGGGAAGTAGCTTTGTTTACTACATAAACATTTAAATATTTACTTCGATCCCACATGATCAATTTTTGCAATCCGATGTCTCCTCCCAAACCTTTATTTGTCAGATAAGATTTAGTAAAAACTATTCCTGTTGTTGGATGGCCATTGGGATCTTTTTCGGCCAGTTCAAAATTAACATTTAAACTGCCTAACAAGGGATCATTGCAGTCTTCAATATCTGGACAAACCTTCAAACCCTTGAAGTATTGATTGGTAGAATCTAAAGCGGCTTTGATTCTTTCCAAGTTCCTATGGCCAGTGTATTCAGGAGAATTTTCGGTTGCATACAAAACATGAAATACAACTGGAATCTTAATTTCAGCATTGCTGGTATCAAGCGGGGACCTTTGCCTATTGAGCATTTGCTTTGAAAGCAATTTGCCCGCAATTTTCATTCTATTCTTTAAATCAGGATCTTTATTGCTCACTTTCTCTAAAGCTGGAAGCAGACCACAATTGGAATGGTCATAAGACGAAGGCGTTTGAGCATTGGCTACAGCGCTCAGCAAAAAAAGCAGACAGAATGCCTGCATCCATTTCATAATTGAATTGACCATGTTGTTAGAATTTTGTTGTTTGCAAAGCCAAATTCTTCTTATGAAATGGAAGAATATTGCAAATAACCAAATTGGAATGATGGATTCATTTCTATTATAAAATGGGCATAGAAATAAGACGATGGAGCTCAACGAAAAACTATGAGTGAGTAGTTATACGATTTAAACCATAAAGATGTCGCACATAAATGATTAAAATTAATCAATTGCCTTCTGCACCAGCGGACCGATTGAAAAGCCTCGCTTTAGCTATGCTAGAACTGGTATGCCAGCCCAGTACGTTTTTCGTCCCAGCGGGAAACTGCTTGGCTTTGATCAATTTTATCATCACATCCAGTACGACATTTTATAATTCAATTCGTTTTAGGTCAAACTCAAATGAGTTATAACAAATTCCAAATTGGCCATTTACATGGCGAAGTTGTCATTCAATAATGTTTTTCATTATACAAAAGCCGATTGGCTCAAAAGATGATTGCAAAAAGAAATAATGCAAGAGATATCACGAGTAAATACCTTGGTTTCAAGCCGCATTGGGGCTTGAATTCCTGCTATATAAACATATAAACTAAGTGATGGGTATAAATGTTCCTTAAAAAATATAAAGTAAAGACTTTATTTTAATAATCTAAGGTAAAGTTAAACATTAATCACTAATTGCACAATAGGCGTCAAAAGATTGATAAATTTCATTGATGGTCAGCGTTTTAGACCTAATAGTTAATGTCCTTATACCCTTAAACACAGAGATCAATTATTTAAAATCAGTTTTTGCAAAACACACTGCCTAAAATTAAGTGATTCAGTTTTTCAAAATATCAAATTTACTTTTTGTACGGGAAATTTTTGGCTGCTTTTTCGTTGAGGCTATTGATGACTTGATCAGCTGGATTCTTGTAATTAGCAGCTTCCTCATAAGACATAGACCATAGGGTTTCACCAGATGTTCCATCAAGCAATTCATATCGACCGTAAATGTCATTGGACTTTTTTAAGCTTTGCCCAGTAAGGAATACCGTTATATCCTTGGCAAGCAAACCAATTATCTTTGAAGCAACATCGATTCCATAAGATGCGAGGTCAGAAAAGTATCTTTTTTTCTCAATTCTGCTTTTGACGACTGCGTCTACTCCCAACAATTCAGCCATTTCCTCTGCAGTTAATTCCCAAGATTCCCTGATGGTCATTTTCTCTTGAATGATTTTATTGGTTTGGCTGACTCTTTGCAATTTCAGTTTCGGACCTTTTGAGCTGTTTTCTTTCCTTTTTAACAATTCTGAATGAAGTGAAATTTGAAAAGCTCTACTTTCTCCCTCTTCTTGCTTTTGCACGTCCTCTTCTGTCAAATCAAATGGTTGTAAACCAGAAAAAATGATTTCAACAGGCAAAATGGCTATTTCTTTGTGTTCTTCAGTTTTTTTGTAAAAGCTTTTAACCTGATAATAGTCCTTATTGCATGAGGATAGACTCACAGCCGATACTAAGAGAAAGAAAACAAACTTTTTCATTGTGAAATTTATTATATGATTTAAAACTCATCCAAGGTTCAGTTTTTGGACTGATTGAAATGGAAAGGGTTACAAATAGCGGGCAAATTGATTAGAGGACAAAGCTAAAAACAAGCCTTCCAATTGTTCTTTCCAGTTTTAGGAATTGCTTGACATGAGCTTTCACCTTGTTTCACAGCTGTCATCAAAGCGTAAAAAAAGGCCAAAACAGTTTTTAGCTACCAATTTTTCCTAGCAGATCAAAGATAAAGTGGCGAAACTTATTTTATTATAATATCTTTATCTAATATTTGAAGAGCGTTCCTTGTTGACAAACAGGCACTCAAATAATATCAAATAAATAATTATCTTGTAATATTGAATGCTTTTTGCTTAACAATTAATGTAGACAAACGAAGAATCAATCTCCATTAAAACTTAGCACTCAATACTTAAAAAATAAATTTCTGTATCAAATGATGTAACATTTGATGCAAAAGAAATATATCTGGGCTCAACTAGAATAACAAACCATTGCCATTTTTAGGCAAAAATGACTTGTTATACTGGATGTTGGCAGAATAATCAGCAATCTGTTGAACTAACAAATATTTAATTTTTAATGGCTATTGGTTTGATAGATGTATAATTTTCACCCCAAAAACGATCAAAAATGAATGAATTTAATGTACGCTCCATTCCTTTACTTGCATTACTCTCTGGATTTGTGTTGCTTTTTTCTGCCAAATCTCTTTCCGCAGTTTCCATTAAAAACAGCCATTTAGATGACAATTCTCAACTGACGAGGCACATAGAATTATCGGAAGGTGTCACCCAAAGTGAGCTCATTGAATTGTTACAAAGAGAATTTCAGTTAACCAGTGATTTTGGCTTAATTGACAAAAGCCACCTGTATGTAGACCAGTTGGGTTACGAGCATCAAAGAGTCTTGCAAACATTAGAAGACATTCCTATTTATGGATCGTCTTTGAGTTTACACAAAAAAAATGGCAAAATAACTGAATTCAGTGGTCCTTTACTCGCTATGCTGCCCTCCTATTCATTTAATGCCTCCAGCTTCTCAGATCAAGACATATTAGCAATTGCAAAAGCTTGTGTTGGTGCTAAAACCTATATGTGGGAAGACGAACAGATGGAGGCTTTTATAAAAAAAGAGAAAGGCGATGTAAATGCGACCCATTTCCCAGATATTAGCCGCACCTATTTACCCAATGATTATCCGAGAGGCAACTCTACCTATTTAAGGGCTGCGTATGTCCTGGAAGTTTATGCAAAAGATCCATTGGTGAAAAAAGAATTGGTGATTGATGCCTTAACGGGAGAAATCATTTTTGAATCGAATAAAATAAAGCACATAGACGAACCGGGAACGGCACATACTGCTTATAGTGGCACAAGAGACATAACGACTTACAGACCGAATTCTTCAGCACCCTTTCAGCTATCAAACCTCACTTATGGTGCTGGTGTGCATACCCATGATTGTTTTGATACAGATAATTACTTTTCAGCAGCTATACCAACAAGTACCACCAATGATTGGGATTATCCAACGCTCATTG
>CALBCY010000049.1 GCA_937927195.1 uncultured Chitinophagales bacterium
AACCCAACCTCTGGAGGCAAAGTAATTGGCCATATCTATAATTTCGGGTTTTGTTTTTGTACCACCTTGAAATCCTCCACCATGTATAAACATATAGACGGGTCGATTAGTGGAACTATTCTCAGGGTAGTATACATCTAGCAGTTGAGGCATTTCAACAGAATTGTTCGCATCAAGAGTTAGTCCATTTGCATAGATGATGTCCTCGTCTAATATCACATTGTAAGTGCTTTCAGTTTTGACAATTGGAAATTCATTGCTCTGATCAGTTGGTTCGTCTTCTCTGCAGGCTGTAAAGATTAGGAAAGAGAAAATAATTAGATGAGCTATTTTTTTCATATGACAGTTTAAGTTTATTTTTCTTTTGGCTTTCTTTTTTTTAGTTTTTTATTCAGGATAATATTCATTTGTGTATTTATATTGGTGATATCCCTGCCCTAAATAGTCTCCTACTATATTAAAATAACAATCTTCTCCTTTTCCAAAGGGCAAAATAACTAAGGGTTCTTGCAAACTTACTTTTTTGATTGTCCAACCTTTAGGCAAAATAACGGCTAAATTAGGCTCTCCTGATTCAGTAGCATGCATTACATAGTAATTTCCTTTATTATCAGTTAGCTGATATATTTCATTCTCAAAACGTAGTATTTGACATTTTTTAATAGTCTTTACAACCAAATAGCCTTCTTCTGGTTTCAACATATCTGTTTTTGAAGGTATGAAATCAACAGCCAAAGGTTATGCTAATTCAATCCAAGAATAGCCTTTATTTTCTATCTCAATTAGACAGTCTGTTCGGTTACAATTAGAATTCGCATTAGGAGAGCGAACAAGTGCCGTTTTATTGATCAATACGTGTCTGTCAATATTTTTTTTCCATGGAAAACCAACTTTTAATTCTTCCCATTGGTGAAGTGGCAATGGATTTGAGCCACCAAGGATTATGACCATTTTCTCTTTTACATTTATGAGTTCTTTAGCTAGTCCAACTTCCCTCCATTCAATATTTTTAAGGACTTGAAAAACTGGTCGTGTGGAATATTTTATTCCCGCTTCTTTAGTCGTTTGAAAATTGCACGAGTTTAGTAGAATTACAAATAATATGATTGAAAATAAATTCTTGTGCATTTTTTTGTTTACTTCTTTTAAATTATCGCTAACAATTTTATAAATGATTTTTTCTCTAGATTTGTCGTCTAAAGATTCCAAAAATTCAATGGCTTCAACCAAAAATTCGACTTCAAATTTTTTCTCCATTCTAAGTTGTTCTTCTAATTACGATACAATATAACATGAAGTTTACATAAAACGCAACTTGTTGTGCAAAAAAAAGAGGCCATGCAATAAATGCATGACCTCTTTTCATTATTTTTTATAAAAGTAAAGCAAACAGCTAAAAGCCAACGGCCAATAGCCTAAAAGGCTTAAGCCAAAGTATTTACATTGTTCAAATCTTCAAAAGCCTTGTTCAATCGACCAACAAAACTCTGCTCTCCTTTTCTCAACCAAACTCTTGGATCGTATTTTTTCTTATTTGGAATTTCAGATCCTTCCGGATTTCCAATCTGAGCTTGCAAGTAATCTTTGTAATCGTCCATATAAGTACGAACACCTTTGGCAAAAGCCCATTGTAAATCGGTATCAATGTTCATTTTGATTACACCATAATCGATGGCTTCTCTAATTTCCTCAACCGTTGATCCAGATCCACCATGGAAAACAAAATCAATCGGATTAGGACCTGTCCCAAATTTCTCTTGGATAAAAGATTGAGAGTTCTTTAAAATTTTAGGAGTTAGAGTTACATTCCCTGGTTTGTAAACTCCGTGAACGTTTCCAAAAGCAGCAGCAACAATAAAGTTATCACTTACCTTTTTCAATTCTTCATAAGCATAAGCTACTTCTTCTGGTTGAGTGTACAACTTTGAACTGTCAATATCAGTATTGTCAACCCCATCTTCTTCTCCTCCAGTTACGCCTAATTCTATCTCAATGGTCATGTCTATTTTGGCCATTCTTTCAAGATAACGTTTGCAGATTTCAATATTCTCTTCAATAGGTTCCTCTGAAAAGTCCAACATATGTGAACTGTACAATGGGACACCATGAACTTTATAGTATTCTTCACCAAAATCCAATAAACCGTCAATCCATGGCAACAATTTTTTTGCACAGTGATCTGTGTTAAGAATAACAGATGCACCATAAGCCTCAGCCATATGATGGGTATGCAATGCACCAGAAATACCTCCAGCAATAGAGCTTTTCTGGTTTTCATTTCCTAGCCCTTTCCCTGCGAAAAAAGTAGCACCACCATTAGAAAACTGCACAATTACTGGCGAGTTAAGGTCTCTGGCTGTTTCGATGACCGCATTTACCGTGTTACTACTGATTACATTGGCAGCAGGCAAAGCAAATTTATTGGCTTTAGCAAACTGGTAAATCTCCTGGACTTGGCTTCCTGTTGCCACTCCTTTTTTAATTTTCACTTCAGACAAATTCATTATAGGTTGTTTATTTTTTGCAAAGGTAATGAATGAAATTTAACTACGAGCAATAGCAGATAGATTTGACGTTTAAAAAACAGCTTAATGCCTTTGTGAAACGCCGAATGGACACTTAGCTAATGTCAAAAATCTATTATCTATTACACCAATATTCTTACCTCTTTAGATGAAATAAGTTACAATTTTAGGACTGACTTCTGCCCAAAGGTTTCCTAATTGTTTATATCGTATTAATCTATTTTTGCAGGAGCACTAGTATAAGTCAGTCTTTTCCAAAGCATTTCTAGTGGACCTTGCTTGAAGTATTGCAACCAAATAGTGGACCATACTATTTGAATAGTACTAACAAGTAAAACAACCAATAATTGATGAAATCTGCTTGTTTCGGCAAACCAACCAAGACCAAATCCATAGAAAATGAAAGTGCAGATAATGGATTGCAAAATGTAATTACTTAAAGCCATTCGACCAACATTGGAAAATATTTTTTTTATAAAGTCAAAGCCTTTCATTTTTGCAAACAATATTATGAAGCAAGCATAGCCCAAAGCCGTTCCCAAACTACCGACATAATTGAATTGACTTCCTTGTAACATCGAATATTCCATGGTCCAACCATGCCCAAATTGTTGGTCAATTCCATAAGCAGTTATTGCCAAACCAATTATAAGAGAAACTGTTCCAGTAAGGGTGTAAAATCTATTGCTTAATTGTCCAGTTAAGAAGCCATTTTTATACAAGGCCATTCCAATCAACATTAAACCTCCAGACCTCCAAAAGGTATAGATCAATAATCCAAAGGTTTGAAAAGTAACAACTTTGCCCATCCTGTCTTTTAATTGATCGGAATAGGAGCCTTGATAGATGGCAATTTCTTCGTTGATGGCATCTCCATTGGGCTGCCATGATTGAAGCATTTCAGTATAATCAGCTTCTGGTATGTGAAGAAAGGTAGAGCTGATTCCCATGCCCAAAACTATTTCAAAAGCAATCAAAAATATTCCCCAATTGATCAGGTTGTCACTTTTCGAATTTCTAAAGAAAAAGAACATAAATCCACAAACGGCATAGCTGAATAAAATGTCTCCAAACCATAAAAAGTACGCATGAATCAATCCGATGATTAAAAGTAGAAAGTTACGCCTGAGAAAGAGATAGGTTGGTGCCAATCCTTTCTTTACCGCATTTTCAGCAAATAGAACCATTCCTGCTCCGAAAAGAACAGAGAACAAGGTCATGAATTTTGAATCTGCCAAAAGATGAGAAAAATACCAAACCCAGTAATTGATTCCATTCAGATCTTCAAATGCCAATGGATTTGCGTAGGCCGCATTGATCATGGAAAAACTTTGAATGTTCATGAACAAAATTCCAAGCATAGCAATCCCACGAATTAAGTCCAAACTTAAAAATCGTTCTTTGCTAAGACCAGTCAAAGCTTTTGTCATTTGACGAAGATAGTCTACAAGATTGAAAACCTCGATACTGAATGCGACAAAATTGTACAGAATAAGTCTGACAATTGCTTCCAGAAGAAACGGAAGCTGTAAAGAGGGCAAAAAAAGGCCGCAGCGTAGGAAAGTTGTATTGGCTTTCAAAACGCTGCGGCTTAATTTTTATTGAGGTAAAATACCTTCAATATTTAGGGGTTAATTTTTTGGTTATAGAGGCCTGATTAAATTCATAGGAAACACAATTATATTTACACTATCAATTTAATCGTATATCGGTATAATCCGATGTACTTTTTGGTTAAAATATTTATTAGCCAAAGAGTTTACATTTCAATTAGTTCCAGGTCTTTTTTGCCTGAAATACCTCGCTCTCATTTTCTAAAGAGATGGCTTGGTAAAAAGAATCCTTTGTTCTGTTGGACGGATCCACAACAAAGTGCTCTCGATCTTTCAAGTCTGCAGTTCTCGCTTGAGGATTAAACTGAGACAGACTTGTAAACAACTTTTTCTTAATTGTTTTAACGTTAATCTTTCTCATTACATTTGTGTTTTAAAACCCTGATGTATAAAACATTGGGTGATGATAAAATTATATCTGAATACCAGATATCTTCTGTCTTAATGTTACTTATCAGGAAACTCCTGATTGAATCTTGTAAAAAAATCTTGGTTCATTACCTGTTTAAATTTATTCCGAAAAAATACTTTCAACGAAATCAGTTCAAAAAATGATCAAAAAATGATCAAAAAAAAAGCCGACTGGATTCTCATCTAGTCGGCTTCAATATCATTTAGTTTTTTATAAAAAAAACAATAGTTTATTCCGACTTAAAGGGTGGGGGACGATCACAATCATAATTTAATCCAAATATATTCTGAGCTCCCCCGTCTACCGTTAATCCAACGATGTATTGACATGATGTACAAGAACAAATACGCTCAAAACTGCAAACCAAATTTGTTGTGGTTTCAGAACATACCATACCTGCACTTAACAGAGACGACGATAGCAGTCTTGTTTGTTTGGCGATGATATAATCTGAATTAATGCTCATTTTGTAATTATTTTAAAATTTAAAAATTTTATCTATTATGATTTCTACTCTAATTAACATTCAAATTTTGCTCAAAAAAAAACCCATTACATTTCGTAACAGGTTTTCCAACAAAAATGAATTAATTTCTTAATCAGTCAGAAAACCCAAAATAGCTACAATCACAAACATTGGTAGGAAGATAAATCCATCCGGTTTGATTCAATATGCTATTTGTAAAAATTGTCATGCTATTATTTTATTATGACCCAAACATAGAGAGAATATTTCAATCCTGCAAATGCACTAGAAAGATCCTTGCTAAAATTTTGAGAAAAAGTAAACGAACACTCGTTAGTAATCAAGGACTTAGGTCCATTCTAAAAGTTTAATTTTTTTTTTCTATTTTTTTTTAACTTGAAATGAAATGATGATTGATAAACGCTTAGTTAACATTTAATTAAGATAGGATTCGTATTAAATTAAAATTGAAAAGTTTTCTAGTCTTAATTTTTTCATGGAAAATTGAGCAGCCTAAGTTGAAGTTTTCTTTTCAAGCTTGAACTTTGTAACAAAGTAGTTTAGATAAACAATCATCCCTATATAAGTCATAACAAGTGTGGGAACACTAGAGTTAAATCCTAAATCAAAATCAGGTATGCCAAACAGTTCTCTAAAAGAAGTGGTAGCTATAGATAGCATGAAGACAATACCAAAAACGAATAGCCCTGCTATAGCAGCTTTGTTTGCTGAAGTCCTTTGAATTCCTAATTTGATGTCTTGTTTGAAGAAATACCAAAGTATTGCAATGCAAAAAACAGCTTCAATGGCTATTGCTAGATAAACATTTGTTGCATACAATCCAAGTCCTGCTTCGGCTGTATCTGCTCCAAAAATGTGATGTGGGTGTCCGGAAAAGAAATCTAAGACAAAATGTCCAGCCACCAATGCTGAACCCACCAGTCCAATTTTGTTGCTTTTAAAAATTATTTTCCCAAAAATGAAAACAACAACCAACCAAAAAATCTGCGGAATCAAGTCGTGGCTATAGAGCATATCTACCGTCATATTACTCAATGTTGTATCAAAAACATCACTTGGTTGAGTTCGTTCAAGACCTAAATAATGCAGGGCAAACCACAATAAATCTTGTAACTGAGAAACAACTAAGAAGTAAAGTAATGATCCTTGTGGAAATTTCTGATGCGCAACTAAGGCGGTAGCATAGTGTCCTGCCAACATAATTATTTAAATTTTGTATTTTTACTTTAAAATTTAAAGCGAAAATACAAATTACTTTAGATTTTAAAGTAAAAATCAAAAGAATATGATGAAAAAGTTTCGTTCTTCCTGTCTCATTGCCTCTGCCTTAGATTTGATAGGAGACAAATGGTCCTTGCTTATCGTTAGAGATATGTTGTTGCATCAAAAGAAAACGTTTAAGGAAATGGTAGCATCAGAAGAAGGAGTGGCTACAAATCTATTATCGGCCAGGTTAAAATTATTGGAATCTTTGGAGGTGATTACTAAAAGAAAATTAGCCGAAAATAAAAAAGAGAATATATATTTGTTGACTGAAAAAGGGCTTGATTTAGCTCCACTGATTTTAGAGATTGTTGTTTGGAGTGACAAATATGTAAGAAATTATAATCACAATATGAACCCCTTTGACAAAAGCGATGCTAGTATGGTTTCAACTGTCCAAACGAGCTATCGAGAATTTGCTCGTCAGTTTGAGGGGAAGACCTAGTCTTTGATTGGTTGAGAAAAAATCACTAAATTCAGTTGGATCATTTATGAGGGCTCAGAAAATATACAAACAAAAAAAATACCGCATCAAAAAATGATGCGGTATTCAATATTTTATATAAGCCTTAAATCATGGCTAAAGGCCAAAAGCCAAAAGCAAAAAGCCAAAGGCTAAAGGCTAAAGGCTAAAGGCCAAAAGCTAATAGCCTATTCCCCATTAATAAATTTCAACTGAAAAAGGCATTCTTGCCTGAACAGTGTTCCATTGGGTGATCTTGTCTACAAATTCAAGATGTTTGTACATTCTGCCCAATCTTGATTTTAAAATAGCTTTTGCGACCTCTTCATCAGAATTCCCGGACAGTTTGTTCATTATTTGTTGAACTGGGTCAACCGCTTTTGGATAGGACACTTTTCTGTATTCATCCAGACCAGCCATTTCAGCCGCTTCTGCCAAGGCATCTTCCATATTGCCTATCTCATCAACCAATCCATTGGTCAAGGCTTGTTGGCCAGTCCAAACTCTTCCTTGAGCAACTTCTTCAACTTGCTCCATTGTCAATCCTCTTCCTTTCGCAACACGCTCCTTAAACTGCTTATAAATTTTCTTGATGGAGTTGGTGATGATCTCCTCCTCTGTTGAAGTCAAATCTCCAGTTAATAAGGCAGAATTAGGGAAATCAGAATATTTGGTGGTTTTGACGGTATCAAAAGTTATCCCTAATTTTTCATTGAAGAACTGATCCATGTCCATCAAAATTCCAAAAACTCCAATCGATCCAGTCAGTGTTGTACTTTCAGCAAAGATTTTGTCAGAGTTACAGGCAATAAAATATCCTCCAGATGCGGCATAGTCACTCATGCTGGTTACAACAGGAATTCCTTTTTCTTTTATTCTGTTAATTTCATTCCAAATAACATCAGAAGCCAAAGCGCTACCACCCGGAGAATTCACTCTAAGTACAACTGCCTTCACATTGTCATCCAATCTGATTTTTTCAAAAATTGGTGTATATCTTGCCGAAGCTATGTTTTGACCATCTCCCTTTCCGTCAACAATGTCACCATCTGCATAAACAATTGCAATTTTGTTTTTACTGAACTTTGTATCGTCAACACCAGTTTTGATGTATTTGGATAAACTTGCAAACTTTATTTTATCATCCATATCAAGACCTGAACTTTCTCTTATTTTATCATAAACAGCGTCTTCATATAATAATTCATCGACAACACTGTATCCCAAAGCATCTTCTGGATCTCTGATCAGTAAATTGTCAATAATGTTGTGCAATTGGTCTTTGCTCATATTTCTTGCTACAGAAACTTTGTCAAGATAGTTTTGATAAAATCCATTTAAATAGGCTTTTATTTGCTGGCGATTTTCGTCGCTCATTTTTTCTAATCTCAAAGGTTCAGTGGCACTTTTGAATTTACCTGCATAGAAAATACGAGGTTCTATGTCCAATTTTTCAAGTGCATTTTTTAAAAATGCTACTTCCGCTCCAAAACCCTTCAATTCTAAAATACCTGAAGGATTCAAATAAATTTTATCAGCTATGCTAGCCATATAGTATGCTTTTTGGCTAATCATTTCACCATAGGCATAAATAAACTTTCCGCTTTCTTTGAAATCTATCAAACCGTTGCGGATGTCCTCCATTTGAACCCATCCAGCAGCAATGCCATTGAGGTCAAGGTAGATGCCTTTCACATTCGAGTCGTCTTTGGCTTTGTTTAAAGCTAAAAGAATTTGATCTAGACCCAATTTTGCATCTGGACCTGGATTAAATGGGATATCTAATTCTGAGAAAGGACTTTCGATGCCTCTTTCACCAATAGGAGTGGAAAAGTCAACCCGCAGTACGGTATTTGGATTGATGCTGACTTTGCTTTTCTGAGAGAGTTTGGAAATACTAAAAATTCCGACAAAAGAAATTAAAAAAAATAGTAGAAGGATACCAACCATAGTACCCAAAACTATTTTGAGGAATGATTTCATATGTTATTTATTTACGTTTAATTTACCATTTCAACATAAAATTGATAGGGTAAGGTTCCATTTTTGGAATATTTTTGAATTTAACAAGAGACAAAAATGCACAAAAAAATAGAAAACAAGGTATATATTCTACTAGGAACCAACGAAGGAGATCGACTAAACTATTTAAATGTCGCTTTTCGCTTGATTTCAGAGCAAATTGGTGAAATTATTTCCCAATCTGCTATTTATGAAACTGCTGCATGGGGAATTGAAGATCAAGCCAGCTTTTTAAATCAAATTTTGTTGGTTCATACTGAATTAGAGCCTCATCAGACCTTGGAAATGATGCTGGATGTTGAAAAGCAAATGGGGAGATTGAGAACGGTAAAGTGGGGGAGTAGAATTATTGATATTGACATGCTTTACTACAATGATGAAATTATTGATACCAAAAGGCTGAGCATTCCACATCCATATTTGCACAAAAGACGCTTTACTTTGGTTCCTCTGTGTGAAATTGCTCCAGATTTTATGCATCCAGTTTTAAAACTCACCAATAGTAAGCTGTTGGAGCAATGCGATGATGAATGTGAGGTTTCTGTAATTTAAAAAAAAGCGTCCACCAAGCTGACAACGCTGACACTTTGCCAGATTCTCTCTCCTTTTTCCATTTTTAACCAATCAAAAGGGCGTATCGATAATGATCTTCCCACTTTCCATTTATTTTCAAATACTTTTTCGAGAATCCTTCTCTGACAAAGCCTAGACTTTCAGCCAAATTAATAGAGGCTTGGTTTGCTGGCATTATATTGGCTTCGATTCGGTGCAATTTTAAAATCTTAAAGGCATATTTGCAGGCTGTGGTCAAAGCTTCCTTCATCAAACCTTTTTTGATGAAATCTTTGTCAAGTTTGTAGCCCAAATGGCAAGATAAAAAAGCGCCTCTGACAATGTTGTTCAGGGAAATGTCTCCAATAATCTGTTCGGTATTTGTATCCTCTTTATGAAATAGCCAAAACTTGAACTGACGACCGGCCTCAATTTCAATTCGTTGATTATTTAAAATGCCTTGCTGATATTTCTCTGTTAAAAAGTATTCAGAGATTGAGGGCATGGCATTTTGAAAGTGATATTGGTTTCTAGTGTAATAGGCCAAAGTTTTGGCTGCGTAGGATTCATCAATTTGATAAAATTGCAAACGCTTCGTTTCAAGGATTTTATTAGGCATTTTGTTTCAAATTTAACAGGGACCTTGCTTCAATAGGCTTCAATCGTTGGTCTTCGATTGTTAAAAGCTATCTTATTCAATAATTGCCATTGTCAACCGACTAATGTTTAGTAGTTTCTCTTGTTCGGAAAATATCTTTATCTGCCAAACATGAGTTCTTCTGCCCAAATGAATGGGCTTGGCAATGCCTTTTACAATTCCCTCCTTTGCTGATCGGATGTGATTGGAGTTGATGTCTAAACCTACAGCTTTGAATTTTGGAAATTCAATGACCATGGACGAGGCCATACTGCCTAAAGTCTCTGCTAAAACAACATAAGAACCTCCATGGACAATCCCGAAGCCTTGAACAGTTCGGTGGTCAACTGGCATGGTGCCTACCAAGTAATCGTCTCCACATTCAATTATTTTGATACCAATGTGCTCAACGATTGTGTTTTTATTAAATGAATTTAACTGATCCAGATTGGGCTCTATTAACCAGATTTTCTTTTGTTCAGATTTTGGCATTTTGATATTTTATTTGAGTGTCAAAGCTACATAATTCAAAACAGATCCTATCATTTAATTGATAAAGAGAATCCTTAATCAGGTCAAAATTCTACAGTTATAAATTCCAAGCTAAAATCTATCATTTAAAGTCGCTACTATATTGATAAAGTTTATCTTTGGCAAAAAAAAACCATGAGAAGTAAAATAGTAGCTGGAAATTGGAAAATGAACCTAAGTTCTGTTGAAATTTCCAAATTAGTCAAAGAAGTAGCCAATCAAATTATTGAAGGAGAAATTTCAAGCGATACAAAAATCGTTTTTGGTCCTGCCTTTCCATATTTGGCTTTGGTGAGAGAAATTTTAGACAGTTTTCATCTTGGGAACATTTTATTGGCTGCCCAAAATTGTAGTGAAATAGACAGCGGAGCAAGGACGGGAGAAACTTCTGTCGGCATGCTAAAAGATGTTGGCTGTGATTTGGTCATTATTGGTCATTCAGAAAGACGCAAATTTCACAAAGAAAGCAATGAACTTTTAAAGCTAAAAGTTGATAAATCACTTGAACATGGATTGCCAGTCATTTTTTGCATTGGTGAAACATTGGAGGAGCGAGAACAAGAGAAATTATTCGAGGTAATTGAATCTCAAGTATCAGAGGCATTGTTTCACTTATCTGCTGAAGATTTATCGAAGATTGTATTGGCTTATGAGCCAGTTTGGGCCATTGGAACTGGCGTAACTGCAAGTCCAGAACAAGCACAAGAAATGCATCAGTTTATTCGTTTATTGATTGACAAAAAATATGGTTTTGAAGTTTCTGATAAAATGAGCATTCTTTATGGCGGGAGTGTAAAACCAGCCAACGCTGCTGAGTTGTTTTCAAAGCCAGATGTGGACGGTGGTCTTGTTGGAGGAGCCTCTTTAAAGTCAGGTGATTTCTTTGAGATAATAAAGGCAATTTAATGGAATATACCAGAGTAATTTTAGACATCAAACCAGAAGCATTCGTTCCTGTTATAGTGGCAGAGTTGGGTGAAATTGGATTTGATGGCTTCGAAGAAAAAGAATCCATTCTGGAAGCATACATTGAAAAGGGAACTTTTGACAAGCCGCTTCTTGATGAAATATTAATGCGTTACAAAGAGCTTGCTCAAATCGACTTGAAAAGCATAGAGGGGTTAGAGAATAAAAACTGGAATGAAATATGGGAAAGCAATTTCGAACCAATTTTTGTAGAGGATAAAGTTGTTGTGAGAGCTCCATTTCATGATAAATTTTCTGAATACCAGCACAACATCTTGATTGAGCCTAAAATGTCTTTTGGAACAGGACATCATGAGACCACCTGGATGATGATGAAAGAGATGCTCGAAATTGACTTTAAGGGAAAAACTGTTCTAGATTTTGGATGTGGAACAGGGATTTTGGCAGTGTTGGCATTTCAAAAAGAAGCCTCAAAAATAGAGGCCATTGATCATGAAGATTGGGCTTTTCAAAATGCCCTTGAAAATATTGAACGCAATGGCGTCGTTAATGCCAATGTAATGCAGGGAAGCATGGAATTGGTTAAAGGAATGAAGTTTGATCACATTTTGGCCAATGTCAATAGGAATGTTCTTATAAAATACATGAAAGATCTGTCTGATTGTTTAGAAGATTCTGGTGAAATATTATTCAGCGGAATTTTGGAAGATGATAAGGAGACGCTTGCAAAAGCAGCTGAATCAGAGGGACTTTACAGAATTAATGAGCTTTCAAAAGGCAAATGGATACTATTGCATTGTCGAAAAAACAAATAATATTTTGTTATTCGGGTTCCGAAACCAACGAAGATTCCCAATTTATATACTTTGAGCTTAATTTGGCCCGATAATTTCGGGCCTTTTGGTAATAATAGGACAAAGCCCTTGTTCCGTTCGTTTTAAGCCACTGAAAAACATTAAATTACAGTGCAATCATACTAAAACTGAAAAATGTTGAGACCAATAATATCTTTTATTTTTTGTGTTGCCTTTGTGCTTCTAAACCTTCCATTAAATCTACAGGCCCAAAAAATTTCATTTAAGACTTTTTCCAAGGATCTTGCAGAGTTTAATACTCAGTTGGACGAGCTTTTTGCTCCCTACATAAAACAGGAGAAAACCGAATTGGCGATTACCGCTTTTAAAGTGAGTATGGCACAGAAAGGACCATCAGATTCTGGAGATATTATTGATTTATTCAATGTCATGCTTTCAAAGAAAATGAAAGCGGCTTCACACTTTGAACCAACCATAAATACCATAAATAATTTGGATGCTCTTGAGGGTGGAGCCAATTCAAAAATATTCAAAAGTTGGTTGATGGTTTCTAAAGAGCTTGCGGCTTCGCAAAGGGAACTCAAAACCAAAGCTTATAAAGATTTTGCACAATTCAATTTGTTTTTTATTGGAGAAAATAAAATTTATAATTCACCAGTAAAATCATGGTCCTATGACCAAGCTGAATTCGAATACAAATGGGCAGAAAAAAAGCCAATAATCGATTTCTCGCAAGCAATGATTTGTGTAAAAACCAAAACGGACAGTACTTGCATCTACGAAACGTCTGGTGTTCTAATCCCATCTGAAAATCTATGGAAAGGGCAAAATGGGAAAGTGAAATGGGAAATTCAAGATACCTTATTGTACGAACCTGCACATGCTGATTTGAAAGAGTATCTCATCGAGTTAAAGAAGCCGGATTATACCTTTAAGAATGTTCGGTTTTATCACGATGACTTTTTCAAAGATGGATTGGATGGGACCTATACTATGAAATTGTTTGCAGGCGGTGGAACGACCAAATCTTATCCTCGTTTTAGGTCAGAAAAAACTGATATTGTTTTATCGGGGATTGGTCCGAAAATAAAATTTCAAGGTGGTTTCGGAATGAATGGGAACAAATTGGTGATTTTCGGGAAAGACAATGACAAAGCCAATTTGTTTGTAAAGGGGGAAGATGGTAAAAGGTTGTTTTCTGCGAAGTCAAATTTAATTGGTATTAGAAATAGAGCGAATGTAAATGCTATAAATACAGCGGTTTCGATGTATTTCAAAAACGATTCTATTTTTCATCCAAGTCTTGATTTGACCTTTGAAATTCCAAGTCAGGATTTGAGAGTAGTTAGGAATGAAATTGCAACATCTCAAGGGCCTTTTATAAGTTCTTACCATAAAATGGAATGTGAAATTGATGCGGTTAGTTGGAATCTTCAGGATACCATTATGAAGTTCACGAAATCTACTCAGTTAAAAAGCAATCCAGTATTTTTAGATTCATACAATTATTACAATCCTGCTGTTTTACAAAATTACAGGAGAGCCATTTCTAAAGACCCAATTGTTTTGTTGGGAAGATGGTTTGAAAGTACAATGTCTGATCAGATTTCAGCGCAAGACTTCGCAAGTTCAATTAGAGGAAATTATACTATTCAAGATGTAATCGGAATCATATATGATTTGGTAGATGATGGCTTCATTATGTATGAACCTGATACAGAAATGATCACAATTCGACCGAAAACGACGCTTTATACCTTGGCTCAAATTGAAAAGTCGGATTATGATGGAATAAATATTAAGTCGGTAGCACCAAAAGAAAATCTTTCATTGAATGTGAATTCTGCTGACTTGTCAGTAATTGGTGTTGACCAGGTTGTATTAAGTGATTCTCAAAAGGTTGTACTGTTTCCTTACAACAAAATTTTAGAGATCAATGAAAATAGAAACATCAAAGCAAAAGGTGATTTAGTTGCAGGCCAAATTGATTTTGTAAGAGGAGATTATGATTTGAACTATTCTGCTTTTAGTGTTAAAATCGATTCTGCTGATAAAATGTTATTGTACAATTTGGACGAAGAGATTTTTAGATCAACCAAGGTTACAAAAGCCAAGCAAGTAAAAACACCCATCCACAATGTTTCTGGTACTTTGTACATTGACGCACCATCAAACAAGTCGGGTAAAGAGAAATATGATGAATACCCCGTTTTTGAGACAGATGGAAATTCCTATATATATTTCGATAGCAAAGACCTATACAATGGTGCTTATGAAAAGGAAAGATTTTACTTTGAAATAGATCCTTTTAAATTTGAGTCAGCTTATTATATTCCCAACGAAGATATTCAGTTCAAAGGAACGATGGTTTATGGTGATATTTTCCCAGAACTCAGAGTCACAGCTGGACTGGATGAGGATAACTCTATATCTGTAAATGCAGACATAACGGGTGACAACCATCCCATGTATGGAGGGCTTGGTATCTACAATGGTGAAGTCGACTTATCAGATAGAGGTCTGTTGGGGAATGGTACAATAAAATTTATGACCACAACGGTAAAAGCTGATAATTTTGTCTTTTTTCCAGATTCAACTGTTTCAGAAAGTATTTACAGTGTAATAGTAGAAAAGGAAAAGAAAGACGGAGTAGCTTATCCGAATGTTTTAAATTCAGGAATAAATTTTAAATGGTTTCCTTATGGAGATTCTTTAATGTTGTATAGTGCCGATAAGCCTTCTGCATTGTTTGAAAATCGGTCTCAGTTTAGAGGTTTGATTAAAATATCTAAAAGCGGAATGTTTGCTAATGGTGAAATGACTTGGAAAAATTCGAAGTTTAATTCCAATATTTTTACGTTTGATGAAACATCAATTTATGCCGATAGCATGGATTTGGAAATTTCAGACAAAGAAGAAAAAGTAATTCTGACTTCTAAAGAAAAGTTGGAAGCCAACTTAAATGTTTACAACGAATTGGCAATTTTTGAACCCAAGAAAACTGACGATAAAATTTTAATTAAGCTACCACAGCATGAATACCTTGCTGAACTTGAATTATTGAATTGGGATTACAATGAAGAGAAAATAAATATGCAGAATAGTCAGTCTGCCAATAACTATTTTATTTCAATTAACAAACAACAAGATAGCTTGAAATTCAAATCTGGAATTTCAACATTAAACTTAAATACCAAGGAGCTTAAGATAAGTGGAGTACCAGAGATAAGAGTTGCCGATGCAAGTGTGGTTCCAGATTTGAATGTGGTTTATTTGTTGCCAGGGGCAAAATTACAAACCCTGGAGAATGCCACGATCAACATTGACACCTTAAAATCTTATCATACCATTACCGATGCTACTGTAAACTTTGAATCTCGAAATAAATTTAAGGCCTCAGGAAATTATTTGTATCAATCAAAGTTCACTGAAAAACCACAAATCATTTTCTTTAGTCAAATTGAGTCTAGAACCGAGCCTTATCCTATGGACACGCTTTCTTTGACAAGCATTGAAAACAGTGAAAATTTAGCAAAAGAAACAAAAAAGAATAGTAAAAAGGAGAAAAAGAAAAAAGAGAAAAAGACTAAGAAATCCAAAAAGACCAAAGCGGATAAAAAGGCAGAAGAACTTGCCAAAATGTTAGAAGAAACGGAAGAGCCAGCAGAAAACATTGAATCGGAGCAGGAGGAAAATGAGGAAGCGGAAATTATTGAAGAAGTTCAAGAAGTTGAAGACGTCAAGGAAGAGTTGGAGGAGGAAATAGTGGAGTCCTTGGATTCCATTGGAACCGACTCATTGGCTGTACCTATCGCGAATGATTCTCTAGCAGTAACTCAAGAAGTGCCAGAGGAAGCTGACAAAGAAAAAAAATCCAAGCGTAGAAAAAAAGGAAAAAAGCAAGAAGAGGAAGAAGTCATTACTTATCAGACTTATTCAAAAGCTTTCATTGAATTGAAAGACAGTTTTAAGCTGGATACAAAAACTGATTTTAAAGGAAAGGTTTTATTGAATTCGCAAAATAGATTTTTGACCTTTGATGGTTATAGTAAAATCAATTTGAAAAATAAATACATTGATCCTGAATGGTTCCAATTTAGAACAGAAATCAATCCTGATAATTTGAAAATTGATTTAGAAAAACCAATTGGTGAATTCAAAGATTCCCTTTATTTCGGCACCTTGTTTAGCTTCGATGGATTGGCTCCATATCCGAGTTTCCTGAATTCTAAAAAGACACCAGCTGATTTTAGTTTGATTACTGTAAATGGGCTTTTGGATTACAATCCGAAGAAAGAGATATACAGAATTGGAAAAGCCGAAAAAATCAATGGAGAACAAAAGAATGGAAACGTTATGGCCTTGTTCGACAATGAAGAGAATAAAATTATTTGTGAGGGTAAAATAAACTTAGGAAAAGATTTTGGATTTGTTGAAGTAGATGCAGCTGGACAATTGGAAGGCAATCTTGCAGACAGTACTTATCAGCTCAAAGAATTGGTCATGGGGCTCGATTTTAATATAAATGAAAAGGCATATAAAATGATGGTGTCTGATATTAAGGAACTGGTTGCCGATAATAAGGAAATAAACTATTTGACGGATGGATTCAATAAGGGAATAGTAGAGTTTTTAGAGCCGGATGAAATTGATGAAACTTTGGTATCTATTGCATACAATGCTTATTTCAAAAAACCAGAAAAAAAGCTGAACTATCGATTCTTTTTGGCCAACAACAATTTTGTTTGGGACAAAGAAAATAGCTCTTTCAGGTCCGAAGGTAAAATCGGACTAGGATACATGGAAGAAGCCTATGTAAATAGAATGGTAGAAGGCTATATTGAATTTGCTCCAAGGCAAAAGGGAGATTACTTCCACATTTATGTCCAAGCCAGAGATTATGAAACTGGGAAAAATGAATGGTATTATTTCTATTATAGAAATGGTTTCATGCAAACCTTGTCTTCTAACCAGGAATACAACGCAGAGATCAACAGCATACCTCAAAAGAAGCGGAAAATTCTTTCGGACGATAAATTGAGCTCTTACCAATATGGATTGGCTTCCACAGTTACAATGGCCAACTTCCTTGCAAGAATGAGGGCCAATGGGAATGAATTCCCAGTTGAAATACCTGTTAAACCCAAAATTGAAGTGCCTGAAAATCCAGTGGATGCTGGTGATACTCAAGCACAACCTGGCGAAGTTCCGACTTGGGAAGGTATGATGGAAGAACAATCAGGTAAGAAGAAAAAGAAAAAGAAGAAAAAGAAGAAAAAGGACAAAGAAGCTCAGTTCCAGGACTTGATTGACAAGGTGATTGAAGAGCCAGGTTCAGAGCAGCCGCAAGAGCCGATTGATGAATCGCCTTCTGAAGAATCAGGGGAAGAAACCGAAGCACCAATAGAGGAAGAAGGCAAGAAAAAGAAAGAGAAAAAGAAAAAGAAGAAAGACAAAGAGGATAAGCTCAATGAAATGCTCAATGATGGCAACGAGGCGTCTGATGGGCTAGAAGAAAAGAAGGAAGAGATCATTGAGGAAATAGATGAAATCATAGAAGAAAAGCCAGTAGATCCAGAACCAGCGGAAAAACAGCCAGTAGAAGAAGAGGAAACTAAGGAGGAATCTGAAGAGCCAAAAGAAGAGCCGAAAGAAGCATCAGAAGAGCAGCCGAAAACTGAAAAGGTTGACCAAGAAGAAGTGAAGGAAGAAGTGAAGGAAGAAGTGAAAGAAGAAGAACCAGAAGTTGAGTCTAAGGATGGAGACTTTGAAGAGGAGCAAGAAAGCGGAAAAGAGAAGAAGAAAAAGAAGAAGAAAAAGAAGGAAGACAAATTGAATGAAATGCTAAACGAAGGCAATGATTCAGTCGAAGAGGTGAAGGATGAAATAGAAGAGGTGATTGAAGAGGTAGAACAAGTCTTAGAAAAAGATCCTGAAGAAGACAAGAAAGAGAAGAAGAAAAAGAAGAAGAAGAAAAAGAAAGGTGGTGATGAAGAATCAGAAGGGGAGGAATCAGAAGACGGAGAAGGTTAATCAAAACCAATAATTTCGCACGATTAAAGGCAATCGTCTTTAATTATAAAAAAGAAACAGCCCCCAAAAAAACTTTCAGATTCAAATCTGAAAGTTTTTTTGGGGGCTGTTTTATATTGATCAATAAACTTAAAAATCGGTTGAGTTGTTGGTAGTTGTTGTTCCAATAGCAATTTTTAGCCCTCTAAAAATTGATAATTCCGATTTTTATAGCCTACTTAATCGGCTCACAAAAAATAAATTTTTTGTTTCGCTTTAAAACATTCCAGGCAATCCACCTGGAAATAAATTTTCACCTACGCTGGCAGCTTCGCTTTCAGCTTTTTCATTTGCTTTTTCCAAAGCTCTGTTCAGTGCAGCCATCATCAAATCTTCCAATTGTTCCTTATCTCCTTCTTCTATTAAAGATTGAGGTACAGAAATATTGGTGATTTTCTTACTGGCAGTCAGGGAAATCTTTATCCCATTGAATTCATCTTCGACAATGATTTCATCCAGCTTTTTCTTAGAGGCTTCCATCTGAGCTTTTATTTCTCCCATTTTGCCCATCATATTCATCAAGTCCATGTTCTTCCAGATTTTTTTTATTAAAATAATGTCCCTCAGGCATTTTTATTTTTCTATCAATAAAGAGACAATATAAACGTATATTTGTCACGATTTTGAACAATTAAAATTACGATAATGGAATCACAAAATACAGATAATGTTACACAGATTATTGAATTATTGAAGTTTAAGGCTGTTGCTAAACAAAAAACCTACAGAGGAATTCAAGAAGTTTTCAAAAGAATGAAAAATGTTGCTGCGGATTTTGCTGGCCAAATTGATAAACAAATCCATAAAGTAGATGATGCTGTAGATGTGGAATTTATTGATGTAAGCGATTTTGAATTTCAAATGAAATTTTCTGGAGATGTGCTCGTTTTTTCTATGCATTCCAATATTGTCACCTTTCCCAAAGAACACATTTTATTCAAAAGTCCGTACATCCAACAAGATATGAGACGCTCCTTTTTCGGAGCCATTGTCGCATATAATTTTTTAGCAGATTCATTAAGGTATAAAAGAATGGCCGATCCTGGCTACCTGATTGGAAGGATGTTCGTAAACATAGATGATCACTTTTATATGGAAGGTGTTAGACAATGGAGCTTCCTCTTTCCAGATATTTCACAAAATAAGTTAGAAGGAGATCAAATATTGCTAGAATTCATACAATCTTCCATGATCGCTGCTATGGAAATTGACTCTGAGATGCCTCCATTTGAGAATGAAAAAATGATTTCTGTACATCAAAAGCTGAATCAAAGAATGTTGGGTAATATTCAGAAAGTAGGTTTTAAAACGGGTTTAAATCCACAATAAGTTAGTTTCGTATATTTATATTCAATTCTAATCGTTTGATAATTGTGGAGGAATAGAAGTATTAAAGAATCTTAAATTATTGAGAAGCAATTGGCTAAAATGAACTTAATAAGGTATAATCGAATTATTGTTACATGAATCTGAAAGAGGAAAAAAATCAGTTTGTAAAGAGTTTTAAGGTGCCAATCGTCTTTGTGCTAATTCTTTTGGCAATAAAGGTATTTGAATCTATTACTGGTTTCGGACTCGGTTTTTTGGGCGTATTGCCTAGAGAATTATCTGGATTGATCGGAATCATAACCTACCCTTTGATACATGGTGATTTTATGCATCTTTTCAATAACAGTATCCCACTCATTGTTCTTGGATTCATTACTTTTTATTCATACAGACGAGTAGCCTGGAAAGTTATTCCATTTATTTGGGTTGCCTCAGGGGTATTGGTTTGGCTATTTGCAAGACAAAACTTCCACATTGGAGCCAGTGGAGTAGTTTATGGTTTGGCTTTTTTCATTTTCTTTAGTGGCGTTTTCAGGAAGGACATCAAATCTATTGCACTTTCTTTGTTTGTAGTTTTATGGTATGGCAGTATGATTTGGGGATTGTTGCCTATTGAATCACACATTTCATGGGAAGGCCACCTTTTCGGCGCCATCGCAGGGATGATGTGCGCTTATCAATACAAAGGAGTTGATTTACCGGTAAAGCACGAATGGGATGAAGAACAAGAGCCAGAACTTATAGTTGAAGAACCATTCTGGGTAAAGAAACCGGAACCTCCAATGATTGAAAATATTGAAGAAACAGAAACGGCCATTGGCCAAAATGAATCGCAACCTTCCCCTGATTTTGACAATGAGTTGGAAGAACTCAAAAAACGAATCAACTACATTTACGTTGAGAAAAAACCACCTGGACAAGCTGGGGAGAAGGGGGCAAAAGACCTTTAAAAGTTTAGTTTTTCAGATGCTCAGGCAACCAACCAAAGCCCTTTCGACCCTTGGAAGAACACTACAAGTCCTAAGTCCAAAAGTCCAAAATGCTGTCTCCCTATGAATTATCTTTCTCATTTTTATTTTGACAGGAAACAAGTAAATCCACAATTTACTTTAGGGGCTGCTTTCCCAGATTTAACTAGAACCTATAATCGAAAGTTAAGAGCTTCTTCAAGTATTCGATTAAAATCCAAAGAACTTCCAAGCAATTTAGTACAGCTACAGCAGGGCATTGATCGTCATCATTATTTGGATTCCAAGTTTCATAATTCAGATTTTTTTCATACCTACACAAAAAAATTCACGAAGCTTCTGCACGCCTCAGAATTTGAAACCTTAGATAAAAACATTTACTTTTTGGCTCATATTGTTCTAGAAATTTTGCTCGATAGAAAAATTCTAGAAGATCATAAAGGTTTGGCTGAAATGTATTATTCTCAATTAAATAGTATTGATAATCAGTTGATTACAAATTATTTTATTTATAGAAATTGGGAAAAAGATTTGACAGGATTTCTTGAATTGTACGATAAATTTTTAGAGAAAGAATTTATTTTTAAATATAAAAGTGATATATTGGTTTCAGAAGTAATTAATTCTCTCCACAAAAGAGTTTTTAATACTGAAATTGAAAAAACCGATTTAAATAAAATTGCTATTTGTATTCCAAAGCTTCATTTTCTCTTGAAAGATATTGATTTGGAAGGCGTGCTAATTTGATTATTCTTTTTTTGTTTCTTTATTTAAAACTCCTGTTTTAGTTATTTCCCTGGATAATTTAAGCAATAGCTTAAGGGAATTATATATTGAAAATAAGCACATTACTTTGGTAGATTTTACACGAGAACACCACAAGATTTTTTTAAAGCATGGCGATATTTCAAAATTTGAAGTCGATGCCATCGTAAACGATGCCGACCCATCTTTAGAAGGTGGGAATGGTATGGATGGTATAATCCATCGAAATGGGGGCCCCGATATATTGATGGACTGCCTCAGAAGTCGGCGAGCAAATGGCGAATGTGGAATTTCAAAAGCTGTTTTGACCACCGCAGGAACTTTGCCAAGCAAAAAGATTATTCACGTCGTTAGCCCTAAGTGGGAAGGTGGCGAGGCCAATGAAGAATCCTTGTTAAAAGAAGCCTATTTTAATTGTTTGAATTTGGCTGTCAAGAACAAACTCAGGACAATTGCTTTTCCTGCCTTGGGTGCTGCTCATTCTTTTCCACATGATAAGTCTGCTGAAATAGCTTTAAACTCTGTTTACGAATTCCTGAAAATTAATGGCAAATCAATAGATGAAGTAACTTTTGTCTGTTTTGCAGCAGGTACTTACCGCTCTTTTCACCGTGTTCTTGAAAACTTGAAAGAACGTGCCGAACTCTTGTAAGCTTTTATAATCTCTTTTTTTGTCTCTTTTATAATCTACAAATTGCTGCCTTTCTAGGAATCTAGCTTTAGGCAGAACAGTATCCACTTTTAAATCTTGAAAATTCCTTTTGGCCCGTCAATCGTAGCAATAATTTTACTCTCACAAGATTCTATAATTTCTATTTCATCGAACAAGGCATTCATACAATCGTGAAGGTTTGGCTGGTTTCCGTGAAATTCCAAATCGATCAATTTGCATTGTTTGGGAAGATTTTCAGTGGGATGCATTTCACTTTCACTCCAATCAACCATAAATGGAATGGGATCGACTTCTGGATTGGCCAATGGTAAAATCATTTTCCAATGAAGGATTTCACCATTCACTGTTGCTCGACTTCCCTGATCGATTTCACCCAAGTTAGCATTGTACTGTTTTATAATATGTTGATCCTTTCTTAGGTTTTTTGATTTAAGGCAAATCCTTGTAATTTTTGGTTCTTTTATAAAATCTATTCCCATCCATCGGGGAGGGCTAACTTCGCTGTTTAGGCCGTCTATCGCAAGAATTTCTAGATAGCATTTTTCACCGAGATTGATCAAAGCGTTTTTGGTTCCTTTGCCTCGATGCTTTCCGCCAATAGAGGCTTTGAAGCCTGTTTTCATTTCAATAAAAGAAATGGCCTTTTCTAAATCTTTTACACAATAAACAAGGTGATCAATATGTCTTCCTTTGAATAGCATGATTGAAATTTATTTTTGCATTAAGTTCTTTGAAAAGTCCCATTTATCCCGCCCTAAGACAAGATAAATTGTATAAAACATTTCTTAAACTCAAATTAAACGTATAAAGACTAAGAGGGCTATAGAAAATAAAATTCTATGTCTTTAAAATACCAATAGCCTGTTATTCGAAAAACAATGCTTCGTCTATAAAATATCACAACGATTTGGCTTAGTTGTTGTTGGCTAAATACTGTTAATCTCAATTCAATGTTCTTATGCTATTAGAAAATCCCAGCTTAGAAAATATTATATTAAACATAGACAAATTCAACGAGGATTCAGTTTATGATTTTTTAATTCTTTGTGGAGAAAATTGTGGTTTGGATTACGAGAAATTAATTCAAGTACTTTCAGATAAGGCCGTGCGGTTTTGTGGCGGAATTTTTCCAAGTGTTATTGAAGGGAATACCAGTCATTCCGACAAAGTATTGTTGTTGCAAGTGCAATTTGATTCTGACCCTATTTTGATTCAAGGATTGGACAATGGAGACATTAAAATTCCTCCACTGCAAGGCCTTAAACCTGAAGGAAGTCTTTTTATTTTGGTAGATGGTTTGAGTGATTGGATTTCAAAATTTGTATTCAGTCTTTATAAGGAAATAGGATCTGAATACCAGGTTTTTGGTTCAGGAACAGGTTCAGGAACATTTGAACGCATCAATTGTGTATTCTCCCATCAAGGATTCTTTAAAGATTCGGCCGTTGTTGTTTCTTTAAAAAACCCAATTACTCAATCAACCAGGCATGGTTGGAAAACAATAGCCGGACCCTACTTGGCTACTAAAACTACAGCAAATGTATTGGAGCAGATTAACTGGGAGCCTGCTTATAAAATATACAAAGAGATCATTGAAAAAGAAGAGGAAGTAGTTTTGACAGAGGACAATTACTATGAATATGCCAAGCATTATCCTTTTGGTGTCCATCGTTCTAGCGGAGAAAATTTGATTCGTGATCCAGTTGCATTGGAAAACAATGAATCCATTAGATTTGGTGCAGAAATCCCCTCAAACTCCGTCTTGTACTTGATGAAATCTGAAATTGAAGACATGCTTTCTGCAGGTCAAAACGTTTGCAAGGATGTCATTAATAGATGCAAAAAAGGCGAGTTTTTGTTTATCGCAGATTGCATTTCAAGAACCTGGATTCTGAATGATCAATTTGCTGATGAATTGGAAAACATTGCATCTGAAGCAGCAGTAAAAAACTTGCCTGTTTATGGGGTACTTTCAATGGGTGAAATTTCTTCTGCCAACGGAGGTTTACTTGATTATCACCACAAAACAATTGTGATCAGCATCCTGGACAAGCCTGAGGAGAAGGATGGAAAATAATAAGATTTCCGATATCGTTATCACACTTTCTTCCCTATATGAGCTTTTACTCAACATAGGGCAATCCTTTGATATAGAGGAAAATGCAGAAACGTTTTTGAGGACCTTAATGTTGCAAAAAAATATTTCCTTCGCAGGCTATTACATCTTTGAAAGTTCAGATAGGATAAAAAAGGTTTATTCCATCCCAAAAACTGAAAATGAACAGGCCGAAATTAATTTTGATCTAACAGAATTACTAGACCAAAAACGATTCAAAATATTGGATGAATCAAAGTCGGGTTTTCAATCCATTGCAAAGCTGACCAAACTCGTTCAAAATGAATTCGTTGTTTATTCTATTGGAACCAAAGGCCTATTGGTTCTGGGAAAAAAGAACGAGCCATTTATCGAGCAAGATTTGAACAAAAGTGAATTGGTATTAAATAAGTTCGGATTGTTTATGGAAAGCCTCGAAAGTCATCATCAGATCAAGGATGAAATAAAAATAAAGGAAGAACAAGCCCAAAAATTAAGCAAGCAAAATGAGGATTTGATAAAATATATTCGATCCAACAATGAACTCGAACAATTTGCTTATCGAGTTTCACATGACTTAAATTCACCCTTAAATTCCATCATAGGTTTTTCAAATTTGTTTGCCCAAAGCACGGATGCCAATCTTACAGAAGAGCAGCAAATGTTTTTGAAGTATATTTTGGATGCTGGGACGGAAATGAAAAATTTGATCATAGGCATTTTGGATTATTCAAAGATAAATGGGCAGGCTACAAATTTAAAGAAGATTGATGTTGGGCAAATGATTGAAAAAATCAGAAACCTACTCAATAAAAATTTGATTGATTCTAAGGGCGAAATCATTGTTAAGGACCTGCCAGATTTTATTTTTGCTGATGAAACAAAAATTAAGCAATTGTTTCTCAATCTGATATCCAATGCATTAAAGTTTAATCGGGAAAATGTTCCTCCGGTTGTAACAATCAATGGTGCGATTAAGGAAAACGAAATTCACTTTTCAATTAAAGACAACGGCATTGGAATTCCAATGGAAAGTAGGGATGCTATATTTGATGTTTTTAACAAAGCTCAAAACAATTTTAAGTTTGCAGGACATGGGATTGGTCTGAGTATTTGTAAACAGATTGTCAATCAGCATAAAGGTGAAATCTGGGTGGAATCAGAATTGGATCAAGGAACGACCTTCCATTTTAAGTTGGCTAAACTTGGTCTTTTTTAGAACTTGACAGTGTACAAAGGAAATCAACCCATCGGAAAACATCAAGATTGGGAAACTAATTGTGAGGTACTCCAGTCTGAAATCTGAAGTCAAGATGAATAATATTGTTGCCCATCTTCTCCCAAAACCTTCCCATTGAGATCCTTGCTGACATTCATAATCTTTTCAAGCACAAAAGCATCGGGTCGATTTACGGAAATATGTCCCTTTTCTTCATTAAATGAAAAGGGTACTTCGTAATTACTATTGGGTTTCCAAATTCCGCAATTTGGAGCTTCTATTTTTATTATATTTCCAGTAATTGGATTGCTTATGGATAAGAAATCAACCATGGTGAAATCAGAAGCTTGCTTCAAGTATTTCGTCCATTGGGCAAGACTTATTTTATTCTTTTTATCCTTGCTTTCAATTGTAACTGAATTTTCCATTTCTTTTATTGTTGGCTTTCCTTTGGTGTTTTCACCAAAGGACCTGGTGAACTTTTATGAAACGAAGCAAAAATGCTAAATTTAAGGGGCAGAATTAATCAAACAATGCCCTTTTGGTCATAAGACCAAAAGTAAGCGTCATAAGCCCAAAAATAAAGCAATTTTTTGATTTGAGAAAATGTCAAGTCCTCAAGTCTAGCATTTGAAAGGCCATCCTAATTGGATCAAGTATTATATTTGAAGCAGTAGATTATTGGGAAAAGGCTTGATTGTGAACTGGTGGCAAATCGCAAATTGCAAATCACTTTTGTATTACAAAAGATTTTACTGCAATTTTATTATTGTGCTCAAGGTGAATCCAGTACAAACCGTTGTTGAATTGAGAAATTGGAACACTGATATTGGATTCCTTGAAATTTGACTTCAGCATCAATTTACCTTGATTGTCAAAAATAGAAAATTTGATAAGACCAGTATTTGGCTCATCTATGATTAGATTGATCGTGTTTTGGGTAGGATTTGGATAAACCTGAACTTGATCTGAAAAGTCCGTTCCGACTTTTTCGATACCGACAGTTGTATTAACATAAATAGGAACTTCAACATCTTGAAAGTCCTCCTCGTCTGTTTTAAAGGTCAATCTGTTAAAGGCACTGCCATCCCCTCCGTCTACACTAACCATTATGCTGAGATCTTCACCTGGCTCAAGCGTATAACTTTCATTGGGATCGATAGAAATTTCAATTTCATTGTCATTGTCAAGGTCAAAATCTGATAAAACGATGTCCTCATCACTGTCATTGTATACAGCATAGGCGAAATAATATTCAGCTTCATCATCGGAGATCATTCCAAAATCTATTATTTCAGAAGTGAAAATCAATGCAGGATCATTGTCTGTGGGAACGATTGTTCCGAAATTTGTTATTCTGTCTGCAAATTGTGGATAATCAATGTATGGGTTTCTATTGTTTTGAAGATCAAAAATATCTTGGTTTCTCAGCATCTCGACTTCTGTCGGCGGATATTGCGCATTCCAGTTCCTCAAAGTGTTTTCTGAAATATTGACCCAATTGAGGTTGACCGAAGAATTATCTTTATATCTGGTCGCAAAATATAAAATAGCTCTAGCAGATGGACCTTTTTGCTCATTTCTAGGTTCAAAAAAATCATTGGCCTTCTGAGAGCCACCTACTGCCCAAGTTGGGTTGATTACGGTGTTGAAAGGCGAATTCCCTCTTGCTGAATTGGCACCTTGTTCAGAAGGAAACAAATGGTGAACATCCGATTGCATAGGACTATCGCCCGCTCCAAACGATTGTGGCCATGAATGTTCGCAATTGAAACCCATGCCCTGCAATTGCTGGCGATTGTTATAGCCAGCAGCAACTTCACCTGTATAAACACAAGTGATGGTGTTTTCATCTGCATCTTGCCCATTAACTTTCTGATTGTCTATTTGCATGTACAAATAATCCCTCGCTGAATTGTAACCCAATTCCAAATAGTTTTCACCTGTTATTTCTGAAAGTTTGTTCTTAAGTGATGCATAAGAGAGATCAAATGTTTCATCGTAGTAATTATTCTGATATTGACAAGATCCGATTAAATCAACTGCAATGGTTCCTCTGTTTTCTGTAACGATGAACAATTCTGTATTGTGGTTGACATTGTGAATTGGAGCAAATGTAATTGATACAACCCTGCTTGCGCCAGCTTCCAAATCAAATTCGTTAAGATTAGATGTAAATGCAGGGCTATTGAAAGTGTCAAAGAAGGCGAGATCTGTAACACGAATGGTTTGATTGCCTGTATTGCTAAGTGTCAATTCCAGCGTTTCACTTTCTTGATCCATTACCTCCCCGAAATCCAATTGCCCTTGGTCTGTAACAAGCGTTTGAGACAATAAAGAATGTCCTGATAAAATCAGGAAAAATAAAACAGGGAGTATTCGCAGCATCAAAATGGTTTTCTCGTAAAATCTAGTAAAAATAATTAAGTTTAAAGATAAATAATTGATTGCTAAATGCTTCTATAAAGAACATTTAATTTTATATCCTTAACGACATATCGTTATGACTATAAATTATAATATTGATTACATTTTTTAACACTTTTTCAAAACAATTTTCTAATCCTAATTAAGCAGCATTCAGTTCCAAATGAAAAAGCAAAAAAAATAACATGGTCATTTGAAAATTTAATCCAATAAGAAATGATTTATGGTCTTTGATTCGCCGCTTTTAAACTTTAGTAAAATTGGTTTGTTTGCTCTATCTTCGTGGGAGGAGATTCAACAATCACATTATGTTTTATAAAACGAAATATAGAATTCTTTTGTTTGCCTTTGCACTGGTATTTTATGCACAAAATACAAACGGGCAAGAAGTGGAAAGAAGAATTCTAGTAGAAAAATTTGGAGCTACATGGTGTGCTTGGTGTCCAGTGGGCGATGTAATGATAGATTCCTTGCTGGATCAGAACCCTGAATTTCTGGAAGTAGCCATCCACATCAATGATGCATTATCTTTTCCGGCAGGGGATTCTTTGGCAGCTCCTTATGTAAATGGTACACCTGGTGCAGCATTTAATCGCAAGAAATTTGATTTTGCTTACAAGGTGGGTGTGCATTTCTCAGATTGGGATGCTTGCTTTGAAGCGAACTATGGCTCTATTGTCCCTTTCTCTATTCATTCAGAAAATTCCTATGATCCAGAAAGTTCTGAGCTGTCTATTGAAATGGATGTTGTTTCACATGCACAACTTTCAGGCGATTTCAGGGTAAATTGTTACTTGGTCGAAAAGGAGTTTTCCGATCCGGCCTTTCAATTTGGTCAGCAGAATGGATTTGATGTTTACGAAGGGCATCCGCTTTTTGGATTGGGCAGTCCAATTGAAAGTTATGTTTTTAAAAATATTGTTCGTGAAATGTTGGGTGGAACATGGGGATTGTCGAATGTAATTCCAGACAATGTTGTGAATGGGGAAGTTTACAGCAAAACTTTTACTACTCAAATTCCAGAAGGAGCTGATCCAAACAATTATTTTTATGTTTTGATGGTTCAGAATTATGAAGAAGACATCAATGAGCGTTCTGTGATCAATGCTTACGAGGGAATCATTAATTATGAAATTTCATCAGACACAATAGTCACAGATACCATGATCGTGAATGAAGATTCAATTGACTTGGCTGTTTCTGAAATTGATGGTGAAATGGATTTCAATCAAAAGGCGATAAGGGTCTTTCCCAATCCGTCGTCAGACTTCATTAATATTGACCTAGCAAACTTGAGATCCTTGGAAGAAATATCTATTCGAAACCTCAATGGCGCGCTCCTCAAAAATATTGCTCTAGAAGGCGAGAAAGATCTTGTGAAATTAAGTCTTGATTTGATGGAGAGTGGATTGTATTTAATCGAAATTAAAACCGTCGATGCCAGATATTTTGAGAAAATTCTTGTTGTGAAATGATTTTCAAGTACAATTAATAATTTGTTCCCAATTCTATGCTCCAGATTGGGAATCACAATCTTCGATTTCATTCTAATTCCACGATAACTATTCAAACTCAGTTTGGATATCGATCTTAGAACGCCCCATCAATCGCATTTCACTCAGTTTAGATCACTCAGTTTAGATCACTCAGTTTAGATCAGTCAGTTTAAATCATTCGGTTTAGAGAATCACACACGGGATGTTGAATAAGTCTTAGTTTCAATTTCAATTAATCTCATCATCAAAAAGGATTTATTTGCTTATATTGTAATCCTCTACTATCCGTCTCTGCCGTTTAGCGTCAAACAATATTTAAAAGCATTATGAAACACTACCACTCAATTTTTTTTCTTCTCCTTATTAGTTTAACTTGCTGCAGTCAGGAAACAAGTGTAATTGCTGAGCGCGATTATCAATTTGATCGAAAACAAGAGATAAGTACGATCAGTTTTGGTTCTTGTAACAAGCATACAAAAGACCAACCATTGTGGAAATCCATCATTGAGAATGAGCCCTCCGTTTGGATTTGGCTTGGAGACATCATTTATGGGGATACAGAAAACATGGATCAGCTTCGTAAAAAATATGCTGTTCAAAAAGAAAAGGAAGAGTACCAAGCCTTGTTAAAATATGATTGTGACATAATTGGAGTTTACGATGATCACGATTATGGTAAAAACAATGCTGGGAAAGAATATCCAAGAAAGAAAGAGAGTAGGGAAGTGCTCTTTGAATTTTTAGATGTTCCTGCGGATGATAAGGCAAGGAAGCATGAAGGTGCTTACAATTCATTTGAATATGGTGTGGAGGGTGAAATGGTCAAAGTGATATTACTTGATGCTAGATATTTCAGAGACAAGCCTGGAAAAAAATCAGATGTTTTAGGCAAAGAGCAATGGGCTTGGTTGGAGAAAGAATTGGAGGAAAGTACTGCTCAAATTCACATTATTGGTTCTGGTATCCAGATCATTCCGAATCAGCATAAATTTGAAAAATGGGGAAAGTTTCCAAAGTCCCGCAAAAAGCTTTTTGATCTTTTAGTAAAAAAGGAAACTCCTGGCGTGATCTTCATAACTGGTGATCGTCATATTGGTGAAATTTCAAAAATAGAATGGCCAAACTCGGCTTCTCCTTTTTATGAAATCACTTCCAGTGGGATGACTCATTTCTATGGATTGGCAAACGAGGAAAACAATGACAACAGAATTGGCAAATTAGTAAAAGACTACAATTTTGGCCTAATCAACATTGATTGGAAATTGAAAGAATTGGAATTGCAAATTCGTGGACCAGAAAATATGATTCATGAAACAACCAAGGTTAATTTTTAGATAGGAGGTTTTGATGTTGGCATACAGGAGAAGAATGGACAGATTTTTTTACTTGTCAACAAATTCTCTCAGAAGTTTGAGTTTTCTTTTTAGGATTAAATTATAAGGATTGTATTCCAAGCCTTCCAACAACAATTCTTCAGCTTTTTTATAGTCATCTTTTCTGAAGTGGTGGGAAGAAATTGAACCAAAGGTAAAACCAAGTAATTCTTCGGGATAGTTTATTGACATTTTCGGATCAAAATCTTGACGAAATTGATTCAAATAGACCATCCCATCATTGATCTCTTCCAATTCAAAATGAATTAAGGCGATTTTTAGAATACACCAAGCCTTTGCGCTTAAAATTAACTCGTCTTCTTTGGCAAATTCAAAAATGTTTTGATAATGCCTCAAAGTGTCTAATGCCTCGGCTGGATTGGACATTTGGTTTAATTTTTTTACAATGCATTCACGGATCAATAGATTTAAATTCGGATGGTTTTTGTCATATATTGCTTCCAAACTTTTGAGTGCCTGGTCAAATTCGGTAGATTCATAATAATGCTGTGATAAGAACAGATGCTTGACCAGGTCAAACTCTTTTATAAGTTCTTTTTCCTCTATCGTCTGTCTTAAACAATTGTCTATTTCCATCAGGGATTCCACTTTTTTTGTCTGCTTCATATTTTGTTCCCAAAAAGAAAAATACATTTCAGCAATAAAGGGTATTATGTCTTCGGTCTCTTTATTGTAATTATACAACTTAGCAAAAGCAGCACAGTTTTGATCAGGATTTTCGTCATTCAGGGTTTCAGTATCTAGTATTAGCAGGTAGTTCAACCATTCCTCTATATAAAAACCTCCGTGGAGGATATGCGCTTTCTCCATCTCTAGAATTGCTTTCTTTGGCTTCTCTTCTGCTACCGATTTAATTGAGTTGTTATAGTACTGAATACCTACCAATTGTTGCAATGAAATGATACTATCAGGAAGAATATGATTTTCTAAGAGGTCATCGTTATCGGCTTCCTGTCTTGTGAGAATTTTATTGCTGACCAAATATTCTCTGTATTCTTCCACTTGCTTTTCACTCAATTCTGATAGACCATTTACAGGATCAGTAGTTTCAAATATTATTCTCTCAGTCTTAGGGTAAACGATCAAATAAACATGCGTGGGTAATTCTCTTATTTCATAAGGAAGGTCAAAATATTGCAATGAAATGGCATACAATGCTGTTGCTGTAACGCAGTTAAATTCACCTTTTGAGAAGATGTCAGGAAAAGCGGGATTTTCAATATACCTGATTAAGTATTTTTTGTGGATACTCTCATAAATTAACTCAGCTTTCTTCTTTTCTTTTTTAGGAAGTTTTTCCTCTAATTCCCCCAAGAAATCATAGAATGAATTTCTCAAAAGTTCCTTGGATTTTAAATCCTTATCATTAATAAGATACAAAAGATCAAAGGCATTGCTGCTTTCAAAATTTTTGAAATATTCATATTCCTCATGTAAATCAAACAGTGTCGAATCTAAATCAGATTGACTCTTGACTTGGATTGTTAGTGAAATAATTAGAATACAAAGAGCGCTTATATTTTTCATCGTAAAGGTCATCGTAAAGGTCATCGTAAAGGGTGTTTTGTATCATTTGTAATTGCAACATCATAAATCACATTTTGAAAGCCAGCATCGTTGTTTTCAAATGTTGTTTTAATCCAATCAAAGTTTTCTTTGCAATCGCAATTTTGAGATTGAACAGTAAAACTGAAAAAGCTGAAAAATAGTAAAAGGGAAATTCTCATATTGGGGCGTTTCTAAGGTGCTTAAACGATTTGTTTAAGTTGTTTAATATAAATGTGAATGTTTAGGCTTTCAAGCATTGGTCCAATTAAGAACCCAAAAAATCTTTACCCAAAAAACCTTTAAAAGAATCTGCAACTTTTAGGACATCACCTCCATCATGATAATAAATCCAAACGGAGAAGTTGTCTGCTGGATCAAGGTATAAATAGTCTCCATTCTCTTCTCCAATAACAAATCCAGATTCGACTCTTGTTAACTCTATGTTTCCAACATTGGATTCTGTCCAATCACCTTCGGAAAATTCTCTTTGAACTTGTACATAGAGTTTCAGGCATTCGAAATTCATCGCTTTGCCAACATCATTCATTTCCAAGTTTTCAAGCAGTTCTGTTGCCCCCATGATGTTCCAAAATCTTCCCTCGTCATCCGCTTCTGCATCTTCGTATTCATTGAAGGCTATTTCTTCTCCTTCCGGCTTGTCTTTCAAGAAGGTTAAATATTCTGAGGGAAGTGTTTTATTGTATCTTTTTATTATCTCCAAATTTCATTTGTTTTAAAATCTGTATGAAATTGATTTTAATAGTTCTTTGTATTCTCTTCAATCAGTTTTTTCAAACTGTTTAGGTTGGCATCCTCTTGGGCTTTCATTGAAGCCGTCATGAAGGAAACAATCGACTTGGCAATGATTCCATTACCTGTGGTGGTTGATTTGGAGCGAATGAGTGTCTTGCCATTTTTTTGTTCATTAAATGTTATTTCATAGTCCATATCCATAAAATCCATAGAGAATTGCATGGCGAGTAGTTCATTGGGTGTAACGGCCATAATGGTTTCCTTCATCACCATTTCTTGACCTCTGTCTTCTACATAAACATTAGAGACGGAACCAACAGAATTTGCAGTCCCACTTACAAGTTCAGTTCTTTTAAATCCCTTAATCCATTCTGGTAGTTTTGTTTCATCAGACATTACAGCCCATGCTTCATTTGCGGGTTTGTTGACAAGAATTTCACAATCATAAGATATTGTAGGAGTGAAAAATCCTTTTAAGAAAAATATCAATGAAAGCAGGAGAAACAAACCTAGCAAATATTTTAAATATTTCATTTAAAGAGTTTTTTTTGATAAAATTTCCAAATGAAGATAATAATATTTTAGACGCCCATAAACAAAAAATGACTATTTTCGACCAGTTTAATAAAATCCTAAATAATAAAAACAGATAAGTTTAGATGTTTCCTGATTTCAATATTTACAGTACTCCTTTATTGGTTCTCGCCATTCAAGGATTGCTTTTTGCCTTGTTACTTTTGTGGCGATATGCAAAGGATAGAAACATTGCAGATGTAATACTTGGGGTCATTTTGTTAATTTCTGTATGGCATCAAATTTCCTATACATTGGGATTTATGGCTTGGTATGATACCTTTAGAACGACCAAGGTTAATTACTTTTTAATAAATTTATCTTTCTTTTTTGCACCACTTCTTTACTTTTATGTAAAGTCGATAACGGTGCCTCACTTCCGCTTGAGAAGAAAGGAATTTTATCATTTTATTCCAGGAGTTTTGTTTCTGCTTTTCAAAATAATTATACTCTCTTACGATGCGGCCCAACCGGGATTTAGCGAAATTCAGAATGGTTATTTAACTACAAATCTTGAAGAACAATTTACCAGAGCCATTCTTTCTTTAATAATGAAAATTCATTCGGCCATTTACATTGCTTTTACCTTTCAAGCTTTCTTTCAGTATAGGAAAAAACTCCCTCATGTTTTTAGCAATACTTATGCGCTGGAATTGAATTGGATTCGAAATTTTCTAATCATTTACACGGGTTTGTTTGTTTACATGTTTTTCCAAGATTTGATTAATTTCTTGATCACAGATTTGAGCTGGGTTCAAGAATGGTGGTTTTTCCTGTTTAACTCGATTGCTATTATTTATGTCGGAATGGTTGGCTATTTTACGAATACAAACAAGCTCAACGAGCTACATCCCAAGCAAAGCGATATGCTCATTTCATCAATTGAACCTTTGCCTACTCCTGTTCCAAAACAGAACAATGAACTTTCACCAGAACTACAATCAAGAAAATTGCAATTGGATCAATTTATAGACAGGGAAAAGCCCTACCTCGATCCTGATCTCAACCTGATAGATCTGGCCAAATCTTTAAAAATGACCAGAGCACAATTGTCTGAAGTGATCAATGTCTGCTTCAATAAAAACTTCAATGACTTTATCAATGAACAAAGAGTGGAGGCGGTTAAAGAAATGTTGAAATCAGGAAAGCAGAAAGAGCTTTCATTGTTGGGCATTGCCTTTGATTGTGGTTTTAACAGCAAAGCTACTTTTAATCGTGTCTTCAAGAAATGGACGGGCCATTCACCGACTGCATATATTGAAACGATTGGTTCTTAGTGGAGGCTGTTTATTAGAAGCTGTTGGCCTTTAGCCATTGGCCATTGGCATTTTTTGTGCTTTTGGTTATTTCTGGCTTGACAAAAAAAATGCCAACAGCCAACAGTCAATAGCTAAGTGCTAGACCAAAACAAGGCGTCTCAAATCGTATCTGAGCCCTATAAATATGTACTGAGACACAGGTTAGTGTACTTTTCGTGAAATTTGTATCATTCAATTACATAAAAGTCCAAGATGCGAAATTTCACAATTATTATTATTCTATCATTGCTCTTAATTCTATCATTGTTCTTAGCTCCATTTCAAGCAAAGGCCTTTCAAATAACTTTTCGGCTTGCCGTAGATGTTCCCGAAGCAAATTGTTCTGTTGGCATCCGTGGATCAGTTCCACCACTTTCATGGGAGAAAGATTATCCGATGAGCGATCCCGACGGAGATGGGATTTATGAGGCCACCATTAATTTTAAGACAGGTAAAAAAAATGTTAAGTATAAATTTTTAAATTGCGGTAAATGGGAGTTGGAAGGAAATGACAGTAGAGTGGAATGGTTCGCTGCTGAGGAGTTGGAGATAGACCATACTTTCAATGAATACAACTTTTACAAAAAAGAAAAAATGGCTGGGCTGACTTATACACCAGAACAAATAAAAGAGGATGTTTCGGTTTTGAAAAAGACGATTAGCTACATTCATCCCAATTTACACAAATACAGAAGCGAACCTGATCTTGAAAAAGATTTTGAAGATTTGGAGCGTGAAATGCTTGCTAGCCCTGATATTCGGAATGTATATAAGGCTGTTTCAAAATTTGCTTCTAAGATTCAATGCAGTCATACTTTTACCAATCCTTGGAATCAAGGTCGAGGAGTTAGAAGAGCCATATTTTACCAAGCAGACAAAGTCCCTTTTACTTTTTCAAGGATAGGCAAGCAATTGTTTCTTGATAAAAACGCTTCAGAAGATCAGCGATTGGAAAGAGGCCTGGAGATTTTAAGCATTAACGGGATTCAAACAAAGGAAGTGATGACTCGCTTGGCTGAATACACGACATCTGATGGTGACAACTATGAAAAGCGTTTGGAAAGGTTGACCATCAATGGCAGTGAAAAATTTGCCCTGTTTGATGTGTTTTATTCTTTGGAATTTGGTCAATGTGAAATGTTTGAGCTGGAACTCAAAGATCATCGAACCGATAAAAATTTCACAACAAAAATTAATGCAATGGCTGCGTCTACTCGCTCAGCTATTTTAGCAGAAAGATACGAAGACCTAGCACAGACATTTGAAGACAATTGGAAATTTGAATTGTTGGAAAATGAAGTAGCCTTATTGAAAGTCAATTCTTTTGCTGTCTTTAACAAAGGATTTGATTGGAAAAAATTTCTGGACGAGGTGTTTGATCAATTGAACCAAAACAAGGTTCAGCATTTTATTATCGACATTCGAGAAAACGAGGGAGGAGAAACAGATGTTGCGGCTTATATATTGCAGAGAATTCTAAAAGAAACAATTTCTGTAGAGGCTGCCGAAGGCATAACAGCTTACCGCAAAATTCCGGATGAACTAAAAACCCACATTACAACTTGGGATAAAAAGCCATTTGATTGGGGGATGAAAGTAAAGGAAATTGGAAATGGGCGATATAAAGTTAGGAAACTGCTTTCTGGTGGTAATAAAACCTACAAACCTCTTTCATCAGGTTACAAAGGAAACAGTTATTTGCTAACAGGAGCGCAGAACAGTTCTGCAACGCATTTAATGGCCACCTATGTAAAAAAGTACAAAATAGCCACGATTATAGGACAGGCAACAGGTGGAAATCAGAGAGGCTTGAATGGAGGCTACATGTTTTTTCTCCGATTGCCAAACAGCAAGGTAGAAATTGACATTCCTGTAATAGGCACTACCACCCAAAAAGTAGTGGAATCAACTCCAAATGGTGGGATAGTTCCTGATATTTTAGTGGAAAAGAACATCGATGATTTCATTAATGAAATTGATACTGAAATGGAAGCCACCTTGAGATATATTAAAGGGAGCGAACAATAATCTCGGAATTACTTTTATAGTTTCAAGTTCAGGCAAGGATTTTATATTTTATATTGATTTTAACATCTGCCACATTTAGCGTATGATGTTTTAAATCTATGCTTCAAATTTGGATTAGTAATTTAGTGAAATTCAGAACTTTGCTGGCCTTTGTTAAAAGTTGAGCTAACTGAAAAAGCACTCCTATTAAAGTGCTTATCAATCTGATATTGGAGATTAAAGGCGATCTGAAATTAAAAGTCAATGCTTTATCAAATATTAGTCTATCTTTGCGGCCTTTTGATGTAAACGAAAGGTATGACTAGACGAATAATTAATCACTTCACAAGCAATCCCAAAAACGATATTCTTTCAGGAATTACTGTTTCATTAGCTCTTGTTCCTGAGGCAGTTGCCTTTGCTTTTGTAGCTGGAATTGATCCTTTGGTCGGTTTATATGGCGCATTCATTATGGGCATTATCACTGCAATATTCGGTGGTCGTCCAGGAATGATCTCTGGTGCAACTGGTGCAACGGCTGTTGTAATGGTTCACATGATAGCCAAAGGGAATGAGGTTGGTGCCGCTATGGCTACTCCAATTGACAATCTTGGATTGCAATGGTTGTTTATAACCTTATTGATTGTTGGAGGAATTCAAATAGCGGCTGGTGTTTTTCGATTGGGAAAATTCGTTAGATTAATCCCTCATCCTGTGATGATGGGCTTTGTTAATGGATTGGCGATTGTGATTTTCTTATCCCAATTAAGCCTTTTCAAGGAAAAGATCAACAATGAATATCATTGGTTGCAGGGGACAGAGCTGTATGTTATGTTTGCTTTGGTTGGATTGACCATGGCCATAATGTATTTGTTGCCCAAATTGACTACAAAGATCCCTTCTGCTTTGGTCGCCATTGTTACGGTGACTGCCATCACCATTCTTGCAAAACTTGATGTAAGCACGGTTGGTTCATTTATTATTGATGGTGGAGGAACAGGATTGCAAGGAGGATTGCCAACTTTTCAAGCTCAAATATTTACTTTATTTGGGACAATAGGGGAGCATTGGAGTTTAATATTGTCTACTGCTGCGATATTAGCCGCAGTTGGATTGATAGAGTCTCTTATGACCCTTAACTTGGTCGATGAGTTAACAGAGACAAGAGGAAGTGGTAACATTGAATGTGTCGCTCAAGGAAGTGCCAACATATTGAGTGGGTTTTTTGGAGGAATGGGAGGCTGCGCAATGATTGGTCAATCTCTTATTAATGTCAACAGTGGAGGTAGAGGAAGATTGTCTGGGATAGTTGCAGCACTTGGTTTACTTTGTTTTATCCTGTTTGCGGCTCCCTTAATAGAGCAGGTTCCTATTGCAGCCTTGGTCGGAGTTATGTTTATGGTGGTTATCGGAACATTTGCTTGGTCCAGTTTTAGAATCATCAATAAAATACCAAAGTCTGATGCTTTTGTATTGATTGCAGTATCAGCAATTACGGTTTGGCATGATTTAGCGATTGCTGTTATAATTGGAGTGATCATTTCAGCCCTTGTATTTGCTTGGAAGAATGCAACGATGATTCGTGCTCGTAAAAGAATCAAAGAGGATGGAACGAAGGTTTATGAAATCTGGGGACCATTGTTTTTTGGTTCGATCACAAATTTCAATGAAAAATTTGCACCTTCAACCGACCCTGAATCTGTGGAGATTGATTTTATTGAATCTAAAATAAGTGATCACTCAGGAATAGAAGCAATGAGAGGAATTGCCAACAAATATCTTGATCTTGGTAAATCGATCAAATTCACACATTTAAGTCCTGACTGTAAAACCTTGCTTATTCGGGCCAACCCTAAATTCGCTGATGTTATTGAAGATTCAGTCGATGATCCAAGATATTACGTTGTAACAGATAAGTTGGATGAGGACGAAGAGATTTTGAAAAAAGTCCTTTAGGCTTATCTTCAAAAACCCTCACTAGACGTCATTGCTAAACTGAAAGTCTAGTGAGGGCTTTGTTGTTTTATTAGGCTTTCTCAATAAGGCCATCCATTTCCTTTTTTATAATCTCGCTGATTTCTTTTCCTTTTTTGAAAACCAAAAAATGTCCTCCTTCATCAAAAGTGACAATGGGTTTTGCTAGGGTATTGTATAGCAGTGTTTTGTCTTTTTTTCCGTGAATGTGGATCAGGGAATAAGTTGAAGGGTCGGAATGATTTTCCCACAAAGACAAAGATTTCAAAGCCCATCTTAAATAGTGGTTGGATTGTTTATTGATCATGCTTTTGACCAGTTCTCGCTCTTCTTTGGTTTCATAATCATGAAATGGTCCCCATAATGGCAGTGTTGAGACACTCGGGAATTTTCTGAACAAGCGATGGATTTTAAGAGGAGCGACTATTTTAAAATGCCAAGGCAATTCCGCTCTTTTTTTGATGGAAGAAATCAATACAATCAGATCAACCTTTTTTATTCTACTAATTTCCTGAGCCAGTACTCCACCAAAAGAATGTCCAACGAGGATGTGGATTTCCTTTGGGTCAAATTCTAAACCTTCGATCATTCTTTTTGCATAATCGAGGATATCTTCATTCTTATTAGGCTCTATATATTCCAGGTAAAAAACATTGTCAGCCTGTAATTTAATGTGCTGAAATATTCTTTTGTCAAAGGCCAATCCTGGAATGTAATATACGTTCGTTTTTGCCACTGGTGGTTTTGATTGTTGTTTTACTATATAACTAACAATATTTGCTTCGAATAAGTTTTTAATAGGTATGATGAAATAAGCGGCTAATTTTTTAGTGGATTTAAAATTCTAGACTTTTTTGTTCTTTGCAAATATTTTTTAAAACTGAATCGATGTTTTGTGGGGCCAGTGGAGAAAGAATACCGCAATCTTTTAAAGAATCTAATACACTTTTTCGGCCTCCCGTTTTGCAGAATTTTAGATATTTGTTCCAGCCTTTTTTTTGATCAGTTTTAAATATCTCCCAAAATTGAAAAGCACTGATTTGTGCCAAACTGTAACAGATACTCCAAAACGGATAATCGATGAACCAATTGGCAAAGGTCAAATACCTGCCTCCTTCACTAAAAAACGGGGCCTCTTCATATTCTGAGAATGGTACGTATTTCAACTCCAATCCTTTCCAATAATCTTTTATGTCCGCAATGGATTGGGGTTCATTTACATACAAGAACTGCTCAAACTCATCGATCAAAGACAATTGAGGAAGGTACAATAACTCAAAGGATAAATGCCAGTATTTGTAGGCTTGACTATTTGAACCAAAGAAATTTTCTATCCAGTTCCAACAGAAAAATTCCATCGCGATTGATTGCGTTTCAGCTCCTTCGACAAAGGGATAAACGTATTCTGGTATTTCTGTATTACTTTGCTTATAAGAAAACGCATGGCCAAATTCATGGCAAAGTAAATGGAAATCTTCTTTGCTTCCATTAAAATTGGTATGTAAAAATGGGGTCTTTTTTTGAGGGACATAAAAAGCAAAATTACCGGGCATTCTGTTTTTTTCGATCTTGTATTCAATCAATCCACTCGATTTCATTTTTTGAAACAAATCTCCGGTTTGGGGGGAAAGTTCCTCGAACATCTTTGATATTTTTTTAATAGTATTTGGAGAATCAAATTCGAAGTTCAGGTTTTTGCTAGGAACGATGCATGGGTAATCATGAAATTTCAAATTGGGAATATTCATCCTTTTTGCTTGTCTTTTTCGAATTTCTATGGTATGCGGAACGAGGCTCTTTAAAATACCATTTCTGTGATTTTCAATGTCAGAGATGCCATAATTGTATCGGCCCATTTTTTGGAAAGAATATTCTATGAAGTTTTCAAAGCCACAAGCTCTGGCAATTTTGTTTCTAAGTTTTGTGATTTTTATAAGGATGCTTGCAATTGAATTTTCAAGCTCTTCTAATTGCTTGCTTTGTGCAGCAACGGCCTCTTTCCTTTTTGCTCGATTTTCACTATTGAATTGACTTTGAATGGAATCAGCTGAAAAGGATTGATCGGCTATTTGATATTTTATCTGATAAAATATATTGGCAAAATCATTTGCCAATTTTAACTCTTCCGCTTGTAAATCTTTGATATTTGCATTGTATAATTTACATTCGTTGAATGCTATTTCAAGTAATTGCGGACCATATTCATTGGCAATCTCATTCTGAAATTTGGAATCTACCAAAGCTGAATAATATGCCTTGACCAAGGCTTGAATTTCACTTTCATGACTTTCATAAAATTCAACTCCGGCTTTAAAATCTTCATTGCTTAAATCAGAAAAATGATTGATCTCTGCAATGCTCAACATTGACTCCCAAAGATTCCTTTTCTCATTAACAGCATCAATTGCTGACCTTAGCTCGGCAAAGTTTGTGGCCATGCGAAGATTGGCTACAATAGCAAGATATTCAGTTCTGAATTGATCAAAATCCAGTTTTTGAAATTTGATTCCGTTTACAGATTTCATATAAAATTGCCTGTTGAATTTTGCTGATTAGATGGAATGAATTTCCCCAATTCTTTTGGTCTGGAGACCAAAAGAACGCTGAGACCAAAAGAAGGCTGGAGACCAAAAGAACGCTGAGACCAAAAGAAAGCAGATTGTTTTTTGAATTAGAATGTCGAATACTTAATATTCTATTTCAATAATTCCATTCTTTGCATTGTTGACCTTCCAACGATCATAGTCGGTACTTTGAACAGTTCCATCCAAATTAGCATCACTGTTCGAATAAGTGTTTAATATGGCAGGAGCCATTTGCCATTGATCGTAGTCGGTGTTTTGAATGACACCGTCTTGATTGAAATCTCCCGCAAAAAGTAAGGCCCGACCATCATTTGAGTTTTTCAATTGATTGCTTCCAAATGCTTGATTGGTAGACGTTGTGAAATCGTAGAACATATTGTTGCTTGTTTGTATTGCATTGGCAGACAGTATGTCTAAATGATTTCTATGGCGAATGCAGAAATAATAGGATTCATTTATGTCGAGGTTTTCAAATGCCAATGGATTGCCATCAACTCCCAGAACAGAGCCATCATTAAACAAGATTCCAGCTTTGCTTTCCACTGTTACTGTTCCTCTATTTCCCGAAAGGTTGGGGCTTCCACTTCTTGCCTCGACCAAAACCCAGTCAACCATATTACTGGGAACACTTGCTATGCTCTCCACTCCAGGATAATTATAGGGACTGGAAGAATAAGGTTGATTCAAAGGAATTTCTTGGCTTAAATTGTTGTGCATATTGCCAGCACTCATATAAGCACCTTCCAAAAATAAAACTGTGTGGAAATAATAACTACCCAAAGGTGGAACAGCTAAACAGTCTGTACACTGCTGCCAACAATAAGTGTCTAACACAATAGAAGAACTACCAACTGGTACGTAAGCACCATAGTTTTGATATTGATCGCATGGCTCAAAGTCGCATTCACTGCCCAAAGGAGCACTTCCTGTATCATCCCAACCATTGACTGTAAATAAGTATTCATATTTTTCAGGAGGTAGATCTAGGGTAATTGTCCAGATTCCATTGTTTTCCGTCATCGGAGCACAGGTACCACACCAACCATTAAATGTCCCATTCAAATAGACCAGGTCTGTTGGAAGTAAATTGTACGTTTCCATGTTTACAGAAAAAGTTACAGGGACAAGCTCATTGATTGTTTGTGGTTCATCTAAAGTTAAAATCAGTTGGCCATTTACAGACTCTACATTGCTTGCTCTAAATTCAGTTAAAGGGCTAAAGCCACTAAAATCCGTTATGTCCCAACGATTGTTATCTATAGAGCTGAAATCATCTTCCCATTCAAAAGAAAAATTGTTGTTGGTTCCTTCATTTCCTGATCCTGGATTGTAACTATAGTACTTTACATAATCATATTTGGTTTGAACAGGAAGAACGGATGGATCCCAGACACCGACCCAACTAACTGCTGTCGAAGCCCATAAGTTGATCATGATCGCCATCGGATACTGAAGGTTATTGCTAGAGGTACCATTTTGAATATAGATCAACTGATCGTCTACAAACCATCTGACAATTCCTGGCTCCCATTCCATTACATACTTATGAAATGCATCATGGGGATTAAAATTCAAATAAAAACTGTCTCCAAAGCTCCAAGGTTGGACGGGATCTGGATGGTGCGTTGTGAAATAAATGTCTTCGGTATTTCCAGTCATCTCCACATCAATCTCATTGTTTTCTGCTGGCCAATTACAGTTTGTTTCAAGATTGTATAGAAAGAAGGAGGAGACTATTCCATCGCCTTCCGCAGATTGCATGACAACTTCAAATCGTCCATATAAATAGCTCTGTTTTGTAGATAATTCAGCTCCATGACTATCCTGGCCATTAACTGGAGCAAATAGAAAATTACTTAGGATTAAAATAGTTATTAAAATATATTTCATCATTTGCATAATCGCAAATATAAGGATTGTATGCTTAATAGAATAATCTTAAAAATATTCAATTAAATTCTGCCCAATAGGTATGTTTTTAATCCTAAGTTGACCTTCCTACTATCTAAAAACTGGAATAAATTTTGCAATTTATTCCAGTTTCAATTGTAGGTCTATTTAAAAATAGGAAATTATTGACTCTTGTTGTGCTTATTTTATCAAACTAACATTTCCAAAGTAAGTTGCTGGGCTACCATCAATATAGGTAAGCTCAACATAATAAGCATAAACGCCAATTTCGCAGGCTTCACTTCTGAAGGTACCATCCCATCCATAATTATCTGATCCCAAATTAAAATCAGAAGCCATAAATACCTCTTCTCCCCAGCGGTTAAAAATGCTGAATCTGTCAACGGTAGAAACCGAGCTGCCTCCTAAAATTCTAAAAATATCATTAAGCCCATCATTGTTGGGACTAAAAGCGCTTGGTAACAATATTTCACAATCTCCATTGCCTATGGTAAGGCTAAAACGTACAGCCTGACTTTCACATCCATCAATCGTTTGACTAAGCCAGAAGGAATAAACACCATTTTGCGTCGTATTTATGGATGGGACAAATGTATTTCCCGTTTGGATGAAATCACTAACATCAGGATCGGCAATCGTTGTATTGTTTCCATTTGCATTGTTGTAATACCAGTTAAAGTTTCCAAGTTCTTCTGGTACAAACATTGGTACAGGAGTTCCTCTACAAATTGTAACCGATTCTATTGTTGGAACCGGACTACTAAATGATTCGCCAACACAGGGTTCACAAATACTTCCATCACTTTCTAATATTACTTGTGTGTCGTTGATTGTGCATGGATTCCCATCATCACAATTGACTGTTAAAGTGTTTCCGTTAGAACAATCAACAGGAATGCCTTGGCATGGAATGCAAACTGATCCATCGCAAGATAAAACGGTTTCTTCATCATTTTCTGTATTGAAATCACCATCATCACAAGCTTGAACAACAGTTTCACCATTCGAGCAATCAATGACTTGCCCAGTGCATGGACCACAAGTATTGCCATAACAATCTACTTCTTGCAAATCGTTTTGTGTGCAGTTGTTATTGTCATCGCATGTCACAAAATTTGTTGGTCCTGAATTACAATCAAGGGCTTCACCTGCACAAGGAATGCAGATTGTACCATCAGAATCTAAAACAGTTGCTTCATCATTAATGGTGCAAACATCTCCGTCATCGCAACTGACCACACTTGTTGATCCTATACCACATCCACCTGGAATCCCTTGACAAGGGCCACATGGGCTTCCATCACAAAGCAAAACAGATTGTTGGTCATCGATTGTGTTGGGGTCTCCATCGTCACAAGAAACGATCTCAGTCGCGCCATTGCTGCAATCAATAAGATCACCCTGACAAGGGATACAAATGTTTCCACTGCAATCGACTTCCTGAACATCGTTGGTCGTACAATCATTTCCGTCATCACAAGCTACAACCGTTGTCGGTCCATTATCGCAGTCCAAAGGAATCCCTTCGCATGGTAAACAAATGTCACCTGTAGCATCGAGAATGGTTTGTTGATCATCGATGGTGCAATCATTCCCATCATCGCAATCGACGACAGAAGTGCTCCCCGTTTGGCAATCCGTAGC
>CALBCY010000050.1 GCA_937927195.1 uncultured Chitinophagales bacterium
CAAAACCAGAGTTAAATTTGAATTTGAGTCAGAAAAGTATCCAGTTTATGATCATCAGGAACGAACATGGAGACATTTGAATTTTTTTCAACATGAATGTTATTTACATGCGCGAGTTCCACGTGTTAAAACCCAAGATGGGCAAGTTAAATTAACTGAAGTTCCATGGGCAAAACCAGGTAGTTCGTTTACGTTGTTATTTGAAGGCTTAGTATTAGATTTGGCTGAAGGTGGAATGAACTTAAGTGCAGTAGGAAGACATCTTAAAATAGGTGGTAAACGAGTTTTTAGATTAATACAACGTTATGTAAGCAATGCTTTAGCTACCCAAGACATCAGCTCTGTAAAAGAGTTGTCAGTAGATGAAACAAGCTCAAAGAAAGGGCACAATTATTTAACAATATTAGCTGATCGTAAAGAAAAGAAAGTAGTAGGCATATCAGTATGGCGGAGAGGGTTGCTTTGAAATGGATGAGGCTGAAAATCCAGAAATGACCGAAATGCTACAGCCGATAGAAACTTCAGGAATGCAGCATCCTGGACTTTTAAAGTCTCAGTGGCGATACATGGAAATGACAGGAACCGATTTGAATCCCATTAAAAACGCTTCAGAAAAATTCCTGCAAATGTGGGAGTCTGTTCTCGAAAGGAAAGGAAGCTTTTGAGGGAAACGGTTGGCCGTTGGCTTTTAGCTCTTACAATAACTGTAAATTCATTTGATCCTACTAAAGATGGTTCGATACAACAAAATCGAAGATTTTTAGTAAACTAAAAAGCCAACAGCCAAAGGCCAATAGCTAAAAGCCTCCCATAAAAATCCATTCTAAAATTTTACCAAAAAACTTAGAACTCGAACACTGCTATAAATGCAAAGCTTTGTGGTCCAGTTTAAATACAATTAACTTATTCTAATCTATTTTTGGCCTATCTTCGCCTTTTCAGTTCAGTAAAATGAACCAACCGAACCTATTGCACCTACTAATTATTAAAGCAAATGCTGGAAAAGAAAATGGCCGCCTATACAAGGCCACAAACAGTTAAAAGAGATCTTGGATTTTATCCATATTTCAGAACCATCGAATCGGAACAAGATACCGTTGTAAAAATAGCAGGAAAAGACGTCCTCATGTTTGGCTCTAACAGCTATCTGGGCCTTACCAACCATCCAAAATTAAAAGAAGCGTCAAAGGCCGCCATTGATAAATATGGCTCTGGATGTGCCGGATCTCGATTCCTCAACGGAACGCTTGACCTCCATATAGAATTGGAAGAAGCCCTCGCCAAATTTGTTGGCAAAGAGGAAAGCCTCGTTTTTAGTACCGGATATCAGGTGAACCTGGGCGTTATAAGCTGTATCCCTGGTCGCCATGACTATATTATCCTCGATGAATGGGACCATGCCTGCATTATTGACGGTACACGTTTATCTTTTGCCAAATCCCTCAAATACAAGCACAATGACATGGAGTCATTGGAAAAAATACTCAAAAGAACTGAACCTGGCAAATTGAAATTGATTGTCGTAGATGGTGTTTTCAGTATGGAAGGAGATTTAGCAAAATTGCCTCAAATTGTCGAACTAGCCAAGAAATACGATGCCAATATTATGGTAGATGATGCGCATGGGCTAGGTGTTATGGGCGATTGTGGAAGAGGAACTGCCAATCACTTTGGTGTGGCTGATCAGGTCGATCTCATTATGGGGACCTTCAGTAAATCATTGGCAAGCATCGGTGGATTTATTGCTGGTACCAGCAATACAATGAATTACATAAAACACCACGCCAGATCCCTTATTTTCAGTGCAAGTATCGCTCCGGCAAATGCCGCCAGTGCCCTTGCCGCTCTAAGACTAATAGAACAAGAACCTGAAAGGATCGCCAAAGTTTGGGAAAATACAAATTTTGCGAAAAAGTTACTAGTCGAAGCTGGTTTTGATACGGGACATTCTGAAACACCTATCATTCCCATCATGATTCGAGATGATAATAAAACTTTCATTCTAACAAAATCTTTATTGGAACAAGGCGTCTTTGTCAATCCAGTTATTTCACCAGCAGTACCCAGCACTTCCTCATTGATTAGATTCTCCTTAATGTCTACGCACACAAAGGAACAAATCTCGACAGCTGTTGAAAAAATGTATCAAATTTCAAAAAAACTAGGATTATTTGAACAAGTAGATGCAGTATAATTTTGACACATTTTATAAGTAAAAAGAAGAAAGGACAAATGCTATTAGCCATTTGTCCTTTCTTCTTTTACCCTCCTCCACACATAAAAGTCATTCTTTGCTCCAAAGCCATTCATCAAAAACTACCACCAAACAATAAAAAATGTTGAATAAGCCTCTCCCGCTTTTTGCCAACATAGAGGCGCTTGTTTTTCTTTCATATTGACAGAAATCTGTTTTTCAACACCTTCAAAATCTGCCCATGTTTCATTTTCGGAAGGATCCATTCCCCATTCCTTTTTCGAAGGCAAATAATAAGTCTTTTCAGAATTTTCCAAGCTAGAAAATGCATCAAAGTTTAGATAATAGCCCCTGATGGCCCTTTCATAAACAGGGCTCAAACTTTCTTTAAATTCATACGGGACAAACAAGGAAACCAATAGGCATAAAGATTGAGAAACTTCGTCTATTGGTATTGCATTAAACTCCGACTTTGCACAGGGATGGTATAGCAAGGGAAATTGCTTCTTTCTTAATTTTTCTAATTTCTCCTTCAAAGAGTCATTCCTGTTCGGGCCAATCCAATTGTTTATTGCCTCAGTTGAAAGTTGAGGGTCAAACAAATAAAACTTATAAGCAAATTCTAGGTGAATGAGCTGCTCTGATTTTTTGTTTTGTATTATGAAATCTATTTCACCAATGGTTCTTTTATCTTCAATTAGTTGAACATTTTCATATAGGATTTCATAATTGGTAGACGCTTTTATCAATGCTGAAACAATCTTTTCTGCCAAATGGCCCAGCCTCAAATTGCTTGGCAAGGTAAATTCTATATCAGTAAGAACATTTAAGTCAGATAAATTAAAACTTGGAATACCAGTAATTGAATGATCTAAACCATTCCCATTTAATATTGATGAGATTCTTGCCTTTGTATTCATATTTATCTTGGTGGAATACCTGGGCCTAAACTACTCTCTTTAAACCACACTTCCGTGTAACTTCCGTTTGAATATTGTTTTGCTAAATCTCCGTCAAAGGTGTTTGAGCCTGAACTCCAAACCATATTCGTCTCTGGAGCTTTTCCATTCGTTTGATTATAGGCTCCTTGCTTAAAAAACTGCAATTCTCCTTCATATGCATTTGCTTTCTCTGTCCCATCCCGATCTATTACAGCGTACAATTCTCTTATTTGTTTCGGGATATCAGCGTCTTTAACATACTCAGAGGATACCAAGCTTTTCGTGAATTTCTTTGCGGGATGCCCTTTACTTTTAAAGGTTAAATACATGATACCATTGTGCACATTTACTTCATAACTAAATTCTTCTCCCAGCTTTATTCCATCCTTAGGTTCTTCAGGATAGACATCAGGAGCCGATCCTATCACTGACATATCATGACCCCAAACAGCCGTTGAATAATCCCATCTTTTCGAATTGTCACCCTTCGTATTGATTTCATAATTCCAATAAACAGATCCTTTTGTATGGCCAGGAAATTTTTTATAAAATATTTTTAAAGGCTCGTTTTTATGCCCTTCATTGCTATGTATTTGTCCTATTACAACAGAATAGGAAGCGGCAACTCGAGCATCTCCAGAAGTGGACACATGCATCACTTTTAAACCACCTGTCATCCTGCCACCCGTTTTAGGAAGCCATTCTTTGATCTGTCCTAATTCCGATCTTGTATTACTTGAATTCGGAGAGGTTGTTCCAGAATTTGGTGTTTTGTAAACCACCCAATCAGTTCCATCATTTTCAGTATAGAAGTATTCTTTATGCTCAAAATCTGTTAAGTCATTGGCGCTTGTACCGTTCCCCAACAGTATTTTATAATCTTTCAAAACCGGCAGGAGATCAATGGGATAAGCCGTCTTGTTTTCTTTCTGAGTTTTATTTTCACCTTTAGCAGTAGCATCTACTGATGATTTCGCAGTAGGACTAGAACAGCTAAAAAGAAGGAATGACAAGCATCCCATTGTTAAGGCAAATAACTGATAAACTGATTTTTTCATGATTTAATTTACCTATATTTTTTGAATTTTATTATTTATTCTTTCATTTATAAAATGGCCTTATTTTGTACTAAACAATTCAGGGCACTTTTTTGATTTGAGAAAACATACCAATACCCAAACAATCTACTTTAATATTCAAAAATTATCGAATTTCAGCCTAAATAGCTAAATTCAGCCGAATTAAATGCCAAGACCTTTCAACCATCCAAAGCCAATTATGAGTTTACCCATGAGTTCACGAATTTCCGTCTTCAAAATTATTTTTTCATTGTCTCTGATTTTGTTAGGTTGTCTTGAAATGCAATCCAGAAATGTAACAGGTCAAATCATTAAGTTGACAGTTAAGTTGACAGATTTGCCTGACACCATAGATGTGACATTTATAGTCCCAAGCATTCCTCAAAAATCAGGCATCGATTTCAATAAAATAAAGCAAAGCATTCGATACATCGATTCAGATGGTTTTAAGCATTTATTGTTTCCAGCAGATACCGTAAAAATCTGGTTCAATTACAAAAAAGAAAAAATAAGGATGCTCAGCCGAAAAACCAAGACAGGGGAAATCATTTTTATGAAATTGGAACTAGAAGGAAAGCTCAAGTTGCTTTCTAACGTTTATAATAATGGAGAAAAATATTTCATATTCGAAAGGAACAAACAAATCGTTCGATCACTGAGAACCACCCAATACATTGAATCATTGACTTCCTTTTTTCGATCTTGTCCTTTGCTTTTAGCTGAAATTCAAAAAATGGAAAATAAAGATTTCACCTTTGCAACTGATCGTGAAATTTTAATCAAAAAAATTGTTCTATTTTACAATGAACAATGCATAGAATAAATCCATTTCACTCGAACAATTATGAAATTAAATTTACTACTTAGCTTTCTATTGATAATCTCAAGCCAGCTATTTCCATCGACTCCTCCTATGCCTATTTTGGGACAGAATGATAAAATTTTGGGACAGAATGATAAAAAAAATGACCAAGTAAAATCCCAAAAAATTGACTTTGAAAATTATCAAATTCATATTGAAGTGATGGGACAAGGAAAGCCTATTTTTTTCTTTGCTGGCGGTCCGGGCAATTCTCACGATTATATGGAAGAGAATTTCAAAGTCTTTTCGGACAAGTATCAATTGATTTTTATTGACATGTTGGGGCGCGGATTGTCTGATGATGCAGAAGACCCAATTGAATATTCTATTCAAAATGATGTGGCGGTAACGGAGTCCATTAGAAAAGCTTTGAAACTCGATAAAATTTCACTCTGCGGACATTCCTATGGAACGGTGGTGGCTCAGGCTTACGCCATTCAACATCCAGAAAATGTTGATAAAATGGTATTGATCAGTGGCTTTCATTCGGGTGAAATGTGGCAAGCCAATTGCGACAGCTACAATCATTATTCAAAAACGCACTTTCCGGAAAAGTGGAACATAATAGATTCGCTCCGCAATTTGGGATATGTCTCTAGTGATCCTTTGTTTAGTGAAATTTATGGCAATCTTCCCATCAAGTACATTTATTACCATGATACGTCAATCAAACAAAAATCGCCAGACAAAAAATTTCGAGGCTGGAACAGTGAGGTCTATTATGGCATCATCGGACGAGACGCAGATTTCTTTGTAAGTGGCTCTATGATGGATACAGATTTCAGGAAAGATTTAAACAAACTGAACTGTCCAACTTTGATCATCGCCGGAAGATATGATGGGGTTTCAACACCGGAATACAATGTTCAGTATAAAACATTTATGCCCAATGCTCAATTCGAAATGTTTGAAAAAAGTGGACACAATCCTTATCTAGAAGAGGAGGAGAAGTTTTATAAGATGTTGAGAACATTCTTGGCTTCTTAGCCTTTAGAATTTAGCCTTTAGCCTTTAGCGAAGAAATTCATTTCAAGAAAACAAAATTTCGAAAAATAGCTTTTAAAATATTTGGAATAAAATACCCAGTGATCCCATAAGGATTACTGATATAAAAAATCCTACCAGCAGTCCACCGATGATGCTGAGTGGATATTTTAGGACATTGCTCAACCTTTGAAAGGCGATGAACAAAATGGTTTGGCCCAAGAAGAAGCCTGCTGAATAACAAATGAAACAAAACCAATTTTTAATATCCGCCATCCATTGAAAACTGTTGTACCCCTCATCTACGTAAAACAGAAACAAGGTTAAGGTAATTGCGATAATCCCGAAAATGGGCATGGCAATATTTTCCTCTCTTTTTTTGTAAACTAAAGCTTCCATACTGAATAGGTTTGTGCTAAAATAAAAACTTTTTCTGTCACTTTAAACGTTAGGATTGTTAAATAATTTTGGATGGAATGTTAAATTTTGATTAGAGATTTAATTTTGGTATTAATCGGAATGCTGAACAATGGAGCGATCCAAGAAACTCCTTTTAGTTCACCACTACCACCTTCTCAGTCCAAACGCCTGATTCACTTTCAACCACAATGTAATAAATACCAGCTGTCGAATTGCCCAGCTCAATATCAATCAATTCATTTTTTGTTTGAAATTCTCGAACGATTGTCCCTTGAAATCAAAAGAGCTTTGGCCTTCTATTGATTACCTGTAATCCGTAAACCTCGATATCACAGTAGCCACCAAGGCAATAATTGCCATCGTTGAGCCTGCACCGTCCGCAATTTGATGAGCCGCTATGGCCATACTCGCATCAAAGAAAAATCCTGCATAAGCCCATTCTTTGAGCACCTTAACTTTTGAGGTCAAAATAGCGATTATGCCGAGAACTTTTGCAGTCGCTAAGGGATAAATCATCCAACCTGGGAAACCCAAGTGATCATAAAAGCCTTGAACCATTTCATATTTCGTGAAATACATCCATGCCGAGAAAGCAAACATTCCACACATGACAAAGGTGGCAATCCAATGGATAATTTTAGGGACATTCATTGTTTGTTTTTTTGAAACACATAGTTCACATAGAACACATAGTCTTTTTTTATGATTTCAATTTCTGGACTTTTAATTTTTATATAGCTAAATCGTTGATTTTTTGAACCACATAGTTCACATAGAACACATAGCCTTTTTTTATCTTTTCAATTTCTGGACTTTTAATTCTCCATGCTGCTCAATCGTTGATTTTTTGAAACACATAGTTCACATAGAACACATAGCCTTTTTTTATGATTTCAATTTGTGAGAATCACATAGTTTGCTCATTTTAACAATTCAAATATTTTTTCTTTCATTTCATCAAACTCTCCACGTTCAAACAATCTGGTCAAGAAAACTATCTTGCCGTTTTGATCGACGATCACGTTTCTTGTTACGCCACTTCTTTTGGATGCGAACAAGCCAAAAATGTCAGCGCCTGGATCCAATGCCAAAGGATAAGTTACTCCCGTCTGCCCCTTAAACTCCAATACTTTTTCTAGGGGCTCGTCTCTGTCAACTCCCAATAAAACAAAGTCATCCCGCTCTTTCAATTTGCTCCAAATCTCCTCTTCAATCAATGGCATTTCTTTTCTGCAAACTCCACACCAAGAAGCGGTAAATTGAAGCATCACAACTTTGCCTTCAAAATCCTGTTTTTTCATGATACTTCCATCATCCAAAGTAATCTCAAAGTCCGGAAAATTATCTCCAACTTTCACGGTATATCCTCTCGCATCGACCTCATCTTTTGTCGGTTCAACCGCCGACTGAATTGCTGGTTGAATTGCTGGCTGAACTGCTGGCTGAACTGCTGGCTCAACTACTGGCTTATTGCTAGGCTCATTTGTTTCAACATTGGATGCTCCCATTGTCTTAACAGTACTACTAGGCTTCGGTGGTGGCGGCGGCGCTTTGATTCCTTGCGCTTGTTCTAATCTGTCCAATCGTTCCATGATCAAATCAAGGGACCGAACCCGTGTTATTTCAACGGAGTCATTGGATTCAACGATCTTGCCGTATTTACTTGTTGTAAGTGGCTCCAAACCTCTTTGCTTTTCAAGTTCATTCAATTTTTCATTGATTACCTCAAGCGTCTTAACCTTTTTGACCTCCAAAGTGTCATTTGTTTCTTGAGCATCAGCAATATATCCCGTAAAAAGAAAACAAAAGAATAATATTATTTTTTTCATAACTGTATACATTTTACAATAGGTTTAACATCCTATTTATTCATTTCAATAGTAAACAAGCAAACTCAGATTGACACTAATTTACGGAATAAAAAATGGAATCAAGACAGTCTTAAAATCTCCTTCAGCATTTTGGTAT